>DAIOGQ010000008.1:6846-35567 GCA_036745175.1 Kineosporiaceae bacterium
ACGCCCCGGTGCCGCCCCCGCCGCCCCAGCCCTACGGACCGCCCCAGCCCTACGGGCAACCCCAGCCCTACGGACCGCCCCAGCCCTACGGGCAACCCCAGCCCTACGGGCAGCAGCCCGGTTACGGCACACCGCCGGTCTACGGCTCGCCACCGTCGTACGGACCGCCGCAGGGGTACGTGTACGCGCCCAACCCGACCCCGGCGTCGATGATCGTCCTCGTCGTCATCGCCGGCCTCGCGACGACGTCGTGCTACTTCACGCTCGCCGGGCTGCCGGCGGTGATCCTCGGCGCCATGGCACTGCACAACAACCGCCACGACCCCGAAGGAGCCCGGAGGCTGGCCCGGATCGGCTGGATCGTCCTCGGCGCGGTGAGCGCCGTCATCGTCGTGGCGATCGTCGTGTTCATCGTGTTCGCCGCCTCGAGCGGGTCGGGAGGCGTCTGACCCGGCACGCGGACCGCGGGGGCCCGAGCGGCGCCGCGGCGCCTACCCTGGCGCAGGCCCCTCGACCGCCGGCCGCCGTCCGCCCGTCCGGGTGACACGGCGCGGCACGACGCCCGGGGGCCAGGGCGGAAGCAGCGGGGCTAGATCCCCGTTGTTGCCTGACGCCCCTCGACGGAAGGCCACGCGTGACCGACGGACCACTCATCGTCCAGAGCGACAAGACGCTCCTGCTGGAGGTGGACCACCCCGCGGCGGACGCCTGCCGGCAGGCCATCGCACCCTTCGCCGAGCTCGAGCGGGCCCCGGAGCACGTGCACACCTACCGGCTGACGCCGCTCGGCCTGTGGAACGCACGGGCGGCCGGCCACGACGCCGAGCAGGTCGTCGACGTCCTCCTCGAGCACTCGCGCTACCCCGTGCCGCACGCGCTCCTCGTCGACGTCGCCGAGACGATGGCCCGCTACGGCCGCCTCCAGCTCCTCAAGCACCCCACGCACGGGCTCGTGCTCCACGCCCTCGACATCCCGGTGCTCGAGGAGGTGCTCCGCAGCAAGAAGGTCATCCCGCTCGTCGGGCAGCGGATCGACCGCGAGCATGTCGCCGTCCACCCGAGCGAGCGCGGCCACCTGAAGCAGATCCTCCTCAAGCTCGGCTGGCCCGCCGAGGACTTCGCCGGCTACGTCGACGGAGAGGCGCACGCGATCGACCTCGCCGAGGACGGCTGGGCGGTCCGCGACTACCAGCGGCAGGCCGTCGACAACTTCTGGCACGGCGGCTCGGGTGTCGTCGTCCTGCCCTGCGGCGCCGGCAAGACGATCGTCGGTGCGGCCGCGATGGCCCGGGCCGGCGCGACGACGCTCATCCTCGTGACGAACACCGTCTCCGCGCGGCAGTGGCGTGACGAGCTGCTCAGACGGACGTCGCTCACCCAGGACGAGATCGGTGAGTACTCCGGGTCCCGCAAGGAGATCCGGCCCGTGACGATCGCGACGTACCAGGTCATGACGACCAAGCGGAAGGGCACCTACAGCCACCTCGAGGTCTTCGACGCGCGCGACTGGGGACTGGTGATCTACGACGAGGTCCACCTGCTCCCGGCACCGATCTTCCGGATGACCGCCGACCTCCAGGCCCGGCGCCGGCTCGGGCTCACGGCCACACTGGTCCGTGAGGACGGCCGCGAGGGCGACGTCTTCTCCCTCATCGGGCCCAAGCGGTACGACGCGCCGTGGAAGGACATCGAGGCACAGGGCTACATCGCACCGGCCGACTGCGTCGAGGTCCGGGTGACGCTGCCCGAGCGGGACCGCCTGGTGTACGCGACCGCCGAGCCGGACGAGCGCTACCGGATCTGCTCCACCGCGGAGGCGAAGTCGAAGGTCGTCGAGAAGCTCGTCGAGCGGCACCGCGGCGAGCCGACGCTCGTCATCGGGCAGTACCTCGACCAGCTGGACGACCTCGGCGCCCGGCTCGACGCCCCGGTGCTCAAGGGCGAGACGACGGTCGCCGAGCGGCAGCGGCTCTTCGAGGCGTTCCGGCAGGGCGAGATCACGACGCTCGTCGTGAGCAAGGTCGCGAACTTCTCCATCGACCTGCCCGAGGCCTCGGTCGCCATCCAGGTGTCGGGCTCGTTCGGGTCCCGGCAGGAGGAGGCCCAGCGGCTCGGCCGGGTGCTGCGCCCGAAGGCCGACGGGCGGGCGGCCCGGTTCTACGCGATCGTCGCCCGCGACACCCTCGACCAGGACTTCGCCGCGCACCGTCAGCGCTTTCTCGCGGAGCAGGGCTACGCCTACCGGATCGTCGACGCGGACGACGTGCTGTCCGCCTGAGCGCCGGCGCCGCCGGCTCCCAGCGGACTCACAGCGAACGGTCACCCGGCCCCGATCGGCGGGGGGTCCCCTGGAGGGATGAGCACCCACGTCCTCCACGTCGTCCGGGCCTTCTCGGCGCAGCCCACGCTCGGCGACGCTCTCGTCGCTGCGCTCGCCGGTGACGTCGTCGTCCACGAGGCCCCGCTCGCCGAGGCGCTCGCCGGTCACGACCGGCCGGACGTCGTCTGGGTGAGCAGCGCGGACGACGCGACCGTCACCGCCGTCCGCGCCCGCTTCCCGGACGCCGGGGTGCTCGCGACGCTCGGCGCGGGCGCGCCCACGGCCGACGTCGTCGGGGCCATCGCGCGCGGGGCCGACCTCGTGCTGCGCGACGAGGGAGTCCTCCTCGCGGCGGCCGGGATCGTCGCACTCGCCCGGCGGCCCCGCGCCGTCGCCAGCGCGTGACCCGATCGAGCCGTGTGGGCGGGATCACTGCCGGACGACCGATCGTCGACCTGCGGCATAGGTCCCGCACAGCGTTCTCCCAGGAACGGTCCCGAGAGTTGTCCGTGAGCACCAGGCGCCGCGACCCGCGGGCCTGCGGACCCAGGAGCCCCGATGACCGTCACCGCCGAGCGACCGCCCGCAGGGGCCGGCCCGTCCGACGGCTCACCCGCGCCCGGCGCCCAGGCCGTCCGGCGCCGGACGCCGCTGCGCACTCCCGGCTGGTGGCGCGACGCCGTCGGGGCGCTCACCTGGGCGAGCCTGCTCGTCGTCACCGCGCTCTGGGTCGCGGGCGGGGGCCTGGAGGACCTCACGTCGGCGGCCGCCGCGACGACGAGCGTCGGTCGCCTCACCGGCCTGCTCGCCTCCGACCTCATGCTGATCCAGGTGCTGCTCATGGCGCGGATCCCGATGGTGGAGCGGGCCTACGGCCAGGACGAGCTCGCACGCCGGCACCGCCTCGTCGGGTTCACGTCGTTCAACCTCATGGTCGCCCACGTCGTGCTCATCACCGCTGGCTACGCGTCGACGTACGACAAGAACGTGCTCGTCGAGCTCTGGGACTTCGTCGTCGACTACCCCGGGATGCTCCTGGCGCTCGCCGGGACCGTCCTGCTGGTCATGGTCACCGTCACGAGCGTCCGGAGGGCCCGCAGGAAGCTGCGCTACGAGTCGTGGCACCTGCTCCACCTGTACGCCTACGTCGGCGTCGGCCTCGCCCTGCCGCACCAGCTGTGGACCGGCGCGGACTTCCTCGCCTCCCCCGTCGCCACCGGCTACTGGTGGTCGCTGTGGATCGCCGCGCTCGGCGCGATCCTCCTCTGGCGGGTCGGGGTGCCGGTGTACCGCACGCTCGTCCACCGCCTGCGGGTCACCCACGTCGTCACCGAGGGCCCGGACGTCGTGTCCGTCTGGATGAAGGGCCGTCGGCTGGACCGGCTCCCCGTGGCCGCCGGGCAGTTCTTCACCTGGCGCTTCCTCGACGGGGCCGGCTGGACCCGCGGCCATCCCTACTCGCTGTCCGCGGCCCCGACCGGTGACACGCTGCGGATCACCGTGAAGAACCTCGGCGACGGCAGCGCCCGGCTCGCCGCGATGCGGCCCGGCACCCGGGTGGCGGTCGAGGGTCCGTACGGCCGCCTCCACGCCGGCACCCGGACCCGGCGCAAGGTGACACTCCTGGCCAGCGGCATCGGCGTCACGCCGCTGCGTGCCGTCCTCGAGGAGCTCGAGCAGGCCCCCGGCGACGTGACGCTCGTGTACCGGGCGCGGGACGCCCACGACCTCGTGCTCACGGCCGAGCTCGACGCGCTCGCCGCGGCGAAGGGCGCCCGCGTCTTCTACGTGCTCGGACGACGGGTGCCCGGGCGCAGCTCGTGGCTGCCGGAGACCGCCGCGCACCTGTCCGACGCACAGGCGCTGCTCCAGCTCGTCCCGGACGTCGCCGGCCACGACGTGTACCTGTGCGGCGCCGAGTCGTGGATGGACGCGGCGAAGGCCGCCGCGCTCGACGCCGGGGTGCCCGAGCAGCAGATCCACGAGGAACGCTTCAGCTGGTAGGCCCGCCTGCGCCCGTACCGACGAACCCTGTGCGCCACAAGGAGACCCGACACATCATGCGCCGCATCGCCATCGGCTTCATGAGCACCGTCAGCGGCCTCGTGCTGCTCTTCAGCTACCACACGAGCACGAGCTCCGGCGGCACCGCGGTCGCGGACGCCGGCAGCGCGACGTCCGGCTCCGCGTCAGGCGGGACGTCCGGCTCCGCGTCGGGCGGGTCGGCGTCCGGCTCCGCGTCGGCCGGGTCGGCGTCCGGGTCGGCGACCTCCGGGACGTTCACCGGCGACGCCGTCATGACCCGCTGGGGCGTCGTGCAGGTCGAGATCACCGTCGAGAACGGCAAGATCACCAGATCCGAGGCGGTCCGGTACCCCCGGGGGAACCAGCGCGACGTCGAGATCAACAGCTACGCCGTCCCGATCCTCGACGACGCCGCGGTCCAGGCGCAGAGCGCGAACCTCGACGGGATCTCCGGCGCGACGGTCACCTGGGGCGGCTACACGCAGTCGCTCCAGTCGGCGATCGACCAGGCCGGGCTGTGAGACCCGCTCCGAGGGCACCGCGATGAGCCTGTCGACCCCGGACCCCGCTGCGCTGCCGACCCTCGACGGCGCACGGCCCCTCGCCGACCTGCCGCGGCGGACGTTCGTCGCGCCGGTCATGGGACTGCCGATGAGCGTCCACGTCCGCGGACCGCAGGCGGGCGGCGACGACGCCGCCCACGCCGTCGAGGCGGCCTTCGCCGCGCTGCGCGCCGACGACGCGACGTTCAGCACGTGGCGCAGCGACAGCGAGGTCAGCCGGATCCGGCGCGGCGCGCTGTCCCTGGCCGACGCGAGCCCACGGGTCCGGACCGTCGCCGCGCTGTGCGACGACGCCGCGGCCCGCACCGACGGCACCTTCTCGGCGTGGTTGCCCGGCCCGGTCGGCCGGCCGGTCTTCGACCCGACCGGCCTCGTCAAGGGGTGGGCCGTCGAGGAGGCGTTCACCCGCCTGACGGCCGACCTGCAGCGGCTCGGCGGCCACGACGTCCTGCTCTCGGCCGGCGGCGACGTCGTCGTCGCCTGCGCCCGGACCGACACCCCGGACTGGCGGGTCGGCGTCGAGGACCCCGCCGACCGCAGCCGCGTGCTGCTCACCGTGCCCCTGCGGCGCGGCGCGGTCGCGACGTCCGGCACCGCAGCGCGCGGCGCGCACATCGTCGACCCGGCGACCGGACGCCCCGCGGCCGGCCTGCGGTCCGCGACCGTCGTCGGGCCGGAGCTCACCTGGGCCGACGTCTACGCCACGGCCGCGTTCGTCCGCGGCCCGGACGCCGCGCGGTGGCTCGCGACGCTGCCCCGCCACGTGGGCGTGCTCGTCGGCCTCGACGGCGCCGTCCGCACCGTCTCGCCGACGCCCTGACCGCCGGGTCCGGCGCTCAAGGTCGGGGCGGAGCCGCCCGATCACGTGAGCATGTCGCCGCGGCCCCGCCACACGGTCACCGCCCGGCCGCAGGCACCGACACTGACCTGGGACGCCGCGGTCGGCGCCGCGGTGCTCCTCGTCGCCGCTCTCGTCGCGACGGGGGTGCCGACGGCCGACCTCACGCTGCACAACGTGCACGACGCACCCAGGGGGCTCCCAGCCGGTTCACAGCCGGACGGCGCACACTGGGGTGGTGGCCGACAAGACCCCTGAGGCACGCCTGCTCGTCGTCGACGACGAACCGAGTATCCGCGAGCTGCTCACCGCGAGCCTGCGATTCGCCGGGTTCGAGGTGTTCCCCGCCGAGGACGGCGCCGAGGCGCTCAAGCTCGCCGAGCTCCACCGGCCCGACCTCGTCGTCCTCGACGTCATGCTGCCGGACCTCGACGGGTTCACCGTGACGCGCAAGCTCCGCGAGCGCGGCCGGGAGATGCCCGTCCTCTTCCTGACCGCCCGTGACGAGACGATGGACAAGGTCCAGGGGCTCACCGTCGGCGGCGACGACTACGTCACCAAGCCGTTCAGCCTCGAGGAGGTCGTCGCCAGGATCCGCGCGGTCCTGCGCCGTACCGGCGTCGGCGGCACACCGGACACCGGCCGGCTCGTCTTCGAGGACCTCGAGCTCGACGAGGACTCCCACGAGGTCCGCCGGGCCGGGAAGCTCGTCGACCTGTCGCCGACGGAGTTCAAGCTGCTGCGGTACCTCATGCTCAACCCGAACCGCGTGCTGTCGAAGGCGCAGATCCTCGACCACGTGTGGGCCTACGACTTCAACGGGGAGTCGGGCATCGTCGAGTCCTACATCTCCTACCTGCGCCGCAAGATCGACCATGTCGACCCGCCGCTCATCCACACCCGGCGCGGCGTCGGGTACGTGCTGCGGCTGCCCCCCGAGGCATGAGCGACGTCGTGGGCGGCCCGGCGAGCGGCCGGCCGAGCACCCCGCCACGCGACGCGGGCGGCCTCGCGTTCGGCGCCGCGCCCGCGTCGGGTGTCTGCGCCCCGACCGGTTCGGGTCCTGTCGGCGTCGACCCCGCCGACGCCGCGGTCGACGTCACACCGTCGACGCCCTCGACGCCCTCGACGCCGAAAGCCGGTCCGCGGCAACGGGTCCCGCTGCACACCCGGTTCGCCGGCACGCCGCTGCGGGCCCAGCTCGTGGGCCTGTTCGTCGTCCTCCTCGTCGCCGCCCTCGCCGCTGCGGGATGGGCGGTCCAGATGCAGACCTCGCGCATCCTCGTGGCCCAGGTCGACACCCAGCTGGAGCTCGCCGCCGGGCCGGTCGCCGGTGGCGTCGTGGATCGGCTCAGGTCGACCGGTGGCCTCGACGACGACTCCACCCTGTTCGCCCTTCCGCCGCGCGACCTCGTGCCGAGTACCTTCGTCACCCAGGTCACGCTCTTCAACGGGGCGACGAAGGTCGTGCGGCCCAGGATCGGCACCAGCCTGCCGGCCTCGGACCCCGCCTTCCCGAGCCTGACGGCCGAGCAGGTCACGGCCTACTCCGAGCCCGCGCCGTTCACCGTCGGCTCGCAGACCGGGGACGCTCGCTGGCGCGTCGTCGCCGTGCCGATCGTGACCCGCCGGGAGGGCACCCCGGTCGGCGCCGTCTTCGTCGCCACCCCGCTGACGTCGATCGACACGGCCCTGCGCACGCTACGGACCGTGCTCGTCGTCGTCACCTTCGCCGGCGCTCTTCTCTTCGGCGTCATCGGCTGGGTCGCGGTCCGGCGGGCGTTCCGGCCGCTCGCCGAGGTCGAGGAGACCGCGGCCGGCATCGCGGCGGGCGACCTGTCCCGGCGCATCCCGGAACGGCCGACGACGACCGAGGTCGGTCGGCTCACGGCGTCGCTCAACACGATGCTCACGCACATCGAGTCGGCGTTCAGGGCGCGCGAAGCCTCGCAGGCACGGACCCGCCGGTTCGCGGCCGACGCGTCGCACGAGCTCCGGACGCCGCTCGCGTCGATCCGCGGCTTCGCCGAGCTCTACCGCCAGGGCGCCGTCCCCACCGAGGACGTGCCGCGCACCATGCGCCGGATCGAGGACGAGGCGACCCGGATGGGCGGGCTCGTCGAGGACCTCCTCATGCTCGCCCGGCTCGACGAGCAGCGGGCCGGCCGGTCCGAGCGGGTGGACCTCACGGTTCTCGCCGGGGACGCGGTCCACGACGCCAAAGGTCTGGACCCGCAACGGCCGGTGCAGCTCGTCGGGCTGCGACCCGGCACCGGTCCGACGACGGCGGTCGTCGTCGGCGACGAGGACCGGCTGCGCCAGGTCGTCGCGAACCTCGTCGCGAACGCCGTCCGGCACACGCCGCCCGGCACGCCCGTCGAGGTCGCCGTGGGCGTCGAGAGCGCCGCCGCCGGACCGCTCGCGGTCCTCGAGGTCCGTGACCACGGGCGGGGGCTGACCCCCGAGCAGGCCGAACGGATCTTCGAGCGGTTCTACCGGGTGGACTCCTCCCGACACCGCGGACGCGGCGGCGGCTCCGGGCTGGGGCTGTCGATCGTCCACGCCGTCGTCACGGCCCACGGCGGCCAGGTCGGCGTCCGGACGACGCCCGGCGGCGGCGCGAGCTTCCGGGTGGGCCTGCCCGCAGCACCCGCCGGCTGACCCGCCGCCCCGAGCCCCGGGCGATCGGACCGCCTCGCCGAAGCAGGCATCACTGGAAGCAGGCATCACTGCAGGTCAACTCACCGGCATTGGCAGGTCATCCAGGAGTTCGGCGGGCTCGACGGCCGGTGATCCCGCTCACTCTTCGTCCGGAGCACTCCTCCCGGGCGACCTCGGGGCCGATGGAGTGGGAGAATGTAAACGTTGTCAGGCAGGCCCGGCCGCGACCCGGACGGGCACCTGGCAGCAGCGGCCGACCCGCCGACCGGCGGGCCGACCGGACCTCGCCCGGCACGACGACGCGCCGGCGGGACCCTCCGGTCACCCCTACAGGAGTGATGCACCGTGAACCCGTCCGCCCCGATGAACACGGCCCCGACCGACGACCTGCGTTCCCGCTGGAGCCGGTTGCTCGACCACGTCGCCCCCGCCCCCAGCTCCGGACGCCTCGTGTGCGTCGCCGAGGTCGGCCGCGACAGCGTCCGGTTCGCCGAGGAGTGCCTCGCCGACGTCGACCTGCACCCGGTCCTGCAGGAGGTCGGCACGATGTCCGGCACCCGTTTCCGGGTGCTCGTCGCGGCGCGCGACCGCGAGATCGCCGCGCAGGTCGTCGCCGGGTTCTGAGGCCGGACCACGCCCGCGGGTCGGGCGACCGGTCACCCCGCCCACCCGTGGGGCATCGCGGCAGCCACCACGGCGTCGTGCTGCCCGGCGACGGCGCCCGTAGCATCGACGTCCCGCCCACCTCTGCAGGCAGGACCCATGGACGACGACCCGTCCGCGACGTTGCCCGTCGGCCAGGCGGCCGCACGGGTGGGTGTCGCGCCGTCCACCCTGCGCACGTGGGGCCGTCGGTACGGCATCGTCCCGACCGGCCGCAGCCCCGGCGGCCACCGCCGCTACACCGGCGAGGACCTCGCAGTCCTCGAGCGGATGCACGAGCTCACCCTCGCCGGAGAGACCCCCGCCCGAGCGGCGCTCGTGGCCCTCGCGGCCGGCCGCAGCGCCGGCGCAGCCGCGGGCACGCCGGACCTCGGGGGCCGGTCCCCGAGCGGCCCGGGCGGGCGGGTCCTGGCCGTCCCGGGCGCCGGACCGCGGGCGCAGGGCCTGGCCCGCGCCGCGACCCGGCTCGACGTCGACGCCGCCACCCAGATCGTCGAGGACGCACTCGACCAGGAGGGCACGGTCGCGACCTACGAGGACCTGCTCCGGCCGGTCCTCGTCGCGGCGGGCGAGTCGTGGGCGCGCAGCGGCACGGGGATCGAGGTCGAGCACCTGTTCAGCGAGGCCGCCGTCGAGGCGTTGCGGCACCACCGCCGCGCCTTCCGGGGACGGTTGCGCGTGGCCCCGCCGGTGCTGCTCGCCTGCGCGCCACGCGACCATCACGTCATCCCGCTCCACGTCCTCGCCGCCGCCCTCGCCGAGCGCCACGTCCCGGCCCGCATCCTCGGCTCCCGCGTGCCCCCGGCCGCGCTGGCCTCGGCGTCGACCCGCACGGGAGCGCGGTCGGTGTTCGTCTGGGCCCAGCTGCCCTCGACGCGACTGCCCGACGTGCTCGCCGCGCTCCCTGTGCGCCGGCCGGCGATCCGGGTCGTCGTCGGCGGCGCCGGGTGGGCAGGCATCGACCTGCCGGACGGCGTGCGCGTCGCCACGTCCCTCACGCACGCCCTGGAGCTGCTCGACCGCTGACCCGGCGACACGTCGTCCCGGAGGTCGGCAGCTCACCGCGAGCTTGTACGAAAACTCGTTCATGTGTGCCTGACATACCACCCCGTAAGGCCTGGCTCCTTCCATAACTTGTTCAAGTTGCGATCGTGTCACCCATGCCCTGCACTGGTCGTCAGCGGCCGCACCGGTGCCGCAGCCGCTCCCGCGGCACCGGCCCGAGGCGGATCCTCGGAGGGGACGAAGGGGTTCCACATGCCGATCCTGGCTGCGCCGGAGTTCGTTCCGTCGCTCACGACGACGCAGTACTCCACGGTCTACAACCTGTTCTCGCTCGTCATCGCGTCGATGCTCTTCACCGCGATCTTCCTGCTGGCGAGCCAGCGACGGGTCGCCCCGCGCTACCGCCAGGCGTTGGTCGTGTCGGCCATCGTCTGCGGGATCGCGGCGTACCACTACTTCCGGATCTTCGAGAACTTCAAGGCGAGCTACCCCGCGGGCACCAGCGCCGCCGACCCGCACGTGCTCTCGAACATCGAGTTCAACGAGGCCTACCGCTACGTCGACTGGCTCCTGACCGTCCCGCTGCTCCTGCTCGAGACCATCGCCGTCATGGCGCTCGCCCGCGCGACGCAACGCCGCCTGCTCGTCCGGCTCATCCCCGCCTCCGCCCTCATGATCCTCCTGGGCTACCCCGGGGAGCTGAGCAGCGACCTCGGCACCCGGGCCCTGTGGGGCTTCCTGTCGACGATCCCCTTCGTCTACCTGCTCTACGTGCTCTTCGTCGAGCTGTCACGCTCGCTCGACCGGCAGCCGGCCGAGGTCGTCCACACGATCAAGATGCTCCGGATCTCCCTCGTCGGGCTCTGGGGCATCTACCCGATCGCCTACATGTTCCCGATGATCGGCGGTGACTTCTTCGGCGGTGCGGACGGGTTCGTCCTGCGGCAGGGCGGCTACTCGATCGCCGACATCCTCGCCAAGGCGGCCTACGGCCTGGCCATCTACAAGATCGCCCGGGTCAAGAGCCGGATCGAGGACGCGCAGTACGACGACAGCCACTCCAGCGCCCACGACGACGCGGGGACCGACGCGCCGCAGCGGTCGGCCCGGGTACCGGCCTGACCGTCGGCCACCCGCCCGCGACCGGCGCACGCAGATGACGTCACGGACGTCGCCCCGGGTCCCCGGACCCGGGGCGACGGCCCCGGTGCCGTCCACGCGGCCGGCCGCGACGCCCGACGTCGGATCGCAGGTCCGGCTCGGCAACGTCGTGCGCACAGCGGGCATCACGTGCGTGCTCCTGCTCGTCGTCCTGCAGGGCGTCGCCCCCGACCTCGTCGACCGGGTCGCCGTCCCGCTCGCGGTCGTCGGCGTCGTCCTCGGCATCCCGCACGGCGCCGTCGACCACCTCGTGCCGTTCTGGGCCGGTCCACGCACCGTGCGTCCGCGTGCTCTCGCCCGGGTGCTCGCCGGCTACCTCGTCGTCCTGGCCGGCGCGCTGGCCTGCGCCCTCGCGTGGCCGCTGCCGACGGTCTGGGCCTTCCTCGTCGCCTCCGCGTTCCACTTCGGCCGCGGCGAGGTCGTCGCGGCGGCCGAGCTGGCGGGTCGACGACCACCACCGGTCACCGGGGACGTGCCGGCCGCCCTGGCGCACGGCCTCGTCACGGTGGGCCTGCCGCTCGCCGCCTGGCCCGCGGTGAGCCTGCCGCTGCTCGACCTGGTCGCCCCCGGGTTCGCCGGCACGCCGACCGGACTGCTCCACGCCGTCCTCGTCGCAAGCTATGTCATGGTCGTCCTCGGCGTCGTCCGGCTCGTCGGCGCGGGACGCCGCATCGAGGCCGGCGAGCTGGTCCTGCTCACGGTGCTCTTCTCGACCGTGCCCGCGCCCGCGGCGTTCGGCGTCTACTTCGGTGCCTGGCACGCAGCGCGGCACGCCGTGCGGCTCGTGACCCTGCCACGGCCCGACGGACGGGTCGACGTGCGCGCCGGCGTCGCCCGCTGCGCACGGGCCGCCACTGTGCCGACGCTCGCGGCGCTCGTGCTCCTGCTGGTCGTGTCGCGCAGCGGCAGCCGGACCGTCCTGGCCGCCGAGCTCATCACCCTCGTCGCACTGACCGCACCGCACCTCGCCGTGGTCGCCGCCCTCGACCGGCGTTCTCGACTGCGCACCGGGTCGGCGGCCCCGGCCGACGGCTGCGCGCCGGCGGACGGCGACCGCTGAACCCGCGGACCCGCCCCGGTCCGGTTCACAGCCAACTCCCAGGGTCGTGGGAGGGTCCGCCCAGCGGGACAGGATCGTATGGGGTGACCAGTCCACGACAGAGGTGACACGCGATGACCCAGACCACGGACCCTCGGTCCGAACACTGGCGCGCCCCGTGGGCGGCGCCGGCTCAGACCCAGGAGCAGGCACCGTCCGCACCCGACGCGCCGTCCGCGACCCAGGCACCGGGGACGACGCAGCCGATCGCGACGCCCGGTGCGTGGCCGCCACCGAGCGGCGCCCCCGCCGCCGCTCCGGGCGGCCCGGCCGTGGAGACCGCCTCGTGGGGGCAGGACCGGACCGCTCCGCTCTTCGGCGGCCCCCAGCCCGGGGCGACCCCTCAGGGCGGGCAGCACGACGCCGGCCACGGCGCTGCGCCGCCACCGCCGCCGTCCTCCTTCCGCCGCGAGCCGCGCCGTCCCGGCTGGCCCGGCGTCGTGGCCGTCGGCGCCGGTGCGGCCGTCCTGTCGAGCCTGCTCACCGCGGGCGTCGTGAGCGCCCTGGACAACGGCTCCCCGGTCACCACGACGACGTCGAGCAGCCGGTCGGGGACGGCCGTCGCGCCGCCGGTGTCCAGCGGCAACGTCGCGGCGCCGAACTGGGGCGACGTCGCCAAGGCCGTCGAACCGAGCGTCGTCTCGGTGCAGGTCGCGGCCGGCCAGAGCAGCGGCGAGGGCTCGGGCATCGTCCTCGACACGCAGGGCCGCGTCCTGACGAACAACCACGTCATCGCCGACGCCGCGAACGGCGGCCAGATCCAGGTGGTCCTGTCCGACGGGCGCACGTACGACGCGACGATCGTCGGCCGCGACCCGTCGACCGACCTCGCCGTCATCAAGCTCACCGACCCGCCGTCGGACCTCACGCCGGCCACTCTCGGCGACTCCTCGACGGTCAGGGTCGGCGACGCCGTCATGGCGCTCGGGAACCCGCTGGGCCTGTCGGACACCGTGACCACGGGCATCGTCAGCGCGGTCGACCGGCCGGTGACGACCACGTCGTCCGCCGGCCAGACCGGAGCCGGCGGGGAGGCCGTCGTGACGAACGCGATCCAGACCGACGCCGCGGTGAACCCGGGCAACAGCGGCGGTGCGCTCGTCGACAGCCGCGGCCGGGTCATCGGCATCACGTCGTCGATCGCCTCGCTCGGCGCCTCGATGGGCGGCCAGGCCGGCAGCATCGGACTCGGCTTCGCGATCCCGGTCAACGTCGCCAAGGACGTCGCCGACCAGCTCGTCAAGAGCGGTACCGCCGACCACGCCTTCCTCGGCGTCTCGCTCGGCGAGGGCACCGTCTCGGCGGACGGCGGCAAGCGGCGGGCCGCGACCCTGCAGTCCGTGACGGCGGGCGGCCCGGCGGCCGACGCCGGCCTGCGGACCGGTGACGCCGTCGTCGCGATCGACGGCGAGCCCGTCAGCGGCGCCGACTCGCTGGTCGCCCAGATCCGCGAGCGCAAGCCCGGCACCGCGGTCGAGCTGACCGTCGTCCGGGACGGCTCGAGCCGCACCGTGTCGGTGACCCTGGGGACCCGGCCGGCGAACCCGTGACCCCGGCCGACCCCGGCAGCCGCCGGTAGGGCAGGTCCCTCCGGGTGTTCCCGAGCACCCGGGGCACCGGCCGCGGCTCCCCCCGGCGGCCGGCGGTGAGGTTCTGGCGGGACCTCATCGGACGCGGACCCCGGTCCGCGCGCAGAGCACCGTCGTGGTCCGTACCCCGGCCGCGGCGGTGCTCTGCTGCGTCGGGCGGGGGCGGGAGGATGGCGCCATGACCGGTCCCGGCCCCGACGATACCGCGCTGCTCCTCGGCTGGCGGGACGCCGTCCGGTCGGCGGGCGCCGTCGCCGAGGCCGACGCCGTCGAGGCGGCCGGGGTCGCGCTGCTGGCCCGCTGGCACGAGCCGCACCGGCGCTACCACGACGCCGAGCACCTCGGCGAGGTCCTCGCCGCCGTCGACGTCCTGGCGGCGCACGCCGGCGACCCGGCCGCGGTCCGGCTCGCGGCCTGGTTCCACGACGCGGTCTACGCGGGTCGCCCCGGCGACGACGAGGAGGCCAGCGCCGGCGTCGCGCTGGAGGTGCTCGCCCGGCTCGGCGTCCCCGGCGGCCGGGTGGTCCGGGTCGCAGGGCTCGTCCGGATGACGGCGCGCCACGAGCCCGCCGCCGGCGACCCCGACGCCGCGGTCCTCAGCGACGCCGACCTCGCGATCCTCGCCGCACCCACCGACCGGTACGCCCGCTACGCGGCCGCCGTCCGCGCCGAGTACGCCCACGTTCCGGACGCCGCCTTCCGGGCCGCCCGGGCCGCGGTGCTCACGTCCCTCAGCGAGGCCCCGCAGCTCTACCGGACGGCGACCGGCCGGGCGCGCTGGGAGCGCGCCGCGCGGGCGAACCTGGCCGCCGAGGTCGCCCTGCTCAGCGCCGGCGGCTGACCGCCCGACCTGACCGCGTCGACGGCCGGGTGTGCGTGGACGGTGCAGCGGCTGCCTGCCTCACCCGCTGCGCAACGCCGTCGGAACGACGTCGACTACCCTGCGGGCCATGAGGGTGCGCCTCGCCGACATCGCCACCCGGGCCAGGGTGAGCGAGGCCACGGTGAGCCGCGTCCTCAACAACAAGCCCGGGGTCTCCGAGGCCAACCGCAAGGCGATCCTCAAGACGATGGAGATGCTCGGCTACGAGCGTCCCGAGCGGATGCGGACCCGGAACACGGGCCTGGTCGGCCTCATCGTCCCGGAGCTGACCAACCCGATCTTCCCGCTGATCGCGCAGGTCATCGAGACCGAGCTGGCGGACAAGGGGTTCACGTCGGTGCTGTGCACGCAGACGCCGGGCGGCGTCCACGAGGACGAGTACGTCCGGATGCTCCTGGAACGCAACGTCTCCGGGATCGTCTTCGTGTCCGGGCTCCACGCGAACACCGACACCGACCCCGGCCGCTACGTCGACCTGCGCCGACGCGGGATGCCGATCGTCCTCGTCAACGGCTTCCTGCCCGACGTCGACGCGCCGTTCCTGTCGACGGACGACGCCGCGGGCGTCGGCCTCGCCGTGGCCCACCTCGCCGGGCTCGGCCACCGGATGATCGGGCTGGCCACCGGACCGGAGCGCTACGTCCCGGTGCAGCGCAAGCTCGCCGGCTTCAAGGCCGCCTACCGGGTGCACGTCGACCCGGGTGTCGACCCGGGCGTCCTCGACGCGCTCACGGAGTTCACCGTGTTCAGCGTGGACGGCGGCGAGGAGGCGACGCTCGCGCTCGTCGACCGCGGGGCGACGGCCGTGATCTGCGGTTCCGACGTCATGGCCTTCGGCGCGATCCGGGCGGGGCGGCGGCTCGGGCTGCAGCTGCCCGCGGACCTGTCGATCATCGGCAGCGACGGCGTCCCGCTCGGGGAGTTCAGCGAACCGGCGCTGACGACGATCCGCTCCCCTGCCGAGGAGATCGCCGCCGCCGCCGCACGGGCCCTGCTCGACGAGATGGCCGGCCACCCGGCGACGCGCGCCGAGTACATGTTCCGCAGCCAGCTCGTCGTCCGCGGCTCGACCGCCCCGCCGGGCGATCGAGCGCGGGTCAGCCGGCCGCCTCGCGCGCCGGGACCGACCCCGTGGCCGTGAGCCACCGCGTCATCGCTGCCGAGTAGGTCGTCGGGTCGACGTTCCAGCCGCGGGTGTGCTCGGCGCCGTCGACGTCGACGAACGTCACGAGGTCGGGCCTGGCCCGGGCGAGGGCCCGGGAGGGACCGTCCGGGACGAACGAGTCCTCGTCGCTGTGGAACAGCAGGACGGGTGCCTTCAGGTCCCGCGCCCGGGCCGGCCAGTCGTAGCGGTCGAGGTCGATGCCGTAGCGCTGCTCCACGACGCGCACGGCGAGCGCGGTGAGCGGCCGGGGCAGCGCCCGGTCGGACCCCTGGCGGGCGAAGGTGTCCCGCCAGTCGAGGACGGGCGAGTCGAGGACGACGCCGCGCACCGCCGGCGCCACGGCCGCCCGGTCGAGGGCCTGGAGCGCGATCGCCCCACCCATCGACCAACCCGCCAGGACCACGTCGTCCGCCCCGTGCGTCAACGCCCACTGGACGGCCGCGGAGACGTCCCGCCACTCGGTCTCGCCGAGGTGGTAGACGCCGTCGGGGCTCGGTGGGGCGCCGACGTCGTTGCGGTACATCGGGACGACGACGGGCAGGCCGAGCGAGTGCCACATGCGCAGGTACCGCAGCGACTCCTCGCGGGTGCCGCCGCGTCCGTGGACGAAGACGACCCAGGTCTTCTCGCCCGCCGCCCCCGGCACGTACCAGGTGGGCAGGTCGCCGACGTCGCTGCGGACCGCGACCTCCTGGAAGTCGAGGCCCAGAGCGGTCTTCGGGTCGCCCTCGTAGGCGAACGGGTCGACCCAGACGGACGTCCCGACGGGCGGCGTGCCCCGGACGGGTGCGTACGGCCGGACGACGGACGTCGCCGTGGTCCGCGCCGGTTCGCCGACGGGGCCGTAGCCGCCCTCCCAGGCAAGGCCGTAGGTGCCGGGCACGACGGACCACGGGTCACGGCTCAGCTGCACCCGGCCGTCGAGGACCCGCTGCACCAGCTGCGGGTGGTACGGGCTGTGGTCAACGGCGACGGCGGCACCGGAGAAGTACCAGCAGATGCCTGCGACGGCGGCGAGCGCGAGCAGGGCGACGAGTGCCACGACGCGGCGCAGCCGGCGCAGCCACCGGCTGCCGCGGCGCCGGCTCACGGGGCGTCACCCGCGGTGCCGCGGTTCGCCCGCTCCGGCGGACGGTACGCCGCCCCGGCGGCGAGCGGGGCGACCTGACCGGCGAGCAGGGCGACGGCGTGCCGGGCGCGGACCCACCGGGCACCGCCCGACGGCGCCGGCCGCGCCCCGTCGTCCAGCACGAAGCGCAGGACGACCTCGTTGTCGACGACCTGCCCGTCGGTGAGGTCGACCCGGCGCAGGTAGCCGACCTGCGCGCTGCGACCCGCACCGGGCAGGACGACGCCGCCGAGCAACGCGACGACGAGCGACGACGCGGAGGCGCCCGCGTCCTCGTCGGCCGGGGACAGGACGTGCGCGGGCAGCCGGTACCCCACGTCGTCCGGCAGGACGAGCAGGTCGTGACCGATGACGACGACCGCGTGCGCTGCGGTGACCGGCCCGATCGGCGGCAGCGTCGACAGCACGGCGTCCAGGCGCAGACGGGGGTCGTCGACCGTCCGGCTCGCCAGGACGCGCTCGCCGCGGCGCTTGGGACGGCGCAGGCCCGAGCCCCGCAACCGGCGCAGCAGCTCGCGGCTGCTCACCGGGATGGCACCCCCGGCGACGGAGTCGGCGTAGCGCTCCTCGGGGACGTCGTAGTGGTCCCCCTCGAACCCGCGCTCGGGGATGCCCAGGACGGCCGCGAAGTCGTGGAGCTCGCGCAACGAGGCGTCGCTGGCCAGATGCGACCACCGACGGCCGTGGGCGGACCACAGCGGGGGGTCGATGAGCACGGCCATGCGACGACCCTAGGGTCAACGCGGGATGGCGACACCCCCTGTGCCGCGGCGGTTCACGCGGCAACGACCGGACGGTGGGCGACGAACGGTCGGGCTCGTGGCCTGTGGACAGACCGCCGAGGCCGCGGACCTGTGGACAACCTCTCGGTGTCGTCGGTGATCCGTGCCAGCCTCGACCCACGGGCCGGGCCGCCGGCCCCCGACGGCACCGCCCGGCGGTGCGAGGAGGTCAGTCATGACGCAGTTCCAGGTCGACAGCGCGCACGTCGCCCAGGCGAGCGCCGCCGTGCACGCGTCCGCGGCGCAGATCGGGACCGAGGTCGACCGGATGATGCGGCACCTGCTCGACCTGCAGGGCAGCTGGAAGGGTCAGGCGTCGGCGTCGTTCCAGCACGTCGTCAGCGACTGGCGTGCCACCCAGGAGCGCGTCCGCGTGGTGCTCGAGGAGATCCAGCAGGCCCTCGCGCTGGCCGGCCGCCAGTACGAGGAGGCCGAGGACGCGGCGCTGCGGATGTTCGCCCGCTGACCGAGCACCGACGGACCGCTGACCGCCCGAGCCCCGTCAGGCCCGGGCGTCGGCGGTCGTGTCCGCCATGCTGACGTCCGGGACCGACCAGAGCATGACCAGGCGGGTCCGGCCGTCGGCGGTGGTCTCGGGCACCCACCGCGCGACCGGGCGCAGCGCACGAGCGGTCCATTCACTGCTCAGCAGTTCCATGGTCGCCATCGATCCACCTCCAGTTCACCATCCGTTAACCTTCCGCGACGGTAGCACGCCGGGATGAACGGGGGCGGGGCGTCCGCCGCGGCCGCACGGGAGGCCGGCAGACCACCCGGCCGCCGCAGCGGCCCCCTTCCGGCCCGCCGGAAAGCCGGATGAGGCCGCTCCGGGTCCGGGCGTAGGCTCGTCGTTCGTGCCTGGACAGCCTGACCCGTCCGTGATCGCACCCGACTCCCGGTCCGCCCACGACCTGCTGACCCCCGCCGACCGCACCGACCCCACCGACCCTGTCGACCCCGTCGACCCGCTCGCCGCCGAGCAGGCCTACCTCGTGCGGGCCCGGGCGGACCTGGCGCTGATGCGCAGCCGCACCCTCGCCCTCGACGTCCAGGGCGGCAACGCGGTGAGCACCGAGTACCTCGCGGCGACCCTGTGGCGCCGGGCCCGGTCCCTTATCGACGACCCGTCGGCGGCGCTCTTCTTCGGCCGCACGGACCACGACGACGGCGCCCGCTGGTACATCGGGCGCCGGCACGTCGCCGATCCGGACGGCGACCCCGTCGTCGTCGACTGGCGCGCCGACGTCTCCCGCGCCTTCTACCGGGCCAGTCGGGCCGAGCCGCTCGGCGTCGTGCGGCGGCGCCGCTTCGGCGTCGAGCAGGGTCGGCTCACGGCCTACGAGGACGAGCACCTCACCGACCCTGCCGAGGCCGAGGGCCGCAGCGAGATCCTCGCCCACGAGATCGAGCGTCCCCGGGTCGGGCCGATGCGCGACATCGTCGCGACCATCCAGCCCGAGCAGGACCAGATCGTCCGGGCCGACGTGGGCACGACCGTCTGTGTGCAGGGTGCCCCCGGCACGGGCAAGACCGCCGTCGGTCTGCACCGCGCCGCCTGGCTGCTCTACGCCTACCGCGAGCGGCTCGGCCGGTCCGGCGTGCTCGTCGTCGGGCCGAGCGCCTCGTTCCTCGAGCACGTCGGTGCTGTCCTGCCGTCGCTGGGCGAGGTCGACGTCCGACACACGACGATCGAGGCGCTCACAGGTCAGGTCCGGGTCCGGGGTCGCGACGACGTCCGGGCGGCGACGATCAAGGGCGACGCGCGGATGGCGCAGGTCGTCCGACGCGCGGTGTGGTCGCACGTCCGGCCCCCCACCGAGGCGCTCGTCCTGCCGCGGGGCTCCCACCGGTGGCGGATCCCCGCCCACGAGGCGGCGGAGATCGTCGAGGAGCTGCGCAGCCGCGGCGCCCGGTACGCGGCGGCGCGCGACATGCTGCCGCAGCGGCTCGCGCACGCGCTGCTCCTGCAGTTCGAGGCGGCCGGCGACTCACCCGACGACCGGGTCCAGGACGCGGTCGCCCGCAGTCGCGAGGTCCGGCGCTGGGTCGACGCCGTCTGGCCGGCGGTGACGCCGCCGCAGGTCCTGTTCCGGCTGCTCGCCGACGCCGCCTTCCTCGCCGGCTGCGCGGACGGGGTCCTCGACGCCGACGAGCAGGCAGCGCTGCAGTGGGCCACGCCGCCGCGGACGCCGGGAGCGGCCCGCTGGTCGAGCGCCGACGCCGTGCTCGTCGACGAGATCGGCGATGTCCTGCGCCGGACACCGAGCCTCGGCCACGTCGTGCTCGACGAGGCCCAGGACCACTCACCCATGCAGCTGCGCGCCGTCGGCCGCAGGTGCTCGACCGGTTCGGCGACCGTGCTCGGCGACATCGCCCAGGGCACGACGCCGTGGGCGACCCCGTCCTGGGACGTCACGCTCACCCATCTCGGCCGCGCCGACGCCGTGCTCGAGGTCCTCGACCGCGGCTTCCGGGTGCCCGCCGCGGTCATCGCCTACGCGGCCCGGCTGCTGCCCTTCACGGCACCGGGGATGGCGGCGCCGACCAGCGTCCGCGACGACCCGGGCAGCCTCGAGGTCACCCGCGTCCCCCACGGCGGTCTCTGGACCGCCACCGTCGACGCGGTCCGGACGGCCCTGGCGGCCGAGGGCTCGGTCGGGGTCATCGTCCGCGACAGCGACGTCCGCCGGTGCGCGACGGCGCTGACGAGGGCCGGCGTCGAGCACCACGTCCTCGGGGACGGGCCGCTGCCCGCCGTTCCGGCAGGCGACCCGGCAGGCGACCCTGCAGGCGACCCTGCAGGCGACCCTGCAGGCGACCCTGGACAGGCCCGGCCGCCGCTGCCGCCGCGGGTCTCGGTCGTCCCCGCGACGGCGGCCAAGGGCCTCGAGTACGACCGGGTCGTCGTCGTGGAGCCGGCGGCCATCGCCGCCGCCGAGCCCGACGAGCGGACCGGACTGCGCCGGCTCTACGTCGTCCTCACCCGCGCCGTCTCCGGCCTCGCGGTCCTCCACGCGCAGCCGCTGCCGGGCCCGCTGGCCGACTGACCCGACCCTCGCGCCGTCCACCGTTCGGCAGCGTCGTGAGCGTGGCCGTCAGCGGCGGCGCCACCGGCGGACGAGCCGCCACATGACGACGAAGGCGAGCAGGCCGCCGAGCACCGGGGCGAAGCGGCGTGCGAGCGTCGGCAGGACCGCGGCCCCGAGGTCGAGCTCGGCCGGGGCGTCGTCGACGCGACGGGTACCGGACGACGTCGGCAACGGCCGGACCGGTGACGGGCGTGGCGCGGCGGGCCGGGCCGGGCCGCTCGGTGCGGTCGCCTCCGCGACCCTCGGCGCTGCGTCGTCCGGCCCGGCCTGCGCGCCGAGCCCGATCGCGTCGGCGTCGGCAGCACCAGGTCCGGCGGCGTCGGGGCCGGCTGCCATCCGCGCCGCGAGGCAGCCGGCGAACTGGTCGACGATCCTGCCCCCGACGTCCTGGACGACCCCGCGGCCGAACTGCGCGGGCCGTCCGGTGACCTTGAGGTCGGTCTCGACGACGACGCGGGTCGTCTCGGCGCCGTCGGGCTCCATCCGGGCGTGGACCGTCGCGCCCGCGGTCCCGTTGCCGTTCTTGTCGCGCCCGGACGCGTCGATGACGGCGCGGTGCGTCACGTCGTCGCGTTCGAGGAACCGACCCCGGCCGGTGTAGGTCAGCGAGACCGGCCCGAGCGTGACCTTGACGACGCCGGTGAACTCGTCGCCGTCGACGCCGGTGAGCGTGGCGCCCGGGAAGCACGGCGCCACCCCCTCGATGTCGAGCAGCGTGGCCCAGGCCTGGTCGACGGGGGCGGGGACTGTGAACGAGTGCTCGAGCTTCACGGCGGCGACCTCCTCGGCGGGCGGAACCTCGTCAGCATGCCCCAGCGCCCGCGCGGCGCACGACGAGGGGCCGGACGGCGAGGCCGCCGCCGGACCGACCACAACTCCGGTGGAACGACGCAGGACGCGGCGTGTCGCACCGATGCAGCGCTCTTGTGACGATGCCGGGGGCGGGCGACGGTGCACAGCACTGCGGGCGGGCAGGCCTCCGAGGAGACCGACCCGCCCGCAGCAGGTGGCGCGGTGTGTCGGTGGTGCAGCAGAGCTGGTGCCGTGGGACCGATGCGTCAGCCGACGGCGGCGAGCACCGCCCGACCGGTGAGGACCTTCGCCAGGTGCCGGCGGTAGTCCTCGTCGGCGCCGGCGTCGCTCATGGGCGCGGTGCCCTCGTCGGCGTGCTGGGCGGCGGCGCGGATCGCGTCCGCGGTCGCCGGCTGCCCGACGAGAGCCTGCTCGACCGCGGTGGCGCGGATCGGCACCAGCCCCATGTTCGTCAGCCCGACCTTCGCCTCGGCGATCGTGCCGCCCTCGACCCGGACCGCCGCTGCCACCCCGACGATCGACCACGCGTGGGCCACGTGGTTGAACTTCTCGTAGTGGGCGCCCCAGCCGGTGTGCTTGGGCACGCGGACCTCCACGAGCAGCTCACCCTCGCCGATGGCGGTGGTGAACAGGTCGGTGAAGAAGTCGGCGGCCGGCACCGTCCGACGTCCCGCCGGGCCGGCGATGACGAACTCGGCACCGAGCGCGAGCGCCGGGGCCGGCATGTCCGCCGCCGGGTCGGCGTGCGCGAGCGAGCCGCCGAAGGTCCCGCGGTGCCGGACCTGCGGGTCGGCGACGGTCTGCGCCGCCAGCGACAGGAGCAGCGCGTGCTGTCGCACGAGCGGCTCCCGCGTGACGTCGTCGTGCGTCGTCATCGCACCGATGACGATCGCGTCGCCGTCGTCCCGGACGCCGCGCAGACCGGCGATCCGGCCCAGGTCGACGACGAGGTCGGGGGCGTTCATCCGGAGCCGGAGCACCGGGACGAGGCTCTGCCCGCCGGCGAGGATCTTGACCTCCCGGTCCGCGGCTCCGGCGATGACCGACAGCGCCTCCTCGACGCTGCCCGGTGCCTCGTAGTCGAACGCGGCGGGGATCACTGCGCACCTCCACTCTCGCCGGCGCCCCACAGCGGCGCACCGTTGCCCGGCGCGGCCTCGTGGTCGCCGTCCCGGCTGTCCCTGGCTCCGACGGACGGGTCGAACTCCCTGCCCTGGACGGACTTCCAGACCCGTTGAGACGTCATCGGCATCTCGACGTCGTCGATGCCCCACGGGCGCAGCGCGTCGACGACGGCGTTGACGACGGCCGGCGTCGAGGCGATGGTGCCCGCCTCGCCGACGCCCTTGACGCCGAGGGAGTTCGACGTCGCCGGCGACACGGTCCGGTCGGTGTCGAAGTGCGGCAGGTCCGCCGCCGTCGGCAGCGTGTAGTCGACGAACGTCGCCGTCGTCAGGGTGCCGGACTCGTCGTGCCGGGCGTCCTCGAACATCGCCTGCGCGATGCCCTGGGCGAGCCCGCCGTGCACCTGGCCCTCGACGATGAGCGGGTTGACCACGGT
Source organism: Kineosporiaceae bacterium (assembly GCA_036745175.1). Lineage (GTDB taxonomy): Bacteria > Actinomycetota > Actinomycetes > Actinomycetales > Kineosporiaceae > R-H-3. The sequence continues at coordinate 30,193 of DAIOGQ010000008.1, forward strand.
GCCGATGTCGTCGACGCAGACGTACTTGCGGATCGTCGTCTCCCCGGTCTCTGTGTCGACGTCCATCGCGCACAGGTGGGTCCCGTGCGGGAAGGAGAAGTTGTCCGGGTCGAACGTCGCGTCGGCGTCGATGCTCGGCTCCACGCCGTCGGGCATGTTGTGCGCGTCGAACACGGCGAACGCGATCTCCGCGAGCGCCTTGCTCTTGTCCGTGCCCTTGACGGTGAACTTCCCGTCGGCGAACTCCAGGTCGTCGACGCTCGCCTCGAGCAGGTGGGCCGCGATGGGCTTGGCCTTCTCGAGGACCTTCTCGGCTGCCTTGGTGATGGCGATGCCGCCGACGACGAGCGAGCGCGACCCGTAGGTGTCGAGCCCGCGCGGCGTGACCTGGGTGTCGCCGTGGAGCACCTCGACGTCCTCGAACGGCACGCCGAGCTGGTCGGCGACGATCTGGCTGAACGCCGTCTCGTGGCCCTGGCCGTGCCCGCTCGCGCCGGTGAGGACCTCGACCTTGCCGGTCGGCAGCATCCGGATCGCCGCGGCCTCCCAGCCGCCGCCGACGTACGACAGCGCCCCCAGGACCCGGGACGGTGCCAGCCCGCACATCTCGGTGAAGGTGGAGATGCCGATGCCGAGCTGGACCGGGTCCCTGCGCGCCCGGCGCTCGGCCTGCTCGCGGCGCAGGCCCTCGTAGTCGAAGAGCTCGACGGCCCGGCTCGTGGCGGCCTCGTAGTTCCCCGAGTCGTACGTCATGCCCGCGACCGTGGTGAACGGGAACTCGTCGTTGCGGATCCAGTTCTTCTCCCGGACCGCGAGCGGGTCCATGCCGAGCTCGTGGGCCAGGGTGTCCATGAGCCGTTCGATGGCGAACGTCGCCTCCGGCCGGCCGGCGCCGCGGTAGGCGTCGGTCCAGGTCTTGTTCGTGAAGACGTTGGTGCACACGAACTTGTAGGCCGGGAACTTGTAGATCGAGTTGAACATGAAGGCGCCGAGGATCGGCACCCCGGGGGTCACGAGCCCGAGGTAGGCGCCCATGTCGGCGAGGAGCTCGACCTTGAGCCCGGTGACCGTGCCGTCCCGCTTCGCCGTCAGCGTCAGCTTCTGGATCTGGTCCCGGCCGTGGTGTGCCGCCTGGATCGACTCGGTCCTGGTCTCGGTGTACTTCACCGGCTTCCCGAGCAGCCTGGCCACGAGGAACGTGATGAGCTCCTCGGGGGTGAACTGAAGCTTGCCGCCGAAGCCGCCGCCGACGTCCGGTGCGATGACCCGGATCTTCGACTCGGAGACCCCGCTCACCAGGGCCATGAAGATCTTCACGAAGTGCGGCACCTGGGTGGCCGACCACACCGAGAACTGCTCACCCGTCGGGTCGACGACGGTCGAGCGCGGCTCCATGAAGGCCGGCACGAGCCGCTGCTGACGGTACCGACGCTCGACGACGATGCTGTCGGCGTCGGACCTCGCCGACTCGATGACCCCCTCGACGTCCGTGCCGGTCCCCGCGCCCGCGGAGTCGAAGATCCACGTCGCGTTCTCGTTGGTGCCGAGGTCGGGGTGGACGAGCGGGGAGCCGTCGGCGAGCGCGGCCTCCATGTCCAGCACGACCGGCAGGTCGTCGTAGTCCACGACGACCTGGTCGGCGGCGTCCCGCGCGGCCGCGGCCGAGCGGGCGGCGATCACGGCCACGATCTCACCGGCGAACCGGACGGTGCCCTGCGCGACGGCGGGATGCGTCGGTGCCTTCATGTCAGGGGTGATCGGCCATGCGCACGGCAGCCCGACCTCGGAGCCCGCGAGCTCGGGGCCGGTCCACACACCGACGACACCGGGCGACGACCTGGCCGCGCTCGTGTCGATGGAGGAGACCGTGCCGTGGGCGACCGGGCTGCGGACCATCGCCAGGTGCAGCATCCCGGGCAGAACGATGTTGTCCGTCCACCGCGTCCGGCCGGTGATGAGCCGGGCGTCCTCCTTGCGCAGGCGCGACCTGCCGAACTCCTTGGTCCCGGTGGTCTCGTCGACGGCGGTCACGCCGCACCTCCCCCGGCACCGGCGGGCGCCTCGGCGCCTGCCCTCGCGGCGGCCTCGATGGCCCTGACGATGTTCTGGTAGCCGGTGCACCGGCAGAGGTTGCCCTCGATGCCCTCGCGGATCTGCTGCTCGCTCGGGTTCGGGTTGTCCTTGAGCAGGTCGCAGGCCTGCATGATCATGCCCGGTGTGCAGAAGCCGCACTGGAGGGCGTGGTGCTCGTGGAACGCCTTCTGCACCGGGTGCAGCTCGCCCCCGGAGGCCAGTCCCTCGATCGTGGTGACCTCGCCGCCGTCCACCTGGACGGCGAGCACGGCGCAGGACTTCACGCTCCGGCCGTCGAGATGGACGGTGCACGCACCGCAGTTGCTGGTGTCGCACCCGACCACCGTTCCCGTCTTCCCGAGCCGTTCACGCAGGTAGTGAACGAGCAGGGTTCGGGGCTCGACGTCGTCGCTGTAGGCGACCCCGTCGACGGTGACGGAGATCCTCCTGGTGCCCATGCGGCCTCCACGCCTCTCACGTCATGCGAAAAGGGGTCGGCCGCGTTCGCCGGCCGCCCCGGTGTGACTCACCGCACGCAGTCAAGGTCACTGCGGCGTTGAACACAAGAGGTAGCGCGTTCTTGCGCGTGGCGCGTGTGTGGATTCTGGACACGGACGGCGCACGCCCGTCCCCGGCGCAGGTCACAGGACCGTCGCGGACGGCGGGCCGAGACGGCCCGGACGCCTCACGAACCTGCCTCCCGGTCACCCTGGGTGCGTCCGGCGGGCGTTCCGCGGGAGGGCGACGGCGTCCCTCGGCAGGCTGTATTCAACTCGGCGGTTGACGAGGTCGCCGACCGGGGTTACGGTTTATTCAACCCAACGGTTTACCAACCGGCACGGACGGAGGACCATGGCGGCCGACGCACTCTCCCAGGTCTTCTCGGCCCTGGCCGACCCGACCCGGCGCGACATCCTCGCCCGGCTCGCCGTCGCCGACGCCACCGTGAACGAGCTCGCCCAGCCGTACGACGTGTCGGTCCAGGCCGTGTCCAAGCACCTCAAGGTGCTCGAGGGCGCGGGCCTCGTGAGCCGCTCCCGGGACGCCCAGCGCCGTCCGGTGCACCTCGAGACGGAGGTCTTCGACCTCATGACGAAGTGGATCGAGCGCTACCGGCGGCTCGCCGAGGAGCGCTACCGCCGCCTCGACGCCGTCCTTGCCGAGATGCCGGACGACCTCGGGCTCCGGCCCGGACCGGAGACCGACCAGCGACCTCAGGAGGAGTCATGACCACCCGCACCCACGAGACCGAGATCCACGTCGACCCCGAGGTGCCGCTCGTCCGGATCACCCGCGACTTCGACGCACCCGTCGCCACGGTGTTCCGGGCCCACGTGGACCCCGACCTCCTCGCGCGCTGGCTCGGCCCGCGCGGGTCGACGATGACGATCGAGCACTTCGACTGCCGCTCCGGCGGCGGCTACCGCTACTGCGACCGCGGCGCCGACTACGAGGCCCGCTTCTACGGCAGCTTCCACGAGGTCCGCGAGGACCAGCTCATCGTCCAGACCTTCACCTTCGAGGGGATGCCGGACGGCGTCGCGCTCGAGAAGCTCATGTTCACCGACCTCGGCGAGGGCCGGACCCGGCTCGTCACGACGTCACTCGTCGACAGCTTCGCCGACCGCGACGCCTTCGTCGCGAGCGGGATGGAGTCCGGTGTGCGCGAGGGCTACGTCAAGCTCGACGAGGTGCTGGCGTCATGAGCACCGCGACGACGACCGGCGGCGGGGGTGTGCTGCGCACCGCTCGTGCCGTCGTCCCGACCGCCGTCCTGGCGAGCGCGGTCGCCGCTGCCGGCACGACCGGGGTGGCAGCGCTCGCCCGGGCGGCCGGCGTGACGTTCGAGGTGGCAGACACGGCGATCCCCCTGCTCGCCTTCGGGTTCTGGACCGTCGTCGGCGCCGTCCTCGGACTCCTCGCAGCGCTCGCGCTGCGGGACCGGCGGCGCTTCGTCGTCCTCGCCGTCGCGGGGACGGCGGTCTCGCTCGTGCCGGCCGTCGTCGCACCGGACGACGCGGCGACGAAAGCCGTTCTCGTCGTGCTCCACGTGCTGGCCGCCGCGGTGCTCGTCCCGGCGATCGCCGCCCGGCTCCCCACGCGATAACGGCTCGACCCGCGGCGCCGGCGCCCGCGACAGTGGGACATGGCCGACGACACAGCGACCCGGGCGGGCGGGCGACCCGGCCCTGGGGACGCCGAGAACCGTCCGGCGGTCCGGACGACCGCGGACGCCGCCGAGTTCCTCGCCCGGGCCGACACCTGGCTCGCCGCCCACCCGGTCATGACGAACTTCCTCGGCACGGCGGCCGGGGCCGTCGTCCGGGGGACGTTCGTGCCGGACGACCCGTGGTTCGCCATGGTCGAGGACGGCGGCCGGGTCGTCGGCGGAGCCGTCCAGCTGCGGTCGAGTGTCCAGATCGGCCCGGACGACGACTCCCCCGGCGCCGTCGCGCTGCTCGTCGAGGCGCTGCTCCGCGCCGGCCGGACCGCGACGGGCGTCAGCGGGCCGACGCTGCCGGCGAGGGAGTTCGCGCTCGGCTGGCAGCAGGGCACCGGCGCGTCGTTCGAGGTCGCGATGTCCGAGGGTGTCCACGTGCTCACGACGCTGCGACCGCCGCCCGGGGTCACCGGCCGGTCCCGGACGGCCACGGCGGACGACGTCGCGCTCGTCGCGGACTGGTTCGACGCGTTCACCGCCGAGGCCCTCCCGCACGTGCCGACGGTGCACGGCGAGTGGGCCCGGCTCGTCGTCGGTCCGGTCGCCGAGGGCAGGATCGTCCTGTGGGAGGTGGACGCCGAGCCGGTGAGCCTGGCGGGAGTGCACCTGCCGGTCCACGGCACCGGCCGGGTCGGCCCGGTGTGGACGCCGCCCGAGCACCGCAGGCACGGCTACGCCGCCGCCGTCACCGCCGCCGCGACGCAGCGGCTCCTGGACGGCAGCGCCGCACGCTGCATGCTCTTCACCGACCTCGCGAACCCGACGTCGAACGGCGTGTACGCACGGATCGGGTACGAACGCGTCGGCGAGGCGGTCGAGTTCGCCGTCGGCGGTGGGCGCTGACCACAACGACGGAACAACGGCGCCGGATGCGGCGTGTCGCGTGCTGGGAGCGCTCTTGGGACGAACGGGGTGGGGGTGGCGAGCGGCTGTGACGGGGTGGGGGTGGCGAGCGGCTGGGGCGGTGGGCGGGGGGCGGGGTCAGCGGGGGGCGGTGTGGTGGATCGGGCCGTCGCGGTGGCCCAGCCGGCCGCCGTCACCGCCCCAGCGCAGCGCGATGATCTCGGCGGCGATGCTCACC
>DAIOGQ010000009.1:0-30429 GCA_036745175.1 Kineosporiaceae bacterium
AAGCTGTGCCCGAACGGCAGGACGGTGACCTTGCTGGTGCCGCGCGTGGTGGCGCGGGACCCGGCGGCGCTCACCCGGCCAGCGGGTCCTTGATCTCGAACCCGATCCGGCGGATGTCGTCGATCGTCCAGAGCGTCTCCAGCGAGACGCTCGGCTGGCCGATCAGGGTCCGTCCGTCCGGCCGGACGTAGCCGAGGTCGAGGATGACGTCGGCGAGGTCCCAGCCGTGGTACTTGGCCCAGAAGCTCTTGCGACCCTCGTAGGCCTGCGGCCAGCGGTGGAAGATCCAGTCGCAGCCCTCGCTGCAGACGGCGATGCTGCGGCCGCCGTGCTCGAACACCCGGATCTCGCTGAGGTCCGGCCGGGGCATGATGCACGGCAGCTGGCAGACCTGGCAGAACGGCGGCAGAGACGGCAGCTCCTGGAGCATGAGCCGGCCGGACGACGGGTCAGCCATCGCGGCATGGCCGGCCCAGAACGGCCCGTACACCTGCGCCCAGCCGGGGTAGTGGCGGTCGAACCACTCCAGGTCCGCCGGGCCCATCACGTCGGACCGCCAGAAGTTCAGCGGCCAGATCGCGGCGAGCGCGAGCGCGGTGCTGTGGTGGATCCACGAGACGTCCTGCGCCACCTTGGCCAGCCGGGTCGGCGGCTCGACGCCGAACTCGGTCAGCTTGTCCACGTAGCTGCCGATGAAGTCGTCTGCCACCCACTCCTGCCACTGGTCCTTGTAGACCCACGGCCGATGCACCGCGCCGTACTCGGACTGCCAGCCGACGAGGGCGTCCAGACCCCGGTGGGAGTGCCAGAAGTGCCGTTCGAGCGCCTCGTTGATGAGCGGCACGTTGCTCTCGTCCTGCAGGACGGCGAACAGCGTCCCGTAGCCGTTCGCCATGTGCCGGGCCTCGTCGGACTGGATCGACAGGAACGTCGTCGCGAGAGCGTGGTCGCCGTTGGCGACGGCGGTCTCCGGCGTCGCGACGAGCAGGATGTTGGTGTAGGCGGTCTCGACCACGACGTTGAGGTTGATCACCGCGTCGATGACGTCGCCGGTGTTGAAGTTCTGGAACAGCGCCAGCGAGACGTGCCCGCCCGGGTGCTGGTAGAGCGCCTTCTGCGCGATGTCCCAGCCGGCCGGGTCGGGCGCGTGCTCGACGTAGTACCGGCGCAGGCTCATCTCGAGCTGGGTGTGCCGGACCTCGTCGAGCATCTGGGCGTAGTAGCCCTGCCGCAGCTCCTGGTTGCCGATCCCGCGGGCGATCATCCCGACCCCCGCGACCGCCTGGAACTCGGCGTTCGTCAGGTCCGGCAGGGTGAGCTTGAGCGCCTCCATGAACCGCGGCTCGGTCTTCTCGGCCACCTGCATGCGCAGCGCGCCGTCGAGGAAGCCGTAGGTCCGGGCGTCCTTCTCCTCCTCCATCCGCACGTAGTCGCGCACGAGCATCCGGAAGGGGTCCTTGCCGGTCTTGGGGATGATGAACCGCGACGGGTACTTCGGATCTGGCTCCGGGTAGTCCCAGTCGTAGCTCTTGGACTTCTCGTGGACCTCGACCAGGCTCTTCTTCTTCGTCATGCCCGGATCCCTTCGCGCAGTGGTCACTGGAACCGCTCTGGTCGGATGTCCGAGTGGATCCGGACGAGGTCGTCGCTGACCTCCATCCGTCCGTAGTAGGTGCTCATGTTGACCAGGAACAGGTCGGTGTCGATGGGGCGCCCCAGCCGCTCCCCGAGCCGTGCCATGTCGAACACGAGGACGTCGTCCGACTCGATCTTGTAGGTGACGCCGCGGAAGCTGATCCGGGCGTCCGGCTGCTCCTCGCGGATCATCGCGACGGCGGCCTCGGTGTCGGCGCTCGTCATCAGCGTGATGCCGATGGTGTCCCGGCCGGCCGGAGGGCGTCCCGGCACCCCTGCGTTCACGGTCACGAGGCTCTCCCCTCAGACGTCGAGCTCGGCGCGGATCGCCGCGAACTGCCGGCGCACGATGTCGAGCGCCTCGGCCGCGTCCGGGGAGTCGACCCCGGGGATCGCGAACACCGCGGACAGCGCGACGGCGGCGGCGTCGACCCGCGGCGCCCAGGCGTCGACCCAGCCGGTGATCACCTGACGGTTCGCAGCGCCGTGCTCGGGGTCGGTGACGAGCACCCCGACCAGCTCCTTCGCGCCGGCCAGGTGCCGCTCGGTGTTCCGCCTGCTGCTCGCGACGATCATCGGCGTGACCGGGTCGCCGTTGCGGGCCGCGGACCGGCTGAGGAACTGGGTCGTCATGAGCGCGCCGACGAGCGGCTCGAAGACGAGGTTGACGACGGTGAAGACCTCCATCCAGTCGTCGGACACGAGCAGGCCCTCGAGCGTCTCCCGGACCGGCACCAGCGCGGTGTCGGTCATCCACGCCGCCCGGGCGCCGGTGTCGTCGAACTCCGGCAGCTCCTCGGCTAGGTCGAAGGTGAGGTGGACGATGTCCTGCAGGTGGCGCATCTTGTCCGCCGCCTGGAACGCGATGACGAACATGACGGAGTCGCCGAGCGCCTCCCGGACCGGGTGGCACAGCGCCAGGAAGAGCCCGTACTCGACGAAAGGCCAGGCGGCGTAGTACTTCTCCAGCACGTTCTCGACCCACGCCAGCTCGATCCCGGCGGCGACGCCGCCGGCGAGGGTGGCGCCGACGAGCCGCTCGAGCGCCTGCTCCTCCTGGTTCGTCGCCGCCACGTAGGGGCGGTACCAGAGCTGCGCCGGGTCGCGGAACCGTTCCCAGTCCGAACACCGGACCGCCGTCGACCCCTCGCTGTACGGCGGGCGGCCGTCGTCGAAGCGCAGCGGCCAGTCGACGTCGAGCCACCCGGTCGGGCCGGACTGCTGGCCGATCGTGAACATCTCGTACTCGGTGGCGAACCGGCCGGCCGGTGTGAACCAGACGAACTTCCGGTTGCCCTCCAACCTGTTGCCGGCTTCGACCCCGGTGCCCTCGGACGTCATGCGGTCGGTCGTCATCGGCACTGTCCTCTCGGCTCGCCCGCGACGCGCCGCGCCGCCGTCCGACGATGCTGGTCGCCGCCCCGGTGACGAGGTGTCGCGGATGGTAGCCCCGGCCGAAGACCAGGGGCACTGTCCTGGCCGGACGAACCTCGCGACCTGCGCGATCACGGCCTTCGGGTACCGGTCGATCGCCGGCGCCCGGGCGGGTCCGCCTGCGGTCGCCGCCGCCGCGGCCTCTCGAGACAAAGACCGGGCAGCGGTTCGTCCATCGAGGACATGCCGCTGGCGCGGGTGAACCCGGATGCTGGCACCGTGCGGATAGCGATGAACATCGGCGGAGAGCTCGTCGGCTCCCCGGTGCCACCCATGGACCTCGTCGACCAGGTGGTTGGCGCGGAGGCCGACGGGTTCGCCTCCGCCTGGACGGTGCACTTCTCCCGTGGCGTCGACGCGCTCGGCGTCCTCGCCGTCGCCGGCAGCCGGACGTCGACCATCGACCTCGGGGTCGGCGTCGTCCCGACGTACCCGCGCCACCCGCTCGCGCTGGCCCAGCAGGCCGCGACCGCGCAGGCCTTCTGCTCGGGCCGGTTGACCCTCGGCGTCGGCGTCTCGCACCGGCCCGTCATCGAGGGGCTCTTCGGGCTCGAGTACACCAGCCCTGCTGCGCACCTGCGCGAGTACCTCGCGGTGCTCGTCCCGCTGCTGCGCGACGGCAGTGTGACGCACCGCGGCCGCTACTTCGAGGTGGACGGCGGCGCGAACGTCCCCGGGACCAGCCGGGTCCGCGTCGTCGTCGGCGCGCTGGGACCACGGATGGTCCGGGCCGCCGGGGAGGCGGCCGACGGCGTCGTCACCTGGCTCTGCGGGCCCCGCAGCCTGGAGACCGTCGTCGTGCCGACCCTGCTCGACGCGGCCGCCGGCCGCCCCGCGCCGCGGGTCGTCGCGGCGATCCCGGTCGCCGTGTGCGACGACCCGGACGACGGCCGGGCGGCGGCTGCGACGACGTTCGCCCGCTACGGCGGGCTGGAGAACTACCAGCGGGTCCTGGACCGCGAGGGCGTCACGTCGGTCGGCGAGCTGGCCGTCGTCGGCCCCGAGGCCGACGTCCTGCGCCGGCTCGAACGGTTCGCCGCGGCCGGGGTGAACGAGCTCTGGGCGACCCCGTTCCCGGTCGGCCCGGACCCCGTCGCGAGCCTGCGCCGCACCCGCGGGCTGCTCGCCTCGCTGACCCCGACGGCGGTCGGCCGGTGACGACGGACGCCGCCGCGCGGCGCAGGTACTCCGCCGAGCTCGTCGAGGGCGGCTTTGCGATCGAGGTCGCCGACGCCCCGCTGCTCCACGAGGGCCTCAACCTCGCCGACATCGCGCACGTCGTCGTGCTCCGCGAGCAGGGCGTCGTCCCGCAGGACGCCGCGCAGCGGCTCTACGCCGTCCTGCTCGACGCGCAGCGCACCCCCGTCGAGGACTTCGGCTACGACCCCGAGTACGGCGAGACCTACAACTGCCGCGAGCGGCGGTTCGCGGCGATGATCGACCGGGACGCCGGCTGGCTGCACGCCGGCCGGACCCGCCGGGAGGCCGTCCGGGTTGCGCTGCGGATCCGGCTGCGGGCCGACCTGGTCGACCTCGTCGAGGCCGCGTCGGGCTTCGCGGCGGCGGCATCCGAGCAGGCCGCGGCGCACACCGAGACGTACATGGCCGACCAGACCTACCTGCAGCACGCCCAGCCCTCGACGTTCGGGCACTACCTGCTCTCGTTCGTCTACGCCGTCCAGCGCGACGTCGACCGGCTGCTCGCCGACCTCGACTGGGTCAACCGCAGCGCGGGCGGGGTCGGCAGCGTCAACGGCGGCCGGCTGCCCTACGACCGGGCGCGGGTCGCCGAGCTGCTCGGCTTCGACGGCGTCATCGAGCACACCCGGGACGCGATGTGGCAGACCGACGGGCTGCTGTCGGCGCTGTCGAGCGCGGCCAGCCTGGTGACGACGCTGAGCAAGCTCGCCGAGGACCTGGAGATCTGGAGCAGCAACGAGTTCGACTACGTCGAGCTCGCCGCGGGGCACACCCGCAGCAGCGTGATGATGCCGCAGAAGCGCAACCCCTACGCGCTGTCGATGGTCCGCGGCGAGGCCGGCGTCCTGATCGGCCGGCTCGCCGGGCTGTTCGCCGTCTGCAAGACCCCGTCGGCCCGCAGCGACAACCTGATCTTCGCCTACGGCGAGGTGCCGCGGGCGCTCGTACTGGCGGGGCGGGCGACCCGGCTGATGGCCGGGGTGGTCGAGGGCCTCGCGGTGAACGCCGCCCGGATGTACGAGGCGCTGGAGTCCGGGTTCTCGCAGTCCACCGACCTCGCCGAGCACGTCATGCAGGAGTGCGGCGTCGACTACCGGACCGCCTACGAGGTCGTCGGGCTCGCGGTGCGTCGCGCCGCCGCCGAGGGCCTGTGCGGCAAGGACCTGACCGGCGAGCGGCTCGACGCCGCGGCCCTCGAGCTCGGGGTCCGCACGCTCGGGATGGCCGGCCGCGACCTGCACGACGTGCTCGACCCCGCGGCGATCGTCGCCACCCGACGGACCCCCGGGGGCGGCGCGCCGGACGTCGTCCGGGCGATGGCCGCCGACTGCCTCGCCGCGGCCCGCGCGTCGGCCGCCGAGGCCGCCCGCCGACGGGCGGGCCACCGCAGTGCCGAGGCCGCCCTCTGGGCGACGGCCGAGGCGAAGGGCGACCGCGAGCAGTGAACGATCACTGGTGATCCGAGAGGTGGAGCCGTGGACATCCGCGACGAGCACTACAACCTGGGCGAGTGGAACCAGCTGATCGAGAGCTGCCTGTCCGACCCGGACTCCGAGCCGCTGCTCAACCTCGAGCGCGATGAGAACCCCGTCTACGACGCGATCTTCGTCGGTGGCGGCGCGGGCGGCCGGTTCGGCTCGGCGTACATGAAGGCGATGGGCGGGCGGTCGCTCATCATCGACGCCTGGCCGTTCCTCGGCGGGTCCTGCCCGCACCAGGCCTGCGTGCCGCACCACCTCTTCTCCGAGGCGGCCGAGGAGCTCGACCGGATGAAGTGGTTCTCCGACGAGCTGTTCTTCCCCAAGTTCGACCCCTCCCGGGCGAGCATCCTCGCGCTGGTCAAGCTGTTCCTCGCCGGCCGCGGCAGCGCGCACGCGTTCATGAACTGGCAGACCAAGGAGCAGCTCGACGTCGAGTTCGTGCTCAACGCACACGCGACGATCGTCGACCGGAACACGGTGGCGGCGGCCGGCCGCACCTTCACCGCCCGCAACCTCGTCCTCGGGATGGGCGCGCGCCCGGTGCTGCCGGACATCCCCGGCCTCGACCTCGAGGGCGTCTACGACTTCGTGTCGCTCGTCGAGGAGCTGGACTACGAGCCGACCCGCTGCGTCATCATCGGCGGCAGCAAGGTCGCGATGGAGTACGGCTCGTTCTTCCAGGCGACCGGCTGCGACACGACGATCGTCTCCCGCTCCCAGCTGATGCGGACGAAGGCGCTGCACCACGTCGACGAGGACCTGCGCCAGTACGTCGTCGAGGGCATGCGCAAGCGCGGAATGACGATCATCGACCAGGCGGTCCCGGTGTCGGTCAACGGCGTCGACGGCCGGGTGAGCAGCGTGACCGTCCGGCTCTCGACCGGCGAGGAGACGACGCTCGACACCGACTTCGTCTTCCTCGGCACCGGTGAGCGGCCGACCGTCGCGCAGGCCCGCGAGGCGCTCGGCATCGAGGTCGGGCCGACCGGCCGGGTCGCCGTCAACAAGCGGATGCAGACCTCGGTCCCCGGGGTCTACGCGATCGGCGACATGATCGACGGCCCGATGGAGATGTTCAAGGCGCGGAAGTCCGGCGTGACCGCGGCCCGCAACATCATGGGCGAGGACCTGGAGTTCGACTACACCGAGTTCCCGGACTTCTTCCACACCACGTACGAGGTCACCTGGGTCGGGCTCACCGAGGCGGAGGCGCGCGAGCGCTTCGACGACGTCATCATCATCCAGATGCCGCCGACGGTGGAGGGGCTGGACACCCCGAACCTGCCGTTGCCGTGCGCCGAGGGCACGATGCTCTACGCCTTCAGCAAGCCCGAGCTGTCCGGGTTCCAGAAGCTCGTCGTCGACGGCGCGTCCCGCAAGGTCGTCGGCGCCCACCACGTCGGCTACGGCGCGAAGGACGCCTTCCAGTACCTCGACCACCTCATCCACTCGCCCGACGGACTGACGATCGACACCCTCGGCTGGATGAACGAGCTGTTCCTCAACCCCGAGCACTTCATCCAGCTGTCCCGCCTCCGGGCCGGCAACCAGACCCTGCGCGACCTGTAGGGACGGCCCGCCGTGATCCCGCTCCCGCCGCCCAACACCCGCGCCAACCCCTACCGCGGGCTGTCGGTCCAGGAGATGGACTTCCCGCTCACCGAGCGGGCGATCCTCGACTACCTGACCCGTCGCGAGGTCTACCGCCGCACCGACTTCCTGGCGTTGCGGTCGGGAGCGGACACCGCGCTCGTCGCCGTCCGCAAGGCCAGCCTGGACCCGCTCTTCTCGCCGGTCGTCGAGGCGCGGGTGCTCGCCGGGCCGGACGAGACGGCGTGGGTCGAGTCCGCGGACACCGACGTCGGGAACGCGACGGCGCTCGCCGCGGCCGCCGCGCCGGGGGCCCGGGCGAGTGTCGTCCTCGGCCGGTTCGAGCACGTGAACTTCATCTGGGAACCCGCGCCCGTCCCCGTGCGGGTCACCGAGGTCGTCCCGCCGCTCCCGCCCAAGCTCCTCGCCCAGGCGCAGCAGGCCGTCGCCTACGACGAGGACCTGCCGCCGGTCGACCTCGTGCTCGACGCGGTCAAGGTGCACGACCTCGCGGCGGCCCATCCGGCGGCCGCCTACCTGCTGCCGTGCCGCGGGTCGGGGACCGAGCTCGGCGCCCCCGTCCAGTTCCTCGACACCCACCCGGCCGAGCGCGGCGACTGGACGATGATCGGCTGCGAGCGGTCCCTGCAGTTCCACCGGCACTTCTACGGCGACGAGCCGGAGCGGGTCGACCTGTGCCCGAGAGCACGGGTCGAGTCCGAGGGCGCCGCCGGGGCTACCCTGACCAAGTGCTGCCTGATCGAGCGCGGGCTCGAGGTGAGCGGCGACCTGGCCGTCGTGCCGTGGGGGGCCAACCTTGACGAGGTCCGCGAAGGCCTGCGCAAGCTGCTGCTCTGAGGACGACCGATGACCGCACACGTCACCGACTCGGTCGTCTACCGGCACCTGTGGTCGACCCCCGAGCTGCACGCCGTCTTCGACGACGCCGGCCGTACCCAGGCCTGGCTCGACGTCCTCGCCGCGCTGGCCGAGGCGCAGGCGGCGGTCGGGCTGGTCCCTGCGCCGGCCGCCGAGGCGATCCGCGCGCACGCCCGGGTCGAGCTGCTCGACCTCGACGAGGTCGCCGCCGGGACCCGTGCGTCCGGGCACTCGACCCTCGGGCTGATCCGCTGCCTGCGCGCCCTGCTGCCGGCCTCGGCGTCCGAGTGGGTCTACTACGGCGCCACCGTCCAGGACGTGACGGACACCTGGTTCGCGCTCGTTATGCGCCGGGTGCTCGACGTCGTCGAGCGCGACCTCGCGCGCTGCGAGGCGGCCGCACTCGACCTCGCCGACCGGCACCGGGACACACTGATGAGCGGTCGCACGCACGGCCAGCCGGGACTGCCGATCACGTTCGGGTTCAAGGCCGCGGTGTGGGCGTCCGAGCTCGCCCGGCACCGGGAGCGGGCCGCCCAGGCACGGCCCCGGCTCGAGGTCGTCCAGCTCGGCGGGGGCCTGGGCACGATGGAGTTCTGGGGGGACGACGCGCTCGACCTGCTCGACGCGTTCGCCGCCCGGCTCGGGCTCGGCGTCCCGGACGTCCCGTGGATCACCGCCCGGGACCGGGTCGCGGAGTTCGCGACGCTGCTCGCGATGGTGACCGCCACGCTGGGGAAGATCGGCAACGAGATCTACGAGCTGCAGCGACCCGAGCTCGGCGAGCTGGGCGAGCCGTTCACCCCCGGCCAGGTCGGCAGCATCACCATGCCGCACAAGCGCAACCCCGAGCTCGCCGAGCACCTCGACACCTTGGGCCGGGTCGTCCGGTCGAACGCCGGGCTCGCCGTCGAGGGCATGGTCGCGCTGCACGAGCGGGACGGCCGCGGCTGGAAGGCCGAGTGGCTGCTGCTGCCGGAGAGCAGCCTGCTCACCGGGGCCGCGCTCGGCTTCGCCGCCCGGCTGCTCGAAGGGCTCCAGGTCTACCCCGCGCGGATGCGGGCCAACTTCGACGCCCAGCGTGGCTACCCGCTGTCCGAGCCGGTGATGCGGCTGCTCGCGGCCCGGATCGGCAAGCACGCCGCGCACGAGGCGGTCTACGCCGCGGCGATGGCGGGGCTCGACTCCGGCGACGACCTCGCCGCGGCGCTGCGTGCCGCGGGGCTGGTCGGCCCCTCGGGCGTGTCCGAGGACGAGCTCACGCAGGCGCTCGACCCGGCGCGCGCGCTCGGCGCCGCGACGGCGTTCGTCGACCGGGTGCTGCGTCGTGCCGGCCGGGCCGCACCGGACGCCCCGGCACCGGGCTCCGCGTGACCGGGCTGCTCGACGTCCCCCGGGTGCCGCTCGCCACCCTGCCCACCCCCTTGCAGGCGGCGCCGCGGCTGTCTGCCGCGGCGGGAGCCGAGGTCTGGCTCAAGCGCGACGACCTCACCGGCTTCGGGCTCGGCGGCAACAAGGTGCGCGGGCTGGAGTACGTGCTCGCGGACGCCGAGCGGACGGGCTGCGACGTCCTCGTCACGGGCGGCGGGCCGCAGTCGAACTGGGCGATGCTCGCCGCGCTCGCCGCCCGGACCCGGGGCCTGGACTGCGTCCTCGTCAGCTTCGGCCGGCCGGTGCCGCCGGTGGGCAACCATGCCCTCGCCGAGCTCGCCGGCGCCACCCTGCGGTTCACCGGGGACGACGACCGGTCGGCGGTCGACCGAGTCGTCGGGGAGGTCGCAGCCGACCTGCGCGCGCAGGGCCGCACGCCCTACGCCGTCGGCCGCGGCGGCGCGACGGGGATCGGCGCCCTCGGCTACGTCGCCGCCGGCCTCGAGCTCGCCGGGCAGCTGCACCGGACAGGCCTGCGGCCGGCGCAGCTGTGGCTCGCGACCGGCTCCTGCGGGACGCACGCGGGGCTGAGCGCGGCGCAGGCGTGGCTGCGGCCGGGCTACGAGGTCGTCGGGGTCACGGTGAGCCGGCCGGCCGCGGAGTGCCGTGAACGGGTCCGCCGGATCGCCGACGAGGCCGCGGCCCTGATCGGCACGCCCCGCCAGGGCGGCCCGCCGGTCGTCGTCGACGGCTTCCTCGGGCCGGCGAAGGGGGCCCGCTCGGCGGCCGGCGACGAGGCGGCCGAGCTCGTCGCCCGGACCGAGGGCGTCTTCCTCGACCCGGTGTTCGCGGCCAAGGCGATGGCGGGGCTGCTCGCCGCGGCCCGGGCCGGCACGGTGCCCGGCCCGGTGGTCTTCCTCGTCTCCGGCGGCGCGCCGACCCTGTTCACGGTGTAGCCCTCGGTCCGGCCGGGCTAGCGCTCGACCTCTGGGCGGGGCACTGGAACACCGACCCGAAGCCGTTCATCTGGAAAGCCGGTCACCGAAACCGAGTTCGCCCAAGCCGTCACCGGCATCCTGCACCGCGCCGCCACCGGCCCCGACGAGACCACCGACCGGGCTGGCGACCGGTCCCGGTCCACGGCCGCGACGCGGCGCAAGGACCGCAAGAGCTCCGCCCGGGCTCTCGCCGACCAGCCCGAACCCGCCGCCAGGTCCGCATGGTCGCAGAATCTCAGGCGGAACCGACGGGGCCGGTGATGTAGCCAGTATCCGGACGCCACCGTGGTCTCGGGCGCCAGGATCAGCGGGTCAGCAGACTGCAGGCTCGCGTGGTGTCAAGGCTGTGCTGAGGCTCCAGGATGACCTCACCAGTGGTGAGGTCGATCTTCTGGACCCCGGTGAAGCGGAACGGGGCGATGCCGACGATCATGAGGATGGCGGTGCCGTCGGGCTCGATCCGGACCAGGTCGATCCCGACGTTGTTGAATCGCACCACGTTGCCGCCGGCCGTGGCCTGGAGGTTCTCATGGATCGAGACGAGGTCCTGGGGGCCTACCGCCCGATCCGCATATGTCAGCACTGTGACATGACCGGTCACGGTGGTGGTGACGGGGACGCCACAGGTCTCAGTCAGGAACTCATCCGCAAAGGTCTCGGATGGTCTCCCGCTCGGGTGGCGCGGCCGCGGCAACCGTGGCCGCGCCGACCAGCAGGAACCCGGTCAGCACGACGCCGACCGTGAAATCCCACAGAGACTTGCGCATCGCCCGCTCTTACCCACGTGGTCACCGGCCATGCTGGGCCGGCACCCATCTGCTCATGCCGATCTCGTCGGCCGACCGACGGTGCTCGGATCGGAGCCCGTCGTCCGAGGACGGCACGCACCTCGCTGCCGTTCACGTGGTGATGTGGCCTCGCCAGTTGTAGGTGCCGGTGACGACGTCGTCCTTGAAGTCGAGGCGGCCAGTGGCCCCCGCGAAGCCACCGGTCCCGCTGCCGGTCGCGATCGGGTGCTGGCACCGACCTCGCACCTCCGTCCCGGAGGAGACGTCCGGCGACCACCGGGAGCTGAAGAGGTACGTCGTGGCGAAGGTGCCGACGGGCCCTCCGTTCAGGCTGCCGACGAAGACCTCCTCACCGCGCTCCAGGTACACCCCGCTGGGGGCGCCGTTGTCTCGGACCGTCTGCACGTCCGTGTACCAGCACCCCTCCAGGCTCCCCGTCATGACGATGGGCGGGTAGTCGGCAAAGTCCTCGTAACCGGCAGGCGGCGGCCCACATGCACCGGTCGTGTCGAAGACGCCGGTTCCCGAGATCTGCGTCGTCCCCGCGGTCGCCGGCGCAGCGCCGGCCGCGACCGTTGCAGCGGCCACCATCGCCACGACCATCGATTGCGTCAGCCTGTGGTGCATGGCCCCTCCCCCTGTCCAGAATGCCGACCGGTCACCTGTCCAGAATTGCTGATGTGCCCGGCGTCGGAACGATTCCGCATAGGATCATGCACCGTCAAGAGTTCGCGAGCTCGAGAATTCAACGATCTCGAACCCGACCCAGCGGACGCTCGCTCGTGGCTCCGCTCTCTGGCAAGGGGTTCGGCTGAGACTCCTCGTGCCTCGAGTCCAGAGCGGCCAGATCGGTGGCGGTTTCGCCGCGGGTTGCTTGCTGGGCCGCTGCGCAATGGTCACTAGTGGTTTGTCGCTGATTTGTCTCGGTGGTTCTGTAGACTTGGTTCATGGTGGCTGCGGCGTTGCCGGTGACCGATGAGCAGCGGGTGGATCTGACGCGGATGGCGGCGTCGTCGGTGTTGCCGCATCGGCAGGTGGTGCGGGCTCGGGCGTTGTTGTGGGCGGCGGACGGGGTGGCGAACGAGGAGATCGCGCGCCGGGTGCGGGTGGACTCGGACACGGTCCGTGCCTGGCGGAAGCGGTTCGCGCAGAACGGGACCGAGGGGATCGGGAAGGTTGCCAAGGGCCGGGGCCGCAAGCCGTGGCTGCCGCCGGACACGACGGCGCGGGTGCTGGAGCTGACCCGGACCGGGACCCCGCCGGGTGGGGCGACGCACTGGTCGACCCGCTCGCTGGCGGCGGTGGCGGGGGTCAGCAAGGACACCGTGGGACGGATCTGGGCCGATCACGGGCTCACGCCGTGGCAGGTGACCACCTTCAAGGTCAGCAATGGTCCGCAGTTCGAGGCGAAGCTGGTCGACGTCGTGGTCTGTACCTGAACCCGCTGGCCCGGGCGGTGGTGTTCTCCTACGACGAGAAGACCTCCTGCCAGGCACTGGACCGCACCCAGCCCTTGCTGCCGCTGCGGCGTGGGCGGGCCGGGACGATGACCCACGACTACAAGCGGCACGGCACGATCGACCTGTTCGCCGCGATGAACATCGGCACCGGCGAAGTCCACACCCACCTGCGCAAGGGCCACACCGGCGCGGACGTGCTGGCGTTCTTCAAGCAGATCGACGCCACCGTCCCGCGCGGCCTGGCCGTGCACGTGATCCTCGACAACCTGTCCGCGCACACCGCCCCCGAGATCCGCACTTGGCTGGCACACAAGGACCGCCGCCGCTGGCACCTGCACTTCGTCCCGACCTCCAGCTCGTGGCTGAACCTGATCGAGCGCTGGTTCAAGGAACTGACCGACAAACGGCTGCGCCGCGGAGTGTTCACCTCCGTCGCCGATCTCGCCGAAGCGATCACCACCTGGGCCGAACATTGGAACGAACACCCCAAGCTGTTCATCTGGAAGGCCACCGCCGACCAGATCATCGAGAAGGTCTCCCGCGGCCGCGCCGCCCTCCACCGAATCAAATCAGCGGCGGACCACTAGTGGCCGTCCGCGTCGCGACCGAGCTCGCGCCGGACGATCCGGGTGCCGGCGACCAGGCTCTTCAGCTTGCGGAACGCCAGGTCCCTCGGCAGCTGGTACAGCCCGCAGTCGGTGCTGACGACGACCCGTTCGGCCGGGACGTGCTCGATCGCGCGCCGGACCCGGTCGGCCACCTCGTCCGCCGTCTCGACGTGCGGGTTGAGCACCTCGACGACCCCGATGCCCAGGCTCTTGCCGTCCCGTCCGGCCCAGGTCGCGAGGACGTCGAGCTCGACCATGCCGGGGCGGGCGGTCTCGTAGTGGATCTCGTCCCAGGCCAGCGGGGTGTCCGAGGCGAAGAGCGGCGCGAGGCAGCCGGCGTTCAGCCCGGGGTAGGCGCTGTCGGCGCCGCGTCCGTTGCCGTAGCACATGTGCCAGGTGAGGTGGGCCTGCACGCCGCAGGCCGCCCGGTTCATCATGTCGACGACCCAGGGCTCGGCGCCGCCGGACGACAGGTAGGCCTGCTCGGTCACCTGGATGAACTCGGCGCCGTGGTCGGCGAGCCAGCGCAGCTCGGCGTTGAAGGCGTCCGCCACGTCGGCCCGCAGCGCGGCGGCGTCCCCGTAGTAGTGGTCGTCGCACCACGAGGCGACGGTGGCCGGGCCGGAGTTGATGTTCACCTTGACCGGCTTGTCCGTCGCCAGCCGCAGCGCACCGAGCACGGGGCCGAGCACCGGGCGCACCCAGCGGACCTTGTCGGCGACGACCGGGCGGAAGTACTGCTCCATCCCGGGGATGTCCCCGCTCGGTCCGTAGCCGCGGAACCCGTTCAACCGCAACGGGAACAGCAGCATCTGGACCTTGTCGTACGGGGTCTCTCCCTGGAAGTACTGGTTGCCGTCGGTGACGATGTCCAGCCCGGCGAGGTCCTGGTCCTTGACGCACAACCGGACGGCGTCCTCGTACAGCGTGCGCTGGTACATGTCGACGTAGTCGACGTCGTGCACCGACTCGCGCAGCACGCCGCCGCGCATCCACAACGGCCGGGGCCAGCTGCCGACCATCGTCGTCGGCAGCAGGACGTCGTGCCCGCCGATCAGCATCCGGTCTCCCTGCGCGCGAGCTGCATCGAGGGCTCAGTGCATCAACGGCACGGACGCCGCCAGCGCCGGGCCGGGCGCCGGGTCCACCGGCGGTCCGTCCACCCGTGGCAACAGGTCGAGGGTGTCCGACCGAAGCCCCAGGCGCAGCGTCTCCAACGGGATCGCCTCGTCGGCGGGGATGTTGCCCAGGTTCGCGACCGGACCGAACCGCCGGACGAACCACGCCTGCTGGTCCTTGCGCGGCGCCTCGAAGATGATCTTCTCGACCGGCAGCTCGGCGGCCAGCGCGTCGACCAGGTCGACCCGCACCTCGCCGTTCGGCCGGTAGAGCCCGACCGTCCCGGACTCGCGGGCCTCCGCGATGAGCAGCGACGCGCCCGCCTCGAGGTCACCGGCCATCTCCGACACCCACTCCGCGGCGACGACATCGACGTCGGGGTTCTTCGACCCGCACTCGGACAGGACCGTGAACTCGGCCGCGAGCAGCCGGATCAGTGCTCGCTTGTGCTCGGTCGGCATGCCCAGCGCGCCGTTCGAGACCTCGACGTGGGTCATCCCGAGCCGGTGCATCCAGCCGATGTAGTCACCGATCCGGTGCTGGCTGTCGCAGATCTCCAGCAGGGTGCCGCCCGGGCACATGTGGATCCCGACGCTGCTGCACAGGGAGACCTTGGCCTTCACCCCTGACGACACGTACGCCGTGCCCCAGCCGAGCTTGATGATGTCGATCGAGTCGCGCGCGGTCTGGATCAGCGACTCCAGGCCGACGAGCGACATCCCCTTGTCCAGCACGTGGGTGAGCCCCTCGGTCCGGGGCTTGCGCGATCTCGGCGGCAACGTGAGGAAGCCTGGCCCGATCGGTACCATCCGCACTCCTTTCGTCGCCCCGCAGGGTGTGCGCGCGGACGGACCGTCCCGTCAGGGCGGGACGCGCGGCGACGGACGCCGGCGACCGGAGTATCTCGTCCCGGACGGCGGCGCCGATGTGGCCTGGCAGGACGAACTTTCCGCTCCCCGCTGTCCCTTTCGACGGCTGCCCTCGACCCAGGCGTCGCCGTCGGACGGCGCCGTCCGCTCGCCCCTGCGCGCGACCCCGACCGAGCAGTTGGCCGGGCAGGACAGCCAGGCTGTCCCGGGCGGCCAAGAAATCTGCCGACCCCCGGCCTGCGGGACTACTTTCCTCAGTGTTCCAAGGATGTGACCTGCCCCACACCGCCCGCCCGGACAGTGACGTCCGGGATCGAGGAAGAGGAACCAGATGCGCGTCGGAGACAAGGACATCCCGATTCCGACCTCCATGGTCGGGAACTACCCGAACCCCCGGTGGTGGGACGCGGGCCCGGTCCGCGACTGGTCCGGTGACCAGGAGCCGCCGGACGCGTTCATCCGCGAGGCGTTCGAGGACGCCATGCAGGCGATGGCCCACGACCAGGAGTCGGCCGGCCTCGACATCATCACCGACGGGCGGTTGCACGGCGACAACTACGCCGACCAGGCCGTGTACTACTACATGCGTCGCCTCGGCTACGACCTCAAGGGCGGTCACCTGGGCTTCCCCATCTACAGCCGGCTGCACGCAGGGACGATGACGCAGGAGCTCAAGCGCCGCGGCGCGATGATGGTCGAGCAGGCCAAGGCGCTGAAGAAGGCGACGAACAAGCCGACGAAGGTGCAGTACACCGGCGTCCAGGTGCTCGCCCAGTGCACCAACGACCTGTTCTACGACAACCCGCGGGACCGGGCGATGGCCCTCGCAGCGGCCATGAACGAGGACATCCTCGAGGTCGACGCGCTCGGTGTCGAGTTCATCCAGCTCGACGAGTTCACCTGGCCGTACTTCTACGAGGACTGGGCGATCGACGCGTTCAACCGCGCCGTCGAGGGCGTCCGGAACGCGCAGATCATCGTGCACGTCTGCTGGGGCAACTGGGGCGGCACGCCGGCCTACTTCCCCGACGAGACGGCGCAGGCCGGGGAGATCTTCGACCTCACCGCACGCAAGGGCGACGCGCCGTCGGCCACCGCGTCCGTCGTCCCGAGGTCCTACGAGGCGAACATCGACGTCCTGAACCTGGAGAACTGCGGACGCCGCTCCGACGACCTCTCGGGGCTCGACGTCATCAAGAACCACCCGCTGCCCGACAGCGTGAGCTTCTGGGCCGGGGTCATCGACGTCAAGTCGACGATCACCGAGACCGCCGAGCAGGTCTGCGACCGCATCATGCGGCTCGCGGAGTACATCCCGCCGGAGCGCCTCGGCGTCACGACGGACTGCGGCCTCATCCTGCTCCAGCGCTACATCGCCGTCGACAAGCTGCACGCCCTGGCCGCCGGCGCGGAGCTGGCGCGCAAGAAGCTCGGCCTCTGACCGGCATGGCCGTCTGGGAGCTGCTCTGTGCCGACTGCGGGCACGAGTTCCGCTCCCTCGTCATGCGGGGCGCCCGGGTGCCGGCCGTGTGGGTGTGCTCGGTGTGCGGAAGCCGCCGGGCACACCCGCAGGCCGTCGTGGACGGCACCGGGCACCCGTTCTCCGGCGGCCCCTCGTGCGGCTGCTGTGGCTGAGCCGCGCGCGCCGTCGGCCGCCGACGGGTCGGGACAGCGGCTCGTCCTGGCGGACCAACACCTGACCGGTCTCTTGGATCCCTGGGACGTGGCCGGCGCCGTGGACCGGGCCTAGCGTGAGCCCGGTGTCGAGGCGGCTGGTGGTCATCGGGGGCGGGGCGGCGGGGATGTCGGCCGCCTCCGCCGCGCGCCGTACGGACCCGTCCCTCGACGTCGTCGTCCTCGAGGCCGGCGGCTACGCCGCGTACGGGCTCTGCGGCCTGCCGTACTACCTCGCCGGCCTGGTCGAGCGCGCCGACCAGCTGCTCGCCTACCCGGCGTCCTACTTCGCCGACCGGCGCGGGATCGACGTCCGCTACCGGGCCGAGGCGGTCGAGCTCGACCACCCCGGCCGGACCGTGACCTACCGGCAGACCGGGCGCAGCCACCGCCTGTCGTTCTCGGCCCTCGTCGTCACGACCGGCGCCGCACCGGTGTCCGTACCGCTGCCGGGCATGCCGGCCGACCGGGTCTTCACCATCCGCTCCCTGGAGGACGGGATCGCCCTGCGCGCCCTGCTCGACGCCGGCCGGGTGGGCAGGGCGCTCGTCGTCGGCGCCGGCTACGTCGGGCTGGAGATGGCCGAGGCGCTCGCCCACCGCGGGTGCGCTGTCACGGTCGTCGAACGCCTGGACCGGGTGCTGGCGAACCTCGACGTCGAGCCGGCCGCGCTGGTCGAGGCCCACGTCCGCGAGCGGGTCGACCTGCGGCTCGGCACCGACGCGGCCACGGGGTGCGCGCTCGGACCCGACGTCGCCGTCGTCTCGGTCGGGGTCCGGCCGGCGGCCACCGTCGCCGCGGCGGCGGGGGCGCGGACCGGCCCCGGCGGTGCCCTCCTCGTCGACGACCGGATGCGCACGAGCCTGGACGGCGTATGGGCCGCGGGCGACTGCGTCGCGCCGTACCACCGGGTGCTGCGCAGCCCGGCCTTCGTGCCGCTCGGGCCGGCCGCCAACAAGTGCGGCCGGGTCGCCGGAACCGTCGCGGCGGGCGGGGACGCGGTGTTCGGCGGCGTGGTCGGCACCGCCGTCGTCAAGGTCTTCGACCTGGAGGTCGCCCGGACCGGCCTGACCCTGGCCGAGGCCGGGGCTGCCGGGCTGGCGGCGCGTGCCACCGACGTCGTGCACAAGTCCCGGGCGAAGTACTACCCGGGATCGGCACCGTTGCACGTGCGGCTCGTGCACGCCGACGACGGCCGGCTGCTCGGCGCACAGCTCGTCGGTCGGGAGGGCGCGGCGCTGCGGATCGATGTCGTGGCAACGGCTCTGCACGCCGACCTGACCGTCGACGACCTCGGCGCGCTCGACCTCGCCTACGCCCCGCCGTACTCACCGGTCTACGACCCGCTGCTCGTCGCTGCCCAGGCCGCCCGACGCACCCTGGAGGCCGTATGAGCACGGACGCCGCACCGCGGGTCGCGGTCGTCACCGGCGGTGCGTCCGGGATCGGCCGGGCCAGCTGCGCCAGGCTCGCCGCCGACGGCTTCGCCCTCGCCGTCTGCGACCTGGACCCGGACGGTGCGCGCGAGGCCGCCGGCCCGTCCGGGTTCGGCGGCCGGGTGGACGTCGCGGACGAGGAGTCGGTCTCCGCGTTCGTCGCCGACGTGGTCGCGAGGTTCGGTCGCATCGACGTCCTGGTGAACAACGCCGGGATCGCCGGCACCCCGCAGGCCACCGTCCTGCACACGACGCCGGTCGCGGACTGGGACCAGGTGATCGCGGTCAACGTTCGCGGCCCGTTCCTGTTCTCCCGGGCCGTCCTGCCGGTGATGATCGCGCAGGGCTCCGGCCACGTCGTGACGATCGCCTCGGTCGCAGGCCAGGTGGCCTTCCCCGGCCGCAGCGCCTACACCGCGTCGAAAGGCGCGGCCCTCATGCTCGCGAAGTCGATCGCGGTCGACTACGCGCAGCACGGCATCCGGAGCAACGCGGTCTGTCCCGGGATGGCCGAGACCGCGATGACCAAGTGGCGCCTCGACGTCCCCGAGCTCCGGGACGCCATCGAGGCCCGGATCCCGCTCGGCCGGGTCGCCGCCGCCGACGTCGTCGCCGACCTCGTCGCCCTGCTCGCCTCGGACCGCCTCACCTATCTGACCGGTTCCGCACTGGTCATCGACGGAGGGTACACAGCGCTGTGAGTGACACCTCGGAACCGACCACGGGCTCCCACCGGCTCGCCGGCAAGGTCGCCATCATCACCGGAGGCGGGTCCGGCATCGGCCAGGCCACCGCCGTCCGGTTCGCCGCCGAGGGCGCCGCGGTCGGCGTCCTCGACCGCTCGTCGGAGGCGGCCGCCTCGACGGTGAAGCTCATCGCCGCCGCCGGCGGCCGCAGCCTCGCGCTCACCGCGGACGTGTCGGCCGCCGCCGAGGTGGGGGCCGCCGTCGAGGCGGTCGTCGCCGAGTTCGGCCGGCTCGACGTGCTGTACAACAACGCCGGTGTCGACTCCCGCGGGTCTGTGCTCGTCGCCGAGGAGGCCGACTGGGACCGCTGCTTCGCGGTCAACGTCAAGGGCACCTTCCTCACCTCGCAGGCCGCGCTGCGGCACCTCGGGCAGGGCGCGTCGATCATCAACCAGGCGTCCGTCGCCGGGCTCGTCGGCGTGATGAACTTCGCCGCCTACTGCGCGGCCAAGGGCGCGGTCATCGCGCTCACCCGCTCGATGGCCGTCGACCTCGCGGCCCGCGGCGTGCGGGTCAACGTGATCTGCCCCGGCACCGTGTACACCCCGCTGATGGAGCCGATGCTGCGCGCCCGTGGCGACGGCGACCTCGAGGCAGGCCTGGCCAAGACGCTCGTCAAGTACCCGATCGGGCGGCTCGGGGACCCGTCGGACATCGCCAACGTCGCACTGTTCCTGGCCAGCGACGAGGCGGCGTTCATGACCGGGTCGGTCGTGACGCCCGACGGCGGCATGACGGCGCAATGACGACGTTCCACCTCGGCGCGGACAAGCAGGCGACGCTGGCGCAGGCCGCGGAGCTGGTCCGCGACGGGTTCGTCGTCGCGCTCGGCGGCGGCCTGTGCTCCCGGCTGCCGATGGCGCTGGTCCGCGAGCTCCTCCGGCAGGGCCGCCGGGACCTGCACGTCGTCGGCTCGGCGCACAGCATCGACGTCGACCTGCTCGTCGCCGCCGGCGCGGTCGCGGTCTGCGAGGAGAGCTACGTCGGGTTCGAGCAGGACCTCGGCCTCGCGCCCGCGTTCCGCCGGGCCGCCGAGAACGGCACGGTGCAGGTCCGGGAGAGCTGCTGCGTCTCGATCCTCACCCAGCTGCGGGCCTCGGAGATGGGGCTGCCGTTCCTGCCCGTACGCGGGCTGAAGGGGACCGACATCCTCGCGCTGCACCCCGAGTACGGGATCGTCGCATGCCCTTTCACGGGCGAGCAGCTCGTCGCGCTGCCCGCCCTCACCCCCGACGTCGCGCTGATCCACGCGCCGCTCGGGGACCGGCACGGCAACCTGCACCTCGACCAGCCGTACGTCCTCGACGAGCGGTTCGCGCACGCCTCCCGAATGGTGGTCGCCACCGTCGACCGGCTCGCGCCGACCGACGAGCTGGCCGCGGCCGGGGTCGTCGTCCCCGGGCACTGCGTCGCGGCCGTCGTCGAGGCCCCGCTCGGCGCGCACCCGTCGTCGTGCTACCCGGGCTACGCCTACGACCGGCCGCACCTGGCTGCCTATCTCGCGGCGGCCGCGGCGGGCGGCGAGGCGCTCGAGTCCTATCTGGCGCAGTACGTCGAGTGCGGCGAGGACGCCTACCGCGACCTCGTCGACGCCGAGCGGCTGGCGTCCTGGTCGGCGTCGGACGCCCGCTGGCAGGAGCTGTTCCGGTGAGCGACGGCTGGACCATCGACGAGTGGTTCGTCGTCGCCCTCGCCCGCACGATCGGCGACGGCGAGGTGGTCTTCCACGGGTTCGCGAGCCCCTGCGCCCAGGTCGCGATGCACGTCGCGCGTCGCACGCACGCGCCCCGCAGCCTGCTCATCGAGGGTGCGACCTACGCCGTCGACCCTGACCCGGGTTTCATCCCGCCGACGAGCAACGACCTGGCGCTGCACCGGGACGCGGTCTACCGGATGCGGTTCGAGGAGTTCTTCGACGCCGCGCAGCGCGGCGCCGTCGACCGGATGTTCCTGTCCGGCGGGCAGATCGACGGGTACGGCAACACGAACGTGACGGCGATCGGCGGCATGCCGCACCCGAAGATCAAGCTCGGCGGCGGGGGCGGCGGCGGCAACATCTCGGCGACGATCGGCGCCCTGACGGTGTGGACGACCAGGCACCGGTCGGGCCGCACCCTGGTCCCGACCGTCGACTTCCTCACCGACCTCGGGCACGTCACGCCGTCCGGCACGCGCGCCGAGCTCGGCTACACCGGCGGCGGCCCGCAGTGGCTGGTCACCGAGCTGGGGCTCTTCGACTACGCCGCGGACGGGCACGCCCGGCTGCGCGAGACCTTCCCGGACGTCACCGTGGCCGACGTCGAGCAGGCGACCGGCTTCGAGCTGCGCACCCACCCCGACGTCGTACCGGTCCGGCCGCCGGACGCCGCGGAGCTGGCCGCCGTCCGGGCCGTCGACCCGCTCGGGGTGCGGCGCCTGGAGTTCGGTCCGCGAGAGCTGGAGCGCACCTTCGGGCCTGCCGGCTGATGCGCCTGCTCGACGCCCTTTTCACCCCGCGCCGGGTCGCGCTCGTCGGGGCGTCGGACCGGCCGGGCACGCTCGGCGCGCTGCTCGCCGGCAACCTCGCGGACTACCCGGGCGAGGTCGTCGTGGTCCGCTCCGGGCAGTCGCTGCGGGACGTCGAGGGGCCGGTGGACCTGGCCGTCGTGGCCGTCCCGGCGTCCGCGGTCCCGGGGGTCGCGGCGGACGCCGCCGCGGCCGGTGTCACCGCGATGGTCGTGCTGTCGGGCGGGTTCGCCGAGACCGGGCCGGACGGCGAGGCGCTCCAGGCCGCGCTCGTCCGGGCCGCGGCCGGGTCGGCCGGGCACCGGGTCCGGGTCGTCGGGCCCAACTGCTTCGGGCTGCAGAACTGCGACCTGCCGCTCAACGCGTCGATCGCGGCCGGGCTGCCCGCCGGTGGCGGCGGGATCTCGTTCGTCAGCCAGTCCGGGGCGTACGGGATGGCGATCTACGACCTCGCCCACGACGAGCAGGCACGGTTCGCGAAGATCTGTGCACCCGGCAACACCTGCGACGTGTCGGTCGCCGAGCTGCTCACCGAGCTCGCCGACGACCGCACGTCGCGCACCCTGTGCTTCCTGCTCGAGACGCTCGGAGACGGCC
Source organism: Kineosporiaceae bacterium (assembly GCA_036745175.1). Classification (GTDB taxonomy): domain Bacteria; phylum Actinomycetota; class Actinomycetes; order Actinomycetales; family Kineosporiaceae; genus R-H-3. The sequence goes on from DAIOGQ010000009.1 coordinate 22,391, forward strand.
GGGAGTTCGTCGAGCGGGCCCGCCGGGTGACCCCGGGCACGCCGGTGCTCGTGGCGAAGACCGGTCGCTCGGAGGCCGGCGCCCGCGCGGCCGCCTCGCACACCGGGGCCCTGGCCGCCCGGCACGCCGTCTGGCGCGGTGCGTTCCGGCAGGCAGGCGTCGTCGAGGTGGCGTCCGGCCAGGAGCTGCTCGACGCCGCGCGCGCCCTCGACGGCCAGCCCTTGCCCGCCGGCGGCCGGGTCGGGATCGTCACGAACTCCGGCGGCACCGGGGTCGAGCTCGCCGACCTGCTCGGCGACCAGGGACTCGCCGTCCCTGCGCTCTCGCCCGCGCTGCAGGACCGGATCCGGGCGCTGCTGCCGGCCTTCGCCAGCCCGGTGAACCCGGTCGACATCACCCCGGTGTGGTCGCGGTTCGCCGAGCTCTATCCCGCGCTGGTCGACCTGCTCGCCCGCTCGGGCGAGGTGGACGCCGTCGTCCCGGTGCTGCTGCAACGGGCGGCGATGGACGCCGCGACCGCCCGGGCGCTGCTGGAGACGGTCCACGGGCTGCGGGCCGACGGGATCGACGTCCCGGTGTACGTCTGCTGGGTGGCCCCGCGGCATGCCCGGCCGAACGCCGACCTGCTCGCCGCGGGGGGCGTCCCGGTCTTCGACTGGCCCGGCCGGACGGCGCGGGCGGCCGGGCTGGCCCGACAGTACGCGCTGGCCCGCGAAAGGGTCCGGCCGGCGGCGCCGCCGCCCCCGCCGCACGCCGGGCCGCTGCCGCCCTGGGACGACCCGGTCGGGGTCGGCCGGCTGCTCGCCGGGTACGGCGTCCCGGTGGTGGCCACGACGTCGTGCCGGAGCGCCGACGAGGCGGCCGCCGAGGCCGCCCGGCTCGACCCGGCGTCCTGGCCGGTCGTGGTCAAGCTCGCGGCGGCCGAGCACCGCACGGACGTCGGCGGCGTCCGGCTGGGGCTGGCGGACGTCGGCGCCGTCCGCCGGGCGGCGTCCGACCTGCTCGCGACGAGCGAGGCGGTTCTCGTCTCACCGCAACTGAGCGGGGTCGAGGTCGCCGTCGGGGCGTTCCGCGACCCGTCGTTCGGCCCGGTCGTCATGGTCGGGCTCGGCGGGATCTGGGTCGAGGTGCTCGCCGACGTCGCCTTCGCGCTGGCGCCGCTCGGCGTCGACGAGGCGCTCGACCTGCTCGCGGGGCTGGCCTGCCACCCGCTGCTCACCGGCGCGCGCGGCACGCCCGCGGTCGACCTCGAGGCGCTCGCCCGGGTCGTCGTCGCGGCCGGCGACGCGGTAGTGGCGGTGCCGGACGTCGCCGGCCTCGACCTGAACCCGGTGATCGCGACCCCGTCCGGCGCGGTCGCCGTCGACTGGAAGGTCCACGGCTGACGACGTGCCGATCCCGGCACGCACCCCGCTCGGTCCGCGAGGACTGGGATCACCAGGATGTTTGTCTCACCGGGCTAATGAAGTTCGCCCCGTCCGGGCGTAGCCTCCGGACACGCCCACGCCGCCGGTGTCGAGGAGCGACGCGCCGAGCACTCCTCGGCCGACGCACCGTGACGCCCCGCACCGGTCGGTCGGCGCATCGGGAGCCGGCGTCCCAGCCGCCGCCCGGTCTTCGGAGGAGGAGACGGCGTGGACGTTGCAGAGGTCATCGGCAGGGCCCGGGCGGCGCAGGCCGCGATCGACGACTGGACCGCCGAGCAGGTCGACGAGCTGACCACCGCGGTCGCCTACGCCGTGGCCCGCAAGGACCGCGCGGAGGGCCTGGCCCGGCTCGCCGTCGACGAGGCCGGCTTCGGCAACTACGCCGACAAGGTGACGAAGATCCAGCGTCGCGTGCTCGGCGTCCTCACCGACCTGCGGGCGACCAGGACCGTCGGGGTCGTCGAGGAGGACCCGGCCCGCGGCCTGGTCAAGATCGCCAAGCCGGTCGGGGTCGTCGCCGCGCTCGTCCCGACGACCGGTCCGGACGCCACCCCGCCGGTCAAGGCGCTGTGCGCGCTCGCCGGGCGCAACGCCGTCGTCTTCGCGGCGCACCCGCGCAGCAAGCAGACCACCGACGCCGTGGTCGGCTACATGCGCGAGGCCTGCGAGCAGGTCGGGGCGCCCGCCGACCTCGTCCAGGTGCTGCCGCAGGCCAAGATCGCCGCGACCCAGGAGCTCATGCAGCAGGCCGACCTCATCGTCGCCACCGGCGGCGCCGGGATGGTCAAGGCCGCGTACAGCTCGGGCACGCCGGCGTTCGGGGTCGGCGTCGGCAACTGCGTCCACATCGTCGACGAGACCGCTGACGTCGTCGACGCCGCCGACGCGATCGCCGCCGCGAAGACCTTCGACTACGCGACGAGCTGCCTGGCCGACAACGCGGTCGTCGCCCACGACGACGTGTACGACGAGCTGCTCGGCCTGCTCCGGGCCCGCGGCGGGTACCTGTGCGACGACGCCGAGAAGCAGCGGCTGCAGGCGGCGCTCTGGCCGGACGGCGGGCACATCCCGACGCCGGACGTCATCGCCAAGTCGGCGGGCCGGATCGCCGAGCTCGCCGGTATCTCGGTGCCCGACGGGACGACGTTCCTCGTCGTCAGCGAGACCGGCGCCGGGGCCGACCACCCGTTCAGCGGCGAGAAGCTGTCGGTGGTCCTCGCGCTCTACCGCTACGCCGGCGGGATCGACGCCGCGATCGCCCAGGTCAACGCCATCACCGACTACCAGGGCCTCGGCCACACCTGCGGCATCCACACGAGCAGCGACGCGCACGTCGACGCGGTGGCGAACGGCACCCGGACGGCGCGCGTCCTGGTCAACCAGAACCTCAACGAGGGCGCGGGCAGCCCGCGCAACGGCCTGCCGTTCACGCTGAGCCTGTCCTGCGGCACGTGGGGCGGGACGATCACGACCGAGAACATCAACGCCCGGCACTTCGTGAACCTCACCTGGGTCTCCCGGCCGATCACCCCCAAGGTGATGGACCCCGAGCTGCTCTTCGCCGCTCACTTCGAGCGGTACGGGCGTTGACCGCCATGAGCAGCGGACCGTCGACCCCTGCGGTCTCCATGGGCCGCCCCGGGGTGGCCATCTCGCCCGGCGACCACATCTGCGCGTTCTACCGGGGCACCGAGCAGCGGGACGAGGTGCTCGTCCCGTTCCTGCGCGAGGGGATCCTCGCGGGGGACAAGTGCATCTGCGTCATGGACGACCCGGACACCGAGCGGGTGACCGGGTCGCTGTCGCAGAGCCTCGACGTCGAGCGCTCGATGCGCACCGGCCAGTTCGACCTGATGTGCTCCGACCTCGCGTACCTGCCGGGCGGGTGCTTCGAGGTCGACTCGATGCTCGACTTCTGGGAGCGCGGCGTCGGGACGGCGGTGCACACGTCCGGCTTCACCTTCGTGCGCGCCGTGGGCGAGATGACCTGGGCACTGCGCGACCTGCCCGGCGTCGAGCACCTGGTGAGCTACGAGGCGCGGCTGAACCGTTTCCTTCCGAGGTACCCGCAGGTGGTGCTCTGTCTCTACGACCTCGAACGGTTCACCGACGGGCAGGTCCTGATGGAGCTCCTGCGCACCCACCCGAAGGTGCTGCTGTCCGGCCAGCTGCTCGAGAACCCCTGGTACGTGGAGCCCGACGACGCCCTGACCGTGGCGTAGTCGATGACTGAGCTGGAGATCCCCCACCAGCTCGGCCGCGGGCTGCTCTCGACCATGCGCAGCCTGCTCGTGCTCGGCCAGCTGATGACCGAGAGCACCGGCGAGCGGCAGATCCTCGAGCTCGCCGCGACCGCCGTCCCCGCGCTCGCGCACTGCCGGGTGGTGAGCATCGAGCGGGTCGGGGCGCCGTCCCAGACCCCCGAGCTGGCCGCCCAGCTCGAACGGGCGACCCCGGGCGGCGGGGCGGTCGAGGTCGTCGACCGGCCGTGGGCGTGGGCGTACCCGCTCGGCAGCCCGTCGGGGCACTTCGGGCACCTCGTCGTCGCGGCCGAGCACGAGCCGACCAACGAGGAGCAGTTCCTGCTGCGCGCGCTCGCCCAGCAGACCGGCGCGGCCCTGGCGAACCAGCGGCTGCACGCCCAGGAGCAGGCCACCGCGTCGGAACTGTCACTGGTGAACGAGCGACTGCGCGGCACGGTCGGTGCGCTCGAGCGGAGCATGGAGATCCACGCCCGGCTGACCGCCGTCGCGGTGTCCGGCGAGGGCCGCGACGGCATCGCCCGCGCCGTGCACGAGCTGACCGGGCTGCCGGTGGCCATCGAGGACCGGTACGGCAACCTGCGCGCGTGGGCCGGCCCGAACCGGCCCGACCCCTACCCGAAGGACCCGGCGTCCCGGCGCGAGCAGCTGCTCCGCCGGGCGCTCAAGTCGCCCCGGCCGCTGCGCGAGGGCGGGAACCTCCTGGCACTCGCCCACCCGCAGGGCGACGTCCTCGGGGTGATCCTCCTCGTCGACCCGGCCGGCGCCGCCGGCGAGCACGAGCTGATGGCGCTCGAGCACGGCGCGACGATCCTCGCGATGGAGCTGGCGCGGGTCCGCAGCCTCGCCGAGAGCGAGCTGCGGATCCGCCGCGACCTCGTCGACGAGCTGCTCACCGGGACCGACGAGGAGAGCGCGCTGGCCCGGGCGACCGCGCTCGACTACGACCTGCAGCGGCCGCACCGGGTGCTCGTGATCGAGGGCCACGGCCGGACGAAGGACAACGACGCCTTCTTCCAGGCCGTCCGGCACGCCGCCCGGGAGGAGCCCGCGGGGACGCTGCTGGTCGCCCGCGGCGCCCAGGTGGTCCTGCTCGCCGACTGCGAGGCGGACTGGGAGAGCCTGCGGAACGCGGTGATGCGCGAGCTCGGCGGCGGGCGGGCGCGGATCGGCGTCGGCGAGCGGTGCGAGCGGATCGCCGACTTCCCGCGGTCGTACGGCCAGGCCCGGCTCGCGATGCGGCTGCTCGCCACCGCCGAGTGGGACGACCGGGCGGTCCGGTTCGACGACCTCGGGGTCTACCGGCTGCTCATCGGCAACGAGTCGCTCGGCGAGGTGGAACGGTTCGTGCAGCAGTGGATCGGCCCGCTGCTCGCCTACGACCAGCAACGCAGCGCCGACCTCGTCCGGACGCTGTCGCACTACCTCGACCGGGGCGGCAAGTACGAGGCGACGGCGGCGGCGCTGATCGTGCACCGCAACACGCTGAAGTACCGGCTGCAGCGGATCCGGCAGATCACCGGCCTGGACCTGTCGGACCCGGAGGTGTGCTTCAACCTCCAGCTCGCGACCCGGGCCTGGCACACGCTGACCGCGCTGCACTCGACGCCGTGGCCGATGCCGGAGAAGGGGTCGTCCGGTTCCGGCGACGACCCCGACCGCCGCTGACGCGCCAACCGTCCGCCCGCCGTTCCCCGCTGAAGGGACGGTCCGGGAGCCGGAGGCCGCTCGCGGCGCTGCCCTGGACCACGTGATCCGCGGACGATGGGCCCTGGCGCTCACGCCCCGGCCCTGAGGGACTGGATGCGTGGGGCGGACCGGGCCGGTGCACCCGTTGGCATCGTCGACTCGTGCGTCGCTGACCAGGCAGCATCTGTCGCCAGGGACGACGGTCGGTCCGGGCGGGGTGCTCTCCGTCGTCGACGACGTGGTGGGCCTGCACGCGACCGCGCCCGAGACGCCGTACCTCTCGCTGCATGCACGGGTCGAGGGCCCGGTGATGGACCAGCTCGACCGGGACCTGTACGAGGATCGAAGCCTGGTGCGGCTCAAGGCCATGCGCGGAACGGTGTTCGTGCTGACTCGCCGGCTCGCGACGATCACGTTCGCAGCGACCCGGCAGACGACGACCGAACGGGACCGGCGCTGGCTTGGCCTGGATCCGGACACGTACGCGCGCTGGGCGCCGGCAGTGCTCGAGACGCTGGCCGATCGCTCCCTGACGACCGCACAGCTGCGCCGCAGCATGCAGGGCGCAACGGGTCTGTCGTCGGTGGTAGCAGTCATGTGCGACGAAGGGTTGATCGTCCGTGATCGCCCGACAGGCGGCCGCAAGAGCACCACCTTCACGTACCGGCGGTGGGAGCGCGCCTACCCAGCCGTCGACCTGGACACCTACGAGCCGGAAGAGGCGACCCGGCTTCTGGTCCGGGAGTACATCGGCCGCTACGGCCCGGTATCCATGGACGACATCGGGTGGTGGACCGGGTTGCCGGCCCGAGCCATCCACGCCGCTGTCGCCAGTCTGAGCAACGAGCTCACCAGCAGCAGGCTGCCCGGTATCGCCGGCGAGCTGCTCGCCCTCGATCCGGATGCAGCTGGCCCGGACCAGTTCCCCGGCGAGGTTCTCGGCGTCAGGCTCCTGCCGCGGCTGGATCCATACACCATGGGCTACCACGACCGCACACGGCTGGTCGACGCCGCCCACCACGACCTGATCTACGACCGCGGAGGGAACGCGACGTCGGTGGTGCTGATCGAGGGCAGGGTCGCCGGGGTGTGGGACCTGACCGACACCCCAGAGCCGACGGCGCGGCTGCTGCTGCTGGACCCCCACCCCGACCCCGGACACAGGACGGAGGCGCTCGACCGGGCCGGCGTCGCGGGCCGGTTCTGGTTCGGTCAGGACGTGCCGGTGCAGGAGTACACCGAGATGGTGCCCAACCGCGAACGCGCCGGCGTCATGCGCAAGCCACTCGACGGCGCCCGACCTCGCTAGGGCGAGTCCCGGGCCTGCCCGGCTCGTACACCGGTGGTGCAGGACGGCGCAGGCCCGTGTGGACGGCGTCAGGCACTGAGCCGGTCGAGGACCCGTGAGAGCCGGGCGGACGCGTCGTCGGCGACGTCCTTCAGGTCGGTGCTGTCGCTCAGGCCGACCATGATCTGCGGGTCGAGAGCCTCGACCACCGTCCCGGCGTCGGTCGCGCGGACGACGACGTTGCAGGGCAGGAGCAGGCCGATGCTGCGGTCGGCCTGCAGCGCCCGATGGGCGAGCGGGGGGTTGCAGGCGCCGAGGATGACGTAGTCCTCGATCTCCTTGTCGAGCTTGGCGCGCATGGTGGCCCTCATGTCGATCTCGGTGAGGACGCCGAACCCTTCGGCCTGTAGCTCGTCACGGACGCGCTGAACGGTGTCGGCGTACGGTGCGTCGACGGTGACCTGGGTGCCGTAGCTCATGATGTCTCCTCAGCGTGACCACGTGGCCCGACCCGGCGTGCCGTCCGCTCGACACCCGCGGTCCCGGTGACGGATCGAGCTCTCGGCCGACGGTCACCCGCCAGTCTTCACCGTCGCGGTCATGCTGTCTCGGGTCTGGCACAGCGAGTATCGCGGACGCGACGTCCGGGTGGCCGCTCTGCGCCGGAGCGGCTCGAGATCGGCGACGCATCGGCCGTGAGACGATTGCCGTCGATGACGCCGGGTGAACACGGGCGAACGGAGACAGCCTCATGAACGTCGCGGTGCTGGGAGCGGGCGGTGGCGGGCTGGCGGTCGCCTACGAGTGGGCGAGCCAGGGGCATCGGGTCTCGCTGTACGCACAAGGCGCCCACGACCACCATCTGGCTCCGGTCCGCGAACGCGGCGGCATCCAGGCCGAGGGCCTGCTCGAGGGGTTCGCCCCCCTGGAGACGGTCACCACCGACATCGCCGAGGCGTTGGACGGTGTGGAGGTCGTGTTCGTCGTCGGTCCCGCCTACGCCACCGATCCGTTCGGCGCCGACGCCCGCGGTCACCTGCGCGCCGGGATGACCGTCGTGGTGTGCCCCAGCTCGTGCGTCGGCAGCCTCGCTTTCAAGCACGCCGCGGGGTTGGACCTCTATGACGAGAGCATCGTCGTGGGCGAGACCAGCACGCTGCCGTACGCCGCGCGGGCGTCGCTGCACGCCAGTGTGCGCATCTTCCACCGGTTCGACACGGGCTTCTCGGCCGCCGCCGCCCCGCGCAGCAACACGCCCCGGCTGGTGGAGGTTCTCCGTCAGGTGTACCGCAACACCGAGGCAGCCGCGGGGATCTTCGAGACCACGCTGCAGAACGGCAACCCGGTCATCCACCCGGCCGTCACCCTGCTCAA
>DAIOGQ010000010.1:0-29128 GCA_036745175.1 Kineosporiaceae bacterium
AGCCGGTTGAACTCGCCGTGGCGGCTCACGAGGTAGTTCTCGTGGCAGCCGTAGGAGTTGCCGGCCGAGTCGGTGTTGTTCTTGAAGAGGAAGACCTCGCCGGCGATGCCCTCCTCGTGCAGGCGCCGCTCGGCGTCGACGAGCAGGCCCTCCAGGATCCGCTCCCCCGCCCGGTCGTGGACGACGAGCTGACGGACGTCGTCGCACTCCGCAGTGGCGTACTCCGGGTGCGAACCGACGTCGAGGTAGAGCCGCGCACCGTTGCGGAGGAAGACGTTGCTCGACCGGCCCCACGAGACGACCTTGCGGAACAGGTAGCGCGCCACCTCGTCGGGGGACAGCTTGCGCTGCCCCTCGAAGGCACACGTCACGCCGTATTCCGTCTCGATCCCGAAAATGCGGCGGTCCATGGGCCCACTGTAGGTGGCGAACCCTGTCCTGGCACCGCTGCGACCGGGCGGATCGGCTCACCCCGCGGGCAGCCGCGCAGGGCGCGGCGGCCCGGCCTCAGGCGTCCGGCTGCTGCCCGCCGGGCGTGTCGCCGTCCGGCGTCGGCGAGCCCGGGCCCGGTGAGTCCGGGGCGGAACCCTCACCGTCCGGGGCTGCGTCCCCCGCCGGCCGCTGGGGTGTCCTGCCGCCCTCCCCGGTCAGCGTGTCGTGCAGGCCCGGGGTCGGGTCGTCGGTGTGCGGCGCGTCCGTCGTGGGGTCGTCGGGGGCGAGGAGCCGGCCCAGGAGCGGTCCGGCAAGCCGGCGGAACGCCCGCCGCGGCCGGAGCCGGTCGAGGACGGCGACCTCGAGCTGGCCTGCGCCGAGAACGCGGGGCGCACCGCCGTTCGGGTCCGCCGCGAGCATCTCGACGCCGAGCGCGAGGACGGACGACAGCGTCATCCCGGGCGCCCAGCGCTCCTGGAGCCCCGTCGTCAGCTGCTCGGCGTTGCCACCGATCGCGACGATGCCCTGCTCCTCGACGACGGACCCGTCGTACGTGAGCCGGTACATCTGGTCGGTCTCCTCGTCGTCACCGACCTCGGCGACGACGAGCTCGACCTCGAGCGGCTTGGACTCGGCGGTGAACACGGCACCGAGCGTCTGCGCGTAGGCGTTCGCCAGCCCGCGGACGGTGACGTCGACCCGGTCGTAGGAGTAGCCGCGCAGGTCGGCGTAGCGGACCCCGGCGACCCGCAGGTTCTCGAACTCGTTGTACTTGCCGACCGCCGCGAACGCGATCTTGTCGTAGATCTCGCTGATCTTGTGCAGCGCCCGCGACGGGTTCTCGGCGACGAACGCGATGCCGCCGTCGTAGGCGAGGACGACGACCGGACGGCCGCGTGCGATGTTGCGCCGCGCGTAGTCCGCGCGGTCCTTGTACTGCTGCTCGGGTGGGACGTAGAACGGCATGCTCATGCCTGCTCACCCCGCTGCCGCAGTGCGCCGACAGCAGCCGCCAGCTCGTCGTCGGACACCCGCTGGTAGCCCTCCGCGGTGACACGGGCGACGACCGGGTAGATCCGCCGGGCGTCGTCGGGGCCGCCGGTCGCCGAGTCGTCGTCCGCGGCGTCCGTGAGCGCCTCGACGGCGACCCCGACGGCCTCGGCACCGGTCAGACCCGGCCGCCAGCGCTTCTTGAGGGAGCCGCGCGCGAAGAGCGAGCCGGACCCCACGCTGTGGAAGTCCCGCTCCTCGTAGCGCCCGCCGGTGACGTCGTAGGAGAAGATCCGGCCCCGCGTGCGGGCGATGTCGAAGCCGGCGAAGAGCGGGACGACCGCCAGGCCCTGCATCGCCAGGCCGAGGTTGCCGCGGATCATCGTCGAGAGCCGGTTCGCCTTGCCGTCCAGCGAGAGCAGGGCACCCTCGATCTTCTCGTAGTGCTCGAGCTCCACCTGGAACAGCCGCACGAGCTCGACGGCGATCCCCGCGGTGCCCGCGATGCCGACGCACGAGTACTCGTCGGCGGGGTACACCTTCTCCATCTCCCGGTGCGCGATGAGGTTGCCCATCGTCGCGCGCCGGTCCCCCGCCATGACGACGCCGCCGTCGAACGTCAGCGCGACGATCGTCGTGGCGTGCGGCACGTCGGGCACCGTGCCCGGCGGCAGCGTCCGTCGTCCGGGAAGCAGGTGCCCGGCATGGTCGCGGAGGAAGTCGGTGAACGAGGAGGACCCGGGCGCCCGGAACGCCGCGGGGAGCTGCCCGGGGGTGGGCGAGCCGAGGCTGTCGGTCACTGGCCGCCCTTCTGGACGAAGCCCTTGACGAACTCCTCGGCGTTGCTCTCGAGCACGTCGTCGATCTCGTCGAGGATCGCGTCGACGTCGTCGTCCTTCGCCTGCGCCTGGGGTGCGGCGGGCGGGGGCGCGGCGTCGTCCGCGTCGTCGTCCCGCCCCTTGGGGCGTGTCTGCTCCTGACCGCTCATCGCGATCCTCCCCTCGTCGTGCGTCTGCTGGGATCCTAGGTGGACGGGGCGCCCCGGCGCTCGCAGCGGGCCCGCGGGTCGCCCACGGCAGGGGCTCCCGGGGAGGGCCCCACGGACGTTCGGCCGCCCGTCATCTGGCCGCGAGCGCGTCGACGAGCTCGGCGGCGGTCGTGCACCGGTCGAGGAGCGCGCCGACGTGCTCACGGGTGCCGCGGGACGGGTCGAGCGTCGGTACCCGCTGCAGGGCACCACGGCCGGGGACGTCGAAGATCACCGAGTCCCAGGACGCCGCGGCGACGTGCTCGCCGTACTTGGCCAGGCAGCGGCCGCGGAAGTAGGCCCGGGTGTCCTCGGGCGGCTCACCGACCGCCCGCGCGATCTCGTCGTCGGTGACGATCCGCTCGACCTGGCCGCGGGCCAGGAGGCGGTGGTACAGGCCCTTCTCCGGGCGGACGTCGGCCCACTGCAGGTCGATGAGCTGGAGCCGGGCGGCGTCCCAGGCGAGCCCCTCGCGCTGCCGGAACCCCTCGAGGAGGCGGAGCTTGGCGACCCAGTCGAGCTCACGCGCGCACGACGTCGGATCGGTCTCGAGCCGGGTCAGGACGCTCTCCCATCGGCGGAGCACCTCGACGGTGTCGGTGTCCGCGTCGGCGCCGTAGCGGTCCTCGACGAACGTGGCCGCCTGCTCGAAGAACATCCACTGGAGCTGGACGGCGGTCGCGGTGGTCCCGTCGCGCAGGCTGACCTTCGTCGTCAGTCCCGGGTCGTGCGAGACGCTGTGGAGCGCCGTGACCGGCCGCTCGACGGACAGGTCTCGGGTGAACGCCTTCTCCTCGACGAGCTCCAGGACCAGGGCGGTGGTCCCGGTCTTGAGGAACGTCGCGACCTCGCAGAGGTTGGCGTCGCCGATGATGACATGGAGCCGGCGGAACCTGTCCGCGCTCGCGTGCGGCTCGTCCCGGGTGTTGATGATCGGGCGCTTGAGCGTCGTCTCCAGCCCCACCTCGACCTCGAAGAAGTCGGCCCGCTGACTGATCTGGAACCCGACGCCGGTACCGTCCTGGCCGCGGCCGATCCGGCCGGCGCCGCAGAAGACCTGCCGCGAGACGAAGAACGGCGTGAGGTGCCGGACGATGTCGGCGAACGGCGTCTCGCGGCGCATGAGGTAGTTCTCGTGCGTGCCGTAGGAGACGCCCTTGTTGTCGGTGTTGTTCTTGTAGAGGTTCACCGCACCGAGCCCGGGGGTCGCCGCGATCCGCCGGACCGCCGCGAGCATGACGGCCTCCCCCGCCTTGTCCCAGAGCACCGCGTCGCGCGGCGTCGTCACCTCGGGCGAGGAGTACTCGGGGTGGGCGTGGTCGACGTAGAGCCTGGCGCCGTTGCTGAGGATGACGTTCGCCAGACCGGGGTCGTCGACCGCGTCGGTGAGCTGGCTCGGGTCGGCCTCCGAACGGGCGAGCTCCCAGCCGCGCGCGTCGCGCAGGGGCGCCTCGTCCTCGTAGTCCCAGCGGGCGCGGCCCGCGCGGCTGCCGAGCGGTGCCGCGTACGCGTTGACGACCTGGCTCGACAGGAGCATCGCGTTGGCGCTGGGATCCCCGGGCGCCGAGACGCCGAACTCCGTCTCGATGCCCATGACCCGCCGCGCGCTCATGCCGCCAGCCTACGAGGCGCCCCGGACACCCCTGCGTGGCGGGCGTCACGGACCGTTGATGGGATGGGGTCATGACCACCATGGAGTACCGGACCCTCGGTGCGAGCGGCTGCGCCGTCTCGGCGTACGCGCTCGGCACGATGACCTTCGGCGCCGAGACCGACGAGGCCGGCGCGTTCGCCCAGCTCGACGCGTTCGTCGAGGCCGGCGGCACCCTCGTCGACGTCGCGGACGTCTACGCCGGCGGGGTCAGCGAGGAGATCGTCGGGCGCTGGCTCGCCGCCCGGCCGGACGACGTGACCGGCCGCGTCGTCCTCGCGACGAAGGGCCGGTTCCCCACCGGTCCCGGGCCGAACGACGTGGGCCTGTCGCGCCGGCACCTGCGGACGGCGCTCGACGCGTCGCTGCGCCGGCTCGGCGTCGACCACGTGGATCTCTACCAGGTGCACTCGTGGGACCCGCTGACCCCGCTGGAGGAGACGCTGCGCTTCCTCGACGACGCGGTGGCGGCGGGCCGGATCGGCTACCCGGGCCTGTCCAACTTCACCGGCTGGCAGGTCGCCAAGGCCGTCGGGACGGCCGAGCGCCTCGGCCTCGCCCGTCCGGTGACGCTCCAGCCGCAGTACAACCTCCTCGTCCGCGAGCTCGAGTGGGAGGTCGTGCCGGCGTGCGAGGACGCCGGCCTCGGCCTGCTCGTCTGGTCGCCGCTCGGCGGCGGCTGGCTGACGGGGAAGTACACCCGCGAGCAGGCCCCGACCGGTGCCACCCGGCTCGGCGAGAACCCCGGCCGCGGTGTCGAGGCGTACGCCCGGCGCAGCGCGCGGCAGCGCACGTGGGACGTCGTCGACGCCGTCCGGGCCGTCGCGGCGGACCGCGGGGTGACGATGGCGCAGGTCGCCCTCGCGTGGCTGGCCGACCGACCGGCGGTGACGTCGGTGGTCCTCGGCGCGCGGACGCTCGAGCAGCTCGAGGACAACCTCGGCGCGCGCGGCCTGCACCTGACGGCCACGGAGACGGCCCGGCTCGACGCGGCGTCCGACCCGCAGCCCGCCGACTACCCGTACGGCGGTCCCGGCGTCGAGCAGCGCTCACGTCTCGTCGACGGTGGAAGCCGACCATGACGGTCGCCAGCCCGCCCCGACGGGCCGCCGTCTCCGTCCGGGGGCTGGACGGCCGCGGTCATGCGAGGGCCGCCGCGCGCTCTGGCACCATGGGCGCGTGACGTCGCCCCGGACCTCGCGACCTCCCGACGTGGACGCCGTACGGGGCCGCCGGGTCGCCCGGGCGATGGTCGCGGACGTCGCCGTCGTGCTCGTGTTCGTGGCGGTCGGCCGCCGGACCCACGACGGGACGAGCGCGCCGGCCGGCGTCGCGGACACCGCCGCCCCGTTCCTCGTGGGACTGCTCGTGGGCTGGCTGGCGGTGGTCGTCTCCCGGCTCGAGCCGACCTCCGTCCGGGCCGGAGGCGTCGTGCTCGCGTCGACCGTGGTGCTCGGCATGCTGTGGCGGCACACGATCGCCGGCGACGGCACCCCGGCGGCGTTCGTCCTGGTCGCGACGGCCTTCCTCGCGCTGTCGCTGCTCGGCTGGCGGCTGGTCGTCGCGCTCGTCCGGCGGCGCGCCGCGGCGCGCCCGTGACCGACGAGGTCGTCGCTCTCTACGACCCGGACGACGTCGCGGGGCGGGTCGTCGGCTCGGCGCTGCGCTCCCGGGTGCGCGCCGAGAACCTCCCGCACGCCGCGACCGGCGTCCTCGTCCGGCGTCCGACCGGCGAGGTGCTGGTCCACCGCCGCGCCGACAGCAAGGACCTGTGGCCCGGCGGCCACGACTGCGCCGCCGGCGGCGTCGTGCTGGCGGGTGAGACCCCGGACGAGGCGGCGCGACGCGAGCTCGCCGAGGAGCTCGGCGTCGAGGGCGTGCCGCTCACGCCGCTGCTGACCTCCTGGTACCGCGACGACCGCACGCACTACCTCGCCCACGTCTACACGGCGGTGTGGGACGGCGACGTCCGCTTCGACGACGGCGAGGTCGCCGCCGGCTGGTGGGAGGCGCCGGAGGTGCTGGCGGCGCGGCTCGCCGACCCCGGCTGGGCGTTCGTCCCGGACACTCGCCGGCTCCTGGAGCTGGTCGGCCTCGGCCCGCGCGGCGCGCTCGGACCGGCCGCCGGGACCGCGGGCGCCTGCGCGGGCCGGGAGCCGTGGGAGCCCGGGGACGTCGTCGTCTACCGCTTCGGGGTGTCGGGGCGCACCCGCTGGGCGCGGCTCGCCCGGGTCGTCGAGGACGGGCCCGACGGGCTCGTGCTCTGGGTCGCGGCCGGCTCCACGACGGTCGAGCAGTCGCTCGCCGACGGTCGCCCGGTCCGGCAGGCGCCCCTCGCTGAGCGGTTCGACGCACCGCGGGTCCGCCGGACCGGCCGCTGGCGCAGCCCGGGGGTCCTCATGCTCGTGCCGCCCGCCGGCCAGGCGTGGTCGGTGTGGTGGTTCTTCGAGCCCGACGGCAGCTTCCGCAGCTGGTACGGCAACCTGGAGGCGCCGCACGTCCTGCGGACGACGCCGCACGGCAGCCACCTCGTCGACACGTCGGACCGGGCGCTCGACGTCGAGGTGACGCGCGAGCGGGTGCCGACCTGGAAGGACGAGGACGAGTTCGCCGTCCTCACCGGCCGGCCCGGCCGCTGGGCGCACCGGCAGGTCGACGGCATCCGCGCCGACGGCGAGCACCTCATGGACCTCGCCCGTCGCGGCGCGCCGCCCTTCGACGGCCGCTGGACGACCTTCTCCCCGGACCCGGCGTGGTCGCTCCCGTCGTTCCCGCCGGACTGGGACCTGCCGCACCTCGCCGGCCCCTGAGCCGGCCGGTCGCCGTGCGACGGGCTCTCAGAGGTACTGGCCGGTGTTGGCGACGGTGTCGATCGTCCGACCGGGCTCGCTGCCCTGCTTGCCCTGGATGATCGTGCGGATGTAGACGATCCGCTCGCCCTTCTTGCCGGAGATCCGCGCCCAGTCGTCGGGGTTGGTCGTGTTCGGCAGGTCCTCGTTCTCCTTGAACTCGTCGACGCACGCCAGGATCAGGTGGTCCAGGCGGATGCCTCGCTGGCCCGTCTCGAGGAGGTCCTTGATCGCGGTCTTCTTCGCCCGGTCGACGATGTTCTGCACCATCGCGCCGGAGTTGAAGTCCTTGAAGTAGAGGATCTCCTTGTCACCGTTGGCGTACGTGACCTCGAGGAACTGGTTCTCCTCCGTCTCGGAGTACATCCGTTCGACGGTCCGCTGGATCATCGCGTCGACGGTGGCGTCGGGCGAGCCGCCGTTCGCGGCGACGTCGTCCGGGTGCAGCGGCAGGTTCGGCGTCAGGTACTTGGAGAAGATGTCCCGCGCCGCCTCGGCGTCCGGTCGTTGGATCTTGATCTTCACGTCGAGCCGGCCCGGTCGCAGGATGGCCGGGTCGATCATGTCCTCGCGGTTCGAGGCGCCGATGACGATGACGTTCTCGAGCCGCTCGACGCCGTCGATCTCGCTGAGCAGCTGCGGGACGATCGTCGTCTCGACGTCGCTCGACACCCCGGACCCGCGGGTGCGGAAGAGCGAGTCCATCTCGTCGAAGAAGACGACGACGGGCGTGCCCTCCGAGGCCTTCTCCCGGGCACGGGCGAAGATGAGGCGGATGTGCCGCTCGGTCTCGCCGACGTACTTGTTGAGCAGCTCGGGGCCCTTGACGTTGAGGAAGTAGCTCTTCGACTCCTTGAGCCCCTTGGCCTCGGCGGCCTTCTTCGCCAGCGACTTGGCGACCGCCTTGGCGATGAGGGTCTTGCCGCAGCCGGGCGGGCCGTAGAGCAGCACCCCCTTCGGCGGCTTGAGCCCGTGCTCGCGGAAGAGGTCGGGGTGCAGGAACGGCAGCTCGACGGCGTCGCGGATCTGCTCGATCTGGGAGGCCAGGCCGCCGATGTCGCTGTAGTCGATGTCGGGGACCTCCTCGAGGACGAGCTCGTTCACCTCGGCCTTCGGGATCCGCTCGAACACGTAGCCGGACCGCTGGTCCATCGTCAGGGCGTCCCCGACGCGCAGCTTGACGCCGCGCAGAGGTCCCGCGAGGTGGACGACCCGCTCCTCGTCGGCGTGGGCGACGACGAGCGCGCGCTCCTCGTCGATGATCTCCTTGATGATGACGATCTCGCCGGTCCGCTCGTAGTCCTTCGCAGCGACGATGTTGAAGGCCTCGTTGAGCATGACCTCCTGCCCCGCGAGGAGCTCGTCACGCTCGATCGAGGGGCTGACGGAGACCCGCATCTTGCGGCCGGAGCTCATGACGTCGGCGGTGCCGTCGTCCTCGCCGGGGCCGACGTAGATGCCGTAGGTGTTGGGCGGCTGGGCCAAGCGGTCGACCTCGGCCTTGAGGGCGACGATCTGGTCGCGGGCGTCCCGCAGCGTGGATGCGAGACGGTCGTTCTGGCTCGCCAGCTGCGTCACCTGGGCGCGCAGCCGGGCGATCTCCTCGGGTCCCGCTGCTTCGCGGGCGACCCGAAGCCGCTCCACCTCGTGCTGCAGGCGGGCGATCTCGGAACGGAGCGATGCGTCGTCACGGTCGTCGGTCATGCCAGGCACCTCCCTCCCCATGGGGCGGACTCTTCGACCCTAACCCCGCGGTACCTCCCGGCGCCCGAGGGACCGTCCGTCGCCGAGGCGAGACGTTCGTCTCGCTCCACCCGCAACCACCTTCGGCCCATTGTGTGCTGCGCCTTGAGCCCGTTCGGGGGGCGCGTCTCACCTGACGGTCATGTGACGTACTCCGAAATGTGCACGTTCTCCACGGACCGCCCGCCGTCGGTCACTCGACGGGCTGCGCGTCGGGGTGCGCGTCGGGGTGCGCGTCGGGCTCCTCGACGCGCTCCTCGACGGGCTGCCCGGCGGGGCGGCCGGCGGTGACGTCACGTCGGACCTTGCGGATCTTCTTCTCGGACACCGGGCGTTCACCGAGCTCGTCGGCCGTCCACTCGCCCCAGGCGGCCTCCACCTCCTCGCCGCCGTCCCGGGTCGACCCGGCCGGACGCCGCCGGCGCAGTGGCGGCACGACGCCGTCGGCGAGCCGCCGCGTCGTCACGAGGAAGCCCGTGTGCCCCACCATCCGGTGCTGCGGCCGGACCGCCAGCCCTTCGAGGTGCCAGCCGCGGACCATCGACTCCCACGCCTGCGGCTCGGTGTAGCGGCCGTCGTCGCGCATCGCCTCGGCCACCCGGGACAGCTGGGTCGCGGTGGCGACGTAGCAGATGAGCACACCGCCGGGGATCAGCGCCCGGGCCACGGCGTCGAGGCACTCCCACGGCGCGAGCATGTCGAGGACGACCCGGTCGACCGGGTCGGCGTCCCCGCCGCGCTCCGGGTGGCCCTGCTCGAGCGTCTCGACGAGGTCCCCGACGCTGACCCGCCACGCGGGATGCGGCCCGCCGAAGAACGTCTCGACGTTCGCCCGCGCGATGTCGGCGAAGTCGGCCCGCCGTTCGTAGGAGTGGACGAGCCCGCTGTCGCCGACCGCGCGCAGGAGCGACATCGTCAGCGCGCCCGACCCCACGCCCGCCTCGACGACCCGCGCGCCCGGGAAGACGTCGGCCATCGCGACGATCTGCCCGGCGTCCTTCGGGTAGACGACGGCCGCTCCCCGCGGCATCGAGAGCACGTAGTCGGCGAGCAGGGGCCGCAGGGCGAGGTACTCGACGTCGGCCGTGTTCGTCACGACCCAGCCCTCCGGCCGGTCGATGAGGTCCTCGTGCCGGAAGAAGCCGCGATGGGTGTGGAACTCGCGCCCGGGGGTCAGCGTGATGGTGTGCATCCGGCCCTTGGGGTCGGTGAGCTGCACCCGGTCGCCGGCCCGGAACGGGCCGCGGCGGTGCTCGGCCCCGGTCGGCGTCGTCATGGCCGGGGAGTCTAGGCCGCAGGGCCGGGCCGCCCGGCGGGAGGGAGGGAGGTCGACGCGACCGTGGCGAGCGCCGGTCGTCCGACCGCGTCAGCGGCCGGCGACGGCGGCGGCCACGGTCGCCCAGCTGAGGACGCCGACCACACGGCCGCCGTCGACGACGGGGTACTCCCCCGCGGGCGCGGCCTGGAGGCGGGCGACGAGGTCCTCGCCCGCCAGCTCCGGGCCGACCAGCACCTGCGGCAGCGTCCGGGCGACGGCGCTGACCGGGACGAGGTCGGCCCGGTCCGCAGGCACCGACGAGAACGCGGCCTCGTCGACGAGGCCCGCAGGGCGGCCGTAGATGTCGAGGACGACGACGGCCGTCGGGCCGCCTCCCGCGCTCACGGCCGCGGCACGGGCGTCGGCGACGCTCGCGGACGACGCGACCGTGACCGCGGGGGTCATCAGCCGGCCCGCGCTGACGAACGCCGCGACCCGGCGCCAGCCCGCGTACCGGATCGCCTGGCCGGCGCTCTGCCAGAGCATGCCGGCGACGACGAGCACCCAGACCACGGAGACGAGCCCGGGCTGCTCACCGGCGAGGAACGGCCGCACGAGGAGCCAGTAGACGACGACCAGCGCGACGACCCGGCCGGTCCAGCCGGCGACGAGGGTGCCCGCCGTCCGTGACCGCGTCACGGCCCACACGATGCCCTCGAGCACCCGGCCGCCGTCGAGCGGCAGCCCGGGCAGCGCGTTGAGCACGGCGACGAACCCGTTCGACGTCCACAGCAGGAGGGTGAGCACGTAGGCGATGCTGCCCTCGGTCGTCGACCAGTAGGCGAGCAGCGCGAGGACGGCGATGACACCGTTCGTCACCGGCCCGACGACCGCGACGAGGATGCTGCGCCCGGGGCTCGGGACCTCCTGGGAGAACCCCGTGTGGCCGCCCCACAGGTCCAGGACGATCTCGGTCGGCGGCGTCCCGACGGCCTGCGCCGTGAGCGCGTGCGCGAGCTCGTGGAGGAACACCGAGCCCAGGAGAAGCGCCGAGAAGGCCAGCGCGACGACGTACGCCGCGCCCGTGCCGATCCCCGGCACGAAGCTGCGCACCTGCGGTCCGAGCACGAACGTCAGCACCCCGGCGATGACGAACCACGTGCGCTGGAGCACCACCGGCGTCCCGCCGACCGACCCCAGGCGGATGCCTGCACGTTCCCGGGTCTCGGCCATGCCTCGATCCTAGATCGCCCTCGGTGCCGCCCGCCTGTGCGGGCCGGCGCCCGCGCCTCGCCGGGGCGGGCGGCGACCGCACGGCCGGCACGCCGTCGAGCATCACGAGGGTGTCGGGCCCGTTGTCGGTGCGGGTGCCTAGAGTCCCTGGCATGGCTCCGACCGCGCTGTCGCCGTCCCGGGCGGGCGACTTCATGCAGTGCCCGCTGCTCTACCGGTTCCGGGTCGTCGACCGGCTGCCCGAGGCGCCGAGCCCGGCCGCCGCCCGCGGCACCGTCGTCCACGCCGTGCTCGAGCGCTTGTTCGACCTGCCTCGCGGCGCCAGGACCCTCGAGGCCGCGCGGGGGCTCCTCCCCTCGCAGTGGGAGCGCGTGCAGGCCGAGGCGCCCGACCTCGCCGGCCTCTTCGACGGCGACACGGAGGCCGTGACGACCTGGCTCACGAGCGCCGAGGACCTGCTCGCCCGCTGGTTCGAGCTCGAGGACCCGAACCGGCTCGAGCCGAGCGACCGTGAGCTGTACGTCGAGACCGTCCTCGACGACGGGCTCGTGCTGCGGGGCTACGTCGACCGGGTCGACGTCGCGCCCGACGGCCGGGTCCGGGTCGTGGACTACAAGACCGGCCGGGCCCCGCGCGAGGCCTTCGAGGCCAAAGCGCTGTTCCAGATGAAGTTCTACGCGCTCGTGCTGTGGCGGCTGCGCGGTGCGGTGCCGGCGATGCTCCAGCTCGTCTACCTCGGCAGCGGCGAGATCCTGCGCTACGCACCCGAGGAGGCCGAGCTGACGGCGACCGAGCGCAAGGTCAGGGCGCTGTGGGCGGCGATCGCCCGGGCCGCGGAGACCGGTGACTGGCGGGCGTCCCCGAGCCGGCTGTGCGACTGGTGCGACCACCGCCCGCTGTGTCCCGCGTGGGGCGGCACCCCGCCGCCGCTGCCCGACAACGCGACCGAGCTCGTCCTCGGCGAGCCGGCCTCGGCGCTCGCGGTCCCGGGGCTCGACGAGGAGTGACCCCGAGGAGCCACGATGACTGCGACCTTCGGCGGAGCCGGTCCGACGATCGGCGACACCCCGGTCCACCTGCCGGTGGATCTGCCGGGACCACCGGCCTGCGAGGATCGGGGACGGCGGAGCGAGGCCGCGGGCCATCACGGCAGCAGCGCCCCGGGACCGGCCGCGACGACCGCCGAGGCGGGCGGGGGGGCCGGTCGCCGGGGAGTGCAGGTGGCCCCACTGTCTTGACCCGTCCGCGACGGCAGGCTCGACGCTGTCGCATCCGACCACGAGGAGGAACCGTGACCGCAGGTCACGCAGCACAGCCGGGCTCCGACGCCGTGGCGCAGGCCATCGGCCTGACGAAGACGTACGGCAGCGGTGAGGCGGCCGTCACCGCGCTCGACGACGTGAGCGTCGAGTTCCGGCGCGGCCGGATGACGGCGATCATGGGGCCCTCGGGGTCCGGCAAGTCGACGCTCATGCACTGCATGGCGGCCCTGGACACCCCGACGGCGGGGCGTGTCATCATCGACGGCGTCGAGGTGAACGGCCTCAAGGACAAGGTGCTCACGCAGCTGCGCCGCGACCGGCTCGGCTTCGTCTTCCAGTCGTTCAACCTCGTGCCGACCCTGTCCGCGCGCGAGAACATCACGCTGCCGCTCGACATCGCCGGCACCAAGGTCGACAGCGCGTGGTTCGACACCGTCATCGACACCGTGGGCCTGCGCGACCGGCTGTCGCACCGGCCGAACCAGCTCTCGGGCGGCCAGCAGCAGCGGGTCGCGTGCGCCCGGGCGATGGTGAGCAGGCCGGCGATCGTCTTCGCCGACGAGCCGACCGGCAACCTCGACTCCCGATCGAGCGCGGAGATCCTCGGCTTCCTGCGCCGCTCGGTCGACGAGTTCGGCCAGAGCATCGTCATGGTGACCCACGACCCGAACGCGGCCGGCTACGCCGACCGCGTCCTGTTCCTGACGGACGGCCGGATCGTCGACGAGCTCGAGGACCCGACCGCCCAGAGCGTCCTGGAGCGGATGAAGGGCTTCGAGCCCGCCGGACGGCGGGGCTGACGCGATGCTGCGGATCACGCTCAAGAGCGTGCGGGGCCACCTGGCCCGGTTCCTGCTCACCGCGTTCGCCGTCATGGTCGGCACGGGCTTCGTCGCAGGGACCTTCGTGCTGAGCGACAGCATCCGCTCGACCCTCGACGGCCTGTTCGACCAGGCCTCCAAGGGCGTCGACGTCGTGGTGCGAGGGGCCGACGCCGGCACCCAGAACCAGGGCGCGTCGAGCCGGGCCGCGCTGCCGCTCGACCTGGAGTCGACGCTCGCCGCGGTCCCCGGCGTCAAGCGGGTGGTCCCGGACCTGCAGGGCAGCGTGCTCATCGCGGGTGAGGACGGCACGGCCGTCCGCAGCGGCGGCGCGCCGGGGCTGGGCTTCGCCTGGACCGACGACGATCAGGCGTTCAGCCTCGTCGACGGCCGCGGGCCGCGGACCGCGGGAGAGGTCGCCGTCGAGAAGCGCACCCTCGCGCTGTCCGGCCTCGACGTCGGCGCCACGACGAAGGCCGTCATCGGCGACCAGGTCCGCGACGTGACGATCGTCGGCGAGGTGGAGTTCGGCGCCGGCACGACGTTCGGCGCGACCACCGTCCTCGTCGACGCGACGACGGCGCGTGCGGTCTTCGCCCCGGACGGCCGGGTCCCCGACTTCCAGCTCGAGGCCGACGACGGCACGAGCGAGACGACCCTGCGCGACGCGGTGGCGAAGGTGGTCCCCGGTGGCACCGAGGCGATCACGGTGACCGACTTCAACGAGGAGAACCAGAAGACGGCCGACACCGCGCTCGGCTTCGTCACGACGTTCCTGCTCGTCTTCGCCGGCATCTCGCTCTTCGTCGGCGCCTTCATCATCTACAACACCTTCGCGATCATCGTTGCGCAGCGCACCCGTGAGCTGGCGCTCCTGCGCGCCGTCGGGGCGTCGCGCCGGCAGGTCCTGCGCGTCGTCCTCGGCGAGGCGGCGGTCATCGGCGCCGTCGGCTCGCTCGCCGGCATCGGGTTCGGCGTCGTCGTCGCGGCCGGCGCCAAGGCGGCCCTGCGCACCTTCGTCGGGCTCGACCTGTCCTCCGACCTCCCGGTCAGCATCCTGGCGGTCGCGGTGACCCTGCTTCTCGGCACCGTCGTCACGCTCCTGGCAGCGGTGATCCCGGCCGTGCGGGCCTCGCGCATCGCACCGGTGGCCGCGATGCGCGACGACCCGGGCATCGCGCCGAAGGGCCTGCGGCTGCGGGGCGCCGTCGGGATCACGATGGTCGTGCTCGGCGGCGCCGCCCTCGCGTTCGCGGTGACCCGGGACGACGTCGCGTGGATCCCGGCCGGGGTCGGCGCGGCGGTCGTCGTGCTCGGGGCCCTCGTCGCGGCGCCCGTCACGACCCGGCCGGTCGTGCGGGTCGTGGCGTTCCCGTTCGCCGTGCTCTCCGGGGTGGTCGGCCGGCTCGCGCGGGAGAACGCCCTGCGGGTCCCCCGCCGGACGGCGACGACGGCGAGCGCGCTCATGATCGGCCTCGCGCTCATCTCGGCCCTCGCGGTCGTCGCGCAGTCGACGAAGTCAAGCGTGTCGGACATCGTCGGCACCGAGGTACGGTCCGACTACGTGCTCTCCGGAGGTGGCGCGGTCGCCGTCCCGCTGTCGGTTGCCCCGGCGGCGGCGAAGCTTCGCGGCGTCCAGTCGGTCGCGTCCGTCGGACAGCTCGGGCTCCGCGTCGGCCAGACGGATGTCTTCGCCGCAGCGGTGGACGCGACGGCGCTCGCGGACAGCTTCGTCGTGACGATGCGCTCCGGCGCGCTCACCGCCCTCGACGAGGGCGAGATCCTCGTCAGCGAGACGGCGGCCGCGGACAACGGCTGGACGACGGGTACCCGGCTGACCGCCGCCGTCGGCGGGCTGCCTGCGCAGCCGCTCGTCGTCGGCGGTGTCTTCAAGGACCTGCAGTCGTTCCAGGGCGCCGGGGCGATCGTGCCGACGGACCTCTACGAGCAGGCGGTGCCGGCGGCGCAGCGGTTCGAGCAGAACGTCTTCGTCAAGGCCGCACCCGGCGCGGACCTCGCGGCCCTGCGCACCTCGCTCGTCGACCTCGTCAAGCCGTACCTCGTCGTGAGCGTCCAGGACGGCGAGGAGTTCAAGAGCTCGGCCGCCTCGGGCGTCGACTTCATCCTCAACCTGCTCTACGCACTGCTCCTGTTCAGTGTCGTCATCGCCGTGCTCGGCATCATCAACACGCTGGCGCTGTCGGTGTTCGAGCGGACGCGGGAGATCGGCCTGCTGCGGGCCATCGGCCTGCGGCGGCGGCAGCTCACCGGGATGATCACGATCGAGGCGGTCACGACGGCGCTCTTCGGTGCGGTCCTCGGCACGGCCCTCGGCGTCGGCCTCGGTGTCGCACTGCAGCGCGGGCTGGAGTCCCAGGGCCTCGACACCCTCGCGATCCCGTGGTCGACGATCGCCGTCGTCCTCGTCGCGTCCGCCGTCGTCGGCGTCCTCGCGGCGATCCTGCCCGCGGTCCGAGCGACCCGGCTCGACATCCTCAGGGCGATCGCCACGGAGTAGGCGGCGCCCCGGGGGGCTGCACCGACGGCCGCCGACCCGCCCGCCGCGAGGGGACGGGCGGGTCGGCGGCCGTCGGTGTCGGTGCGGAGCTGCCGGCGCGACCCGGGCCGGCCCGGCGTGGGCGTGCGCTCAGACCTCTGCGGGCACCGCGGCCGCGTCGAACGCCGAGGCCGCGGGGGTGATGAGACCGGCCGCGACGTCCTCGGCCCAGTGGCAGGCGACCTTGTGGCCGGGGGCCAGTGCGCGCAGCTCCGGGACCTCGTCGTGGCAGCGGGTCGCCTGCCGGAACGGGCACCGGGTGTGGAACCGGCAGCCCGAGGGCGGGTTCGACGGGCTCGGCAAGTCCCCGTGGAGCAGGATCCGCTCGCGGCGGTCCTCGACCTCGGGGTCCGGGATCGGGATCGCGGACATGAGCGAGATCGTGTAGGGGTGCCGCGGCTGGGCGTAGAGGTCGTCGCTCGGGGCCTCCTCGACGAGCATGCCGAGGTACATGACGCCGATCGTGTCGCTCACGTGCCGGACGACGGCGAGGTCGTGCGCGATGACGAGATACGTCAGGCCCAGCCGTTCCTGGAGCTCCTCGAGCAGGTTGACGACCTGAGCCTGGACGGACACGTCGAGCGCGGACACCGGCTCGTCGGCGATGACGAGCTCGGGGTTGATCGCGATCGCGCGGGCGATCCCGATCCGCTGCCGCTGGCCGCCGGAGAACTCGTGCGGGTACCGGCCCGCGGCGCTCTGCGGGAGGCCGACGACGTCGAGGAGCCGCTTGACGTGCGCGTCCGGTCCGCCCTCGGGGGTGACGCCGTGCGCCGCCAGCGGCTCCAGGAGCACCGACTCGACGCTCTGCCTCGGGTCGAGGCTCGACATCGGGTCCTGGAAGACCATCTGCATCCGCCGGCGTTCGTGCCGCAGCGCCTCGCCGTGCAGGCTCGCGACATCGGTGCCGTCGAACTCGACGGTGCCGGCGGTGGGCTCGACGAGCCGCAGCACGGCGCGCCCCAGCGTGCTCTTGCCGCAGCCGGACTCCCCCACCAGGCCGTAGGTCTGCCCGCGGCCGACATCGAGGTCGACCCCGTCGACGGCCCGCACGTGCCCGACGACGCGGTCGACGAAGATCCCCCGGGTGATCGGGAAGTGCACCTTGAGCCCGCGGATGCGCAGCAGCGGGTCCGTGGTCGGGGCGCTCACGCGGGTGCCTCCTCGTCGTGGCCGAGCCCGGTCGCAGGCTCGGTGTCCGGGCTGGAGGCGAGGTCGGCCAGGACGCCGCCGGCGACCGGCTCCGCCTCGATCGTCTCCACCGGCGGCAGGTCGGCCGGCAGCGGGTTGAAGCACCGCAGGTGGCTCGCGCCGACGTGGTCGAGGTCGGGGGCCGCCGTCGTGCACTCGTCGACCCGGTTGCCGCAGCGCGGTGCGAAGGCGCAGCCCTGCGTCCACGGGATCGTGTCGTTCGGCGACCCCTTGATCGGGTGCAGCGGCTGCCCGCGCGGTGCGTCGAGCCGCGGGATCGACGCGAGCAGCCCCCCGGTGTACGGGTGCCGAGGGTGCGCGAAGAGGTGCTTGCGCTGCGCCGACTCGACGATCCGCCCGGAGTACATGACATGGACGGTGTCACACAGACCGGCGACGACGCCGAGGTCGTGGGTGATCATGAGCAACGACGTCCCGGACTCCCGGACGAGGCCGCGCAGCAGGTCGAGGATCTGCGCCTGGATCGTCACGTCGAGGGCGGTCGTCGGCTCGTCGGCGATGAGCAGGCGTGGCTTGCACGCGAGCGCGATCGCGATGAGCGCACGCTGCCGCATCCCGCCGGAGAGCTGGTGCGGGTAGTCGCGCAGCCGACGGCCCGGGTCGGGGATGCCGACCCGGCGCAGCAACGACTCGGCCTCGACAGCGGCCTGGTCGCGGGTCATGTCCTGGTGCCGCGTGAGTACCTCGGTGACCTGGATACCGACGTTCACGACGGGGTTGAGCGAGCTCATCGGGTCCTGGAAGACCATGGCCATGTCGCGGCCGCGCAGGTCGCGCAGCCGGTCGTCGGAGGCCCCGAGGAGCTGCTCGCCGTCGAGCGTGACGCCGCCCCCGACGACCACGCCGCGGCTGGGCAGCAGTCCCATGACGGCCAGTGCGGTCACCGACTTGCCGGAGCCGGACTCGCCGACGATCCCGACGGTCTCGCCGGGCCGGATGGCGAACGAGACGCCCTCGACGGCCCGGACGTCGCGCCGGCCGCGCCGGGTGAACGTCACCGAGAGGTCCTCGACGTCGAGCAGCGGCCCGTCGTGGGTCAGGGTCGGGCCGCGTCCGTGGGACTGCCCCAGGTCGAGCTCCTCCGCCATCGGGCTCACCGCCGGTACTTCGGGTCGAGGGCCTCACGCAGCGACTCCCCGAGCAGGGTGAAGCCGAGTGCGGCGATGACGATGGCGATGCCGGGGAAGACGGCCAGATGGAACGCCGACGCGAGGTAGCGCTGCGTCTCCGACAGCATCCGGCCCCACTCCGGCACCCCGGGGTCCGCCCCTGACAGCCCGAGGAACGACAGGCCGGCCGCGTCGATGATCGCCGTCGCCAGGGTCAGGGTGCCCTGGACGATGACGGGTGAGATCGAGTTGGGCAGCACGTGGCGCAGGATGACCGCGCGCCGTCGGACGCCGAGCGAGGTGGCCGCGACCGCGTAGTCGCTCTCCCGCTGGGCGAGCATCGACCCGCGGAGCAGGCGCGCGAAGATCGGGACGTTCGTGACCCCGATCGCGATCATGACCGAGGTGAGGGACTGGCCGAGCGCCGCTGCGACGGCGATCGCGAAGAGCAGGCCGGGCACGGCGAGCATCATGTCGACCAGACGCATGACGAGGGTGTCGACCCAGCCGCCGAACGCTCCGGCGAGCAGCCCCACGAGGATGCCGACCGTCGCCCCGAGGAGCAGGGACACCACGCCGATGACGAGCGACTGCCGCGCGCCGTAGAGCACCCGGCTCAACTCGTCGCGGCCGAGGTTGTCCAGCCCCATCCAGTGGTCCGCGGACGGCCCCGGGATGTTCGTCGGCGTGACGATGCCCTTGCCCGGCGTCTCGGTCGGGCCGTACGGCGCGAGCCACGGCGCGAGCAGCGCGACGACGACGAAGAGCAGCACGAGGACCGCGCCGACGATCGCGGCGGGGTTGCGGCGCAGCCGCTGCCAGGCGTCCTTGCCGAGGGAGCCGCCGCGCTCGTCCGGCTGCCCCATCGCGAGGGTGCGCGGATCGGCGGGTCCTTCGACGATGTGCGGTGCGCTCATCGGGTCCTCACCCTCGGGTCGATGAGCCCGTAGCTGATGTCCACGAGCAGGTTCACGACGACGATGATCACGGCGATGATGAGGATGAAGCCCTGGATCACCGAGTAGTCGCGGTTCGAGATGGACTGGTAGAGGAAGCCGCCGAGGCCCGGGTACGCGAACACCGTCTCGGTGAGCACGGCCCCGGACAGCAGCAGGCCGACCTGCAGGCCGGTGACGGTGACCACGGGCAGCATCGCGTTGCGCAGGACGTGCCGGCGCGTGATCGTCCGCTTCAGCAGACCCTTGGCCTCGGCCGTCCGCACGTAGTCCTCGTTGACGACGTCGAGGACGGACGCCCTGGTGATCCGGGTGATGATCGCCAACGGGATCGTGCCGAGCGCGATGCCCGGCAGGATGAGGTGCTTGAAGGCGTCCCAGCTCGCGTCGGGTCGTCCGACGAGCAGCCCGTCGAGCAGGTAGAAGCCGGTCGGGTGGTCGGTGAACAGGCGCGGGTCCTGGCGGCCCGTCGTCGGCAGCCAGCCGAACTTGACCGCGAACACGTACTTGAGGATGTAGCCGAGGAAGAAGACCGGGATCGTCACCCCGATCAGCGAACCGGTGACCGAGACGTTGTCGAGCCACGTCGTGTGCCGCCGGGCGGCGACGTAGCCGAGCGGGATGCCGAGCCCGACCGCGAAGATCGTCGCGACCAGGCTCAGCTCGATGGTCGCTGGGAAGAGCCGCAGGAACTCCTCGCTGACCGGACGCTGGGTCCGGATGCTCGACCCGAAGTTCAGCTGCACGGCCCGGCCGAGGAACGACCAGTACTGCTCGTACCAGGGCCGGTCGAGCCCGTAGAGCCGGTTGATCTGGGCGATCTTCTCGGGTGTCGCTCGCTCGCCGAGCAAGGCGATCGCCGGACCGCCGGGCAGGGCACGGATCCACAGGAACAGCAGGACCGACAGGCCCAGCAGGATCGGCACCAGCTGCATCAGGCGCCGGACGGCGAACCTCAGCACGGGGCCACCTCACCACCTCCGGGGGGAGCGAACCTCCGCGTCCGGCGTCCCCACCCGTGGGTGGGGACGCCGGACGCGGTGGACGTCACGACAGGTGCTGCGTCAGCTCGCCGGCAGCGTGACGGTGTTGAAGTCCTCGTTGCCGACCGGGCTCGGGACGAACCCCGAGATCCCGGCCTTGAAGGCGAGCGAGGGCTGGGTGTGCGCGTACGGCAGACCCGGCAGGTCGGTCATGATCTTTTTGTTCGCGTCCTGGTACATCGTCGTCCGCTTGGCCAGGTCGGTCTCGGCCTCGGCGTCGTCCAGGAGCTTGAACAGGGTGGGGTCCTTGAAGCCCCACTGCGGCTGCGCGGACTGGAAGAACGTGCCGATGAAGTTGTCCGGGTCACCGAAGTCGCCGGTCCACCCGAGCAGGAACACGGCGGCCTTGCCGGCGTCGACCTGGTTGAGGTAGTCGGGGTTCCAGGGTGCCGACTTCGTCGTCACCTTGAAGCCGGCGGCCTCGAGGTCGGCCTTCATGAGCTGGTAGTTCGCCTCGGGGTTCGGCATGTACGGCCGCGAGACGTCCGTCGGGTACCAGAACTCGATGGCCGGGTTCGGCGTGCCCGCCTCGGTGAGCAGGGCCTTGGCCTTGGCGACGTCGTACGTGTACGTCGGGACGTCGTTCGCGTAGCCGAAGACCTCCGGCGGCATGAACTGGGTCGCCACGACCGCGCCCTCGGGGTAGTTCGTCTTGATGATGTTGTCGCGGTTGATCGCGTAGGCGATGGCCTGCCGCACCTTCGGGTTGTCGAGCGGCTTGATCGACTGGTTGAAGCCGATGTAGGCGACGTTGAACGCCGGTCGCTTGAGGATCTGGAACCCGGCGGTCTCGAGCGCCGCGGTGTCGGCCGGGTCGACGAGGTCGAAGCCGTCGATGTCGCCGGCCTCGAGCGCCTGCCGGCGCGCAGGGCCGTCGGCGATCGGCTTGAAGACGAGCGTCTTGTACGACGGCTTCGTGCCGTAGTACGCGTCGTTACGCTCCAGGACGACCTGGTTGCCCTTCTCCCACTTGACGAACTTGAACGGGCCGGTGCCGATCGGGTGCTCGGTGCCGAACGTGCCGCTGAACACGGGGGCGTCGGCCGTGCCGGAGACCTCGTCGGCCTTGTAGTCGGTCAGCGCCTTCGGGCTGGCGATCGCGAACGAGGGCAGCGACAGCGCCGACAGGAACGTCGACGACGACTTCGCCAGCGTGATGACCGTGGTCGAGGCGTCGGACGCCGCGCAGGACTTGTAGAGGCTCGGCGGCAGGCTGTCGTCCTCGTTCTTCGCGAAGCCGCCGAAGACCGTCGTCCAGTAGTAGGCGATCGACGTCGACTGCTGGATGCCCTTGAAGTTGTACCAGCGGTCGAAGTTCGTGCAGACGGCCGCGGCGTTGAAGTCCGTTCCGTCGTGGAACTTGACGCCGCTCTTCAGCGTGAACGTCCACGTGAGCCCGTCCGCGGACGTCGTCCACGACTCCGCGAGCGCCGGCTGGATGTCGGTCTTGCCCGGGGCCGTCGTGACCAGGCCCTCGAAGACCTGCCGGATGACGCGCAGCGACTCACCGTCGCTGACGTAGGCGCCGTCGATGATCGCCGGGTCGGAGGACGCGCCGAACACGAACGTCGCATCGCTCGCGCCCGCGCCGCCCGTCTCGCTCGCCGTGCCGCCACCGGAGTCGCCGCCGCTGCACGCCGTCAGCGCCAGTCCGGCTGCGGCCGCCACGGCCACGAGCCGCACAGCGGCGCGGGGCCTGATTCGCCTGCCAGGTCGCATGTCCCACCTCACGAGCACACAGTCGGTCCGTGCGACCGACTCAGTACCGGCGACCCTAGACGGACGATGTTGCCCCTGGAAGCGGGGAGCCCCGGAGGAACGTCACGGTTGCGCAACATCCGCCGTAACACCCACGGCGGACCGGCACTCCCGGCCACGCAGCGTGACGGGATTCGCCCGGACCGACCGCGCGCCGAGGGCGTCGACGGGGCCAGCAGGCACCGGGTGCGACGCACGGCGTGCGTGAGTCAGCGGGCGAGCGCCGCCGACCACGTCCCGAGGTCGGCAGGTCCGACCCCGGAGAGCGACCGGACGACGTGCCGGCCGGGTGCCGCCGGGATCGGGACGATGTGCTCCACGGCGAGCACGGGCACCCCCGCCGCGGTCGCCGACGCCACCCCTGTCGGGCTGTCCTCGATCGCCATGCACGCCGCCGGGTCCACACCGAGCTGCGCGGCCGCCAGGAGGTAGGGCTCCGGGTGCGGCTTGCCGTACGTCACCTCGTCACCGGTCACGAGCAGGTCGAACGTTTCGTCGGGCAGGCACGACACGATCGCCTCGGCGAGGCTGCGGTAGGACATCGTCACGAGCGCGCACGGCACCCCGCCCGCGCGGAGCGCCGCGAGCAGGTCGGCCGCTCCCGGCCGCCACGGGACGTGCTGCCGCACCCGCGTGGTGACGCCGTCGACGAGGGCGGCGACGATCTCCTCGCCCGACAGGCCGATGCCCGAGTGCTCGCGGATGTAGCGGCCCGACTCGGGCAGCGCGTTGCCGACGAGGGCGTGGGCGTGCTGCTCGCTCCAGGTACCGCCGTGCGCGGTGACCAGTGCGAACTCGCACTCGATCCAGTACGGCTCGGTGTCGACGATCGTGCCGTCGAGGTCCCAGAGGACGGCGGCGGGCAGGTCGTCGGTGACGTCGGTGACGTCGGTGCGCAGTGCGGTCACTGGGTATCGGTCTTCCGTCGTGGTGTGGCGCTCCCCCGGCCTCGTCGCCGGGTCGCTCCCGGCCGGGCCGGGCGGGTCGATGGGTCCGTGCCGTCAGGTGGCGTTGAAGTACTTCGCCTCCGGGTGGTGGACGACCAGCGCATCCGTCGACTGCTCCGGGTGCAGCTGCAGCTCCTGCGAGAGCTCGACGCCGATCCGCCCGGGCTCGAGAAGGGCGACGAGCTTGGCCCGGTCCTCGAGGTCGGGGCAGGCCGGGTAGCCGAACGAGTACCGCGACCCGCGGTAGGCCTGGCGCAGGATCCCGGCGAGCTCGGGGTCGTCGTCCGCGCCGAGCCCGAGGTCGCTGCGCACCCTGGCGTGCCACGCCTCGGCGAGCGCCTCGGTGAGCTGGACGGACAGGCCGTGCAGCTCGAGGTACTCGCGGTAGGCGTCCTTGGCGAACAGCTCCGCGGTGGCCTCGGCGACACGTGGTCCCATGGTCACCAGCTGGAACGCCACGACGTCCGGGCCGCCGAGCCGCTCGGCCTCCGCACGGGAGCGGAAGAAGTCGGCCAGGCACAGCCGGCGGTCACGACGCTGGCGCGGGAAGGAGAACCGGACCCGCTCGGTGCCGGCCGGCACCCCGCTGCCGTCCCCGTCGTGGTGCAGGACGACGAGGTCGTCGCCGTCGGACACGCACGGGTAGAAGCCGTAGACGATGGCCGCCTCCAGCAGGCCCTCGGTCTGGACCCGCTCGAGCCACATCCGCAACCGCGGCCGGCCCTCGGTCTCGACGAGCTCCTCGTACGACGGGCCCTGGCCGCTGCGGGCGCCGCGCAGGCCCCACTGGCCGACGAACGTCGCGCGTTCGTCGAGGTAGGTCGCGTAGTCGGCGAGCTGGACCCCACGGACGACCCGGTCGCCCCAGAACGGCGGCGCCGGGACCGCGAGCCCGCGCGCGACGTCCGACGGCCCCGTCGCGAGCGGCGCCGGTGCCTCGTCGACGGCCGCGGTGTCCCGCTGGCGCACGCGGCGCGGCCGCAGCGGCGGAAGCTGCGCGCCCGGCACGCCGCGCTTGACGGCAACGAGGGCGTCCATGAGGCGCAGACCCTCGAAGGCGTCCCGGGCGTAGCGGACCTCGCCGTCGTAGAGCTCGGCGAGGTCGTTCTCGACGTAGGCCCTGGTCAGAGCGGCGCCGCCGAGGATGACCGGCCACTGGGTCGAGATCCCGCGGGAGTTCATCTCCTCGAGGTTCTCGCGCATGACGACCGTCGACTTCACCAGCAGCCCGGACATCCCGATGACGTCGGCGCGAGCCTCGTCCGCGGCCCGCAGGATCTCCGAGATCGGCTGCTTGATGCCGATGTTGACGACCGAGTAGCCGTTGTTGGACAGGATGATGTCGACGAGGTTCTTGCCGATGTCGTGGACGTCTCCCCTGACCGTCGCGAGGACGATCGTGCCCTTGCCGCCGGACTCGTCGGTGGCGTCGATGTGCGGCTCGAGGTGGGCGACCGCGGCCTTCATCGTCTCGGCGGACTGGAGCACGAACGGCAGCTGCATCTCGCCGCGGCCGAAGAGCTCGCCGACGACGCGCATGCCCGCGAGCAGGTGCTCGTTGATGATGTCGAGCGCGCTGCGGCCGCCGGCGAGGGCCTCGTCGAGGTCGGCGTGCATGCCCTTGCCCTCGCCGTCGACGATCCGGCGCTCGAGCCGCTCGCCGAGGGGCAGCGCGGCGAGCTCGGCGGCCCGGTCGGCGCGCATCGCCGCGGCGTCGACGTTCGCGAAGGTGTCGAGGATCGCCTGCACGGGGTCGTACGTGACCCGGCCGTCGGTGTCCCGGACCCGGCGGTCGTAGACGAGGTCGAGCGCGACCTGGCGCTGCTCCTCGGGGATGCGTGCCATCGGCAGGATCTTCGCCGCGTGCACGATCGCCGAGTCGAGCCCGGCCTTGACGGCCTCGTGGAGGAAGACGGAGTTGAGCACCTGGCGCGCCGCGGGGTTGAGCCCGAAGGAGATGTTCGACACCCCGAGCGTCGTCTGCACGCCGGGGTAGCGGCGCTTGACCTCGCGGATCGCATCGATCGTCGCGAGCCCGTCGCGGCGGGTCTCCTCCTGCCCGGTGGCGATCGGGAACGTGAGGCAGTCGACGACGATGTCCTCGACCCGCATCCCCCACGGCCCGGTGAGGGTGTCGATGAGCCGGCTCGCGACCTCGACCTTGTGCTCGACGCTGCGTGCCTGCCCGGCCTCGTCGATCGTCAGGGCGATGACCGCGGCGCCGTGCTCGCGGACGAGCGTCATGATCCGGTGGAAGCGGCTGCCCGGCCCCTCGCCGTCCTCGAAGTTCACCGAGTTGATGACCGCGCGGCCGCCGACGAGCTCGAGGCCGGCCGCCAGGACGGCGGGCTCGGTCGAGTCGAGGACGAGCGGGAGCGTCGAGGACGTCGCGAGCCGGCTGACGACCTGCTTCATGTCGGCGACGCCGTCGCGCCCGACGTAGTCGATGCAGACGTCGAGCAGGTGGGCGCCGTCGCGGGTCTGGCTGCGGGCGATGTCGACGCACTCGTCCCAGCGCTCGGCGAGCATCGCGTCGCGGAACGCCCGGGAGCCGTTGGCGTTCGTCCGCTCGCCGATCGACAGGTAGGCGGTGTCCTGGCGGAACGGGACGTGCTGGTACAGGCTCGCGACGCCGGCCTCGGGCCGCGGGCGACGGGGGCTGACGTCGCGGGCGCGGACCCGGTCGACGACGTGCCGCAGGTGCTCGGGCGTCGTCCCGCAGCAGCCGCCGACCAGGCCCAGGCCGAACTCGCGGGTGAACGTCTCGTGCGCGTCGGCGAGCTCGGACGGCGACAACGGGTACCGCGCACCCTCCAGCGAGACCACGGGCAGGCCGGCGTTCGGCATGCACGACACCGGGATGCTCGCGTGCCGCGAGAGGTGGCGCAGGTGCTCGCTCATCTCGGTCGGACCCGTCGCGC
Organism: Kineosporiaceae bacterium; assembly: GCA_036745175.1. Classification (GTDB taxonomy): domain Bacteria; phylum Actinomycetota; class Actinomycetes; order Actinomycetales; family Kineosporiaceae; genus R-H-3. The sequence goes on from DAIOGQ010000010.1 coordinate 25,770, forward strand.
AGTTGAGCCCGATGCCGTCGATCCCGAGCGCCTCGAGCGCGGTGAGCGCGGCGCCGATCTCGCTGCCGAGCAGCATGGTGCCGGTTGTCTCGACGGTGACCTGGACGAGGACCGGCAGGTCCTCCCCCGCGGCCTCGATGGCCCGCTTGGCGCCGACGACGGCGGCCTTGGCCTGGAGCAGGTCCTGTGCGGTCTCGACGAGGACGGCGTCCACGCCGCCGGCGACCAGGCCCGCGACCTGCTCGGCGTAGGTGTCGCGCAGCCGGGCGTAGTCGACGTGGCCGAGCGACGGCAGCTTCGTACCGGGCCCGACGGAGCCGAGGACGAACCGGGGCTGCTCCGGCGTCGACCACGCGTCCGCGGCCTCGCGGGCGAGCAGCGCCCCGGCGAGCGCGAGCTCGTGGATGCGGTGCTCGACCCCGTACTCGCCGAGGTTGCCGAGGTTCGCGCCGAAGGTGTTCGTCTCGACGGCGTCGACCCCGACGGCGAGGTACGCCTCGTGGACGGCGCGGACGACGTCGGGCCGGGTGACGTTGAGGATCTCGTTGCAGCCCTCGTGGCCCTCGAAGTCGGCCAGGGAGGGGTCGGCGGCCTGCAGCATCGTCCCCATGGCACCGTCGGCGACGACGACGCTTCGGGCGAGCCGGGTACGCAGGAGGTCGGAGCGGCTGCTCATGAGGCCACCAGTCTACGGTCACCGGTCCGGTGGCTTGCCGCCCGGGACCCCGACCACCGTAGGGTGGCGGGACGTTCGTCAGGCGTCCCGCCGGGGCGCCAGGAGAAGGAGGCCGGTGAGCGAGCACCCGGAGGTTCCGGTCCTGCGGGAGCCGATCATGGTCGCCGCCTTCGAGGGCTGGAACGACGCGGGCGAGGCGGCCAGCGGTGCGGTGGCCCACCTGGAGCAGGTCTGGGACGCTCACCAGTTCGTCGAGCTCGACCCCGAGGACTACCACGACTTCCAGGTCAACCGGCCCGTCGTGCACCTCGACGACGACGGTGTCCGGCACGTGACGTGGCCGACGACCAGGATCTCGTGGGCGCGCCCGCCGGGCTCGGAGCGCGACGTCCTGCTCGTGCGCGGCATCGAGCCGTCGATGCGCTGGCGCAGCTTCGTCACCGAGATCCTCGGCCACGGCCGTGACCACGAGGCGTCGATGCTCGTCACGCTCGGTGCGCTGCTCGCCGACGTCCCGCACACCCGGCCGATCCCGATCTCGACGACCAGCGAGGACTCCGGCCTCGTCGAGCGGCTCGCCCTCGAGCCGTCCCGGTACCAGGGTCCGACGGGCATCGTCGGGGTCCTCCACGACGCCGCGACCCGCGACGGGCTGCCGGGGCTGTCGCTGTGGGCCGCGGTTCCGCACTACGTCGGCCAGAACCCCTCACCGAAGGCGACCCTCGCCCTGCTGCGCCGGGTCGAGGAGCTCCTCGACGTCACGGTGCCGCTGCGCGAGCTGCCCGAGGACGCCCGGGCCTGGGAGCACGGCGTCGACGAGCTGGCCGAGGAGGACGGCGAGATCGGCGAGTACGTCCGTCAGCTCGAGGAGGCCAAGGACACGGCCGACCTTCCGGAAGCGAGCGGCGAGGCGATCGCGCGGGAGTTCGAGCGCTATCTGCGACGCCGCGACGACGGTCCCGCGGCGCCGGGTGGCGCCTGAGGGGTCAGGCCCGCCCGGTCACAGCCGGACCCCGAGCAGCGCCTCGACGGCCAGCGGGACGAGTCCGTGGGCTGCGGCCGGCCCGGCGTCCGGGACGCCCGGTCCGTCGTCCCTCTCCGGCGCCGCGTCGAGGACGGCGTCCGCCCAGTCGTCGACGACAGCGAGCGCGCCGGGCGCGTCGAGGTCGTCGGAGAGCCGCTCGCGGATCCCGGCGAGGGTCACCTGGGCGCTCGGCGCCAGCGGTACGCCCTCGGCCGGTTCGGCCCGGGCGGCCCGCTGCCAGCGCGCGAGCCGGGCGACGGCCTCGGTGAGCCCGTCGGTCGTCCACTCCCAGTCGGACCGGTAGTGGTGGGCGAGGATCGTGAGCCGGATCGCCGCGGGCGGGACGCCGTCCGCCCGCAGCCGTGACACGAGGACGAGGTTGCCGCGGGACTTGCTCATCTTGTGGCCGTCGAGCCCCACCATGCCTGCATGTGCGTAGAGGCGAGCGTAGGGCCAGGCACCGGTGAGCACGTGGCCCTGCGCGGCGCCCATCTCGTGGTGCGGGAAGACGAGGTCGGCGCCGCCGCCCTGGACGTCGAAGCCCGTCCCCAGGTGGCGTACCGCGATGGTCGTGCACTCGATGTGCCACCCCGGCCGACCGGCGCCGAGCGAGGCGCCGTCCCAGGACGGCTCCCCCGGCCGGGCGACGCGCCACAGCAGGCAGTCGAGCGGGTTCCGCTTGCCGGGACGCTCCGGGTCGCCGCCGCGCTCGGCGAAGATCTCGAGCATCCGGGCCTCGTCGAGGTGGCTGATCCCGCCGAACCGCGGGTCGGCGTGCACCGAGAAGTAGACGTCGCCGGCGGGGTGGTCGTCGGACGCGGGGACCGGGTAGGCGTGGCCGGCGGCCACGAGCCGCTCGACGGCGTCGACGACGAGCGGGATGCCTTCGACGGCCCCGATGTACTCGTCGGGCGGGATGACGTCGAGGGCGTCCATGTCGGCGGCGAACAGGTCGGTCTGCTCGGCGGCGAGGACCTTCCAGTCCACCCCGGTCGCCGCCGCTCGCTCGAGGAGCGGGTCGTCGATGTCGGTGACGTTCTGGATGTAGCGGACCTCGTGCCCGGCGTCCCGCCAGGCGCGGTTCAGCAGGTCGAAGGCCACGTACGTGGCCGCGTGGCCGAGGTGGGTGGCGTCGTAGGGCGTCACGCCGCAGACGTACATCCGGGCAACGGGGCCCTCGGCGCTCGGCAGCGCCATGCCGGTGGCGGTGTCGTGGAGCCGGACCGGGAGCCCGCGTCCGGGCACGGCGGGGACGGGGGGCGCGGGCCAGCGAGTCACGACCGGGAGCCTAGCGGCGCGCCTGGTCAGAAGGCGGGCCAGGGAATCGGCGGGCGGCCGAAGGTCGGACGCGGGTACCGACCGGAGGTGACGAGGGCCCGGGCGCGTTCCGCCGTCCGCACGACCTCGTCGTCGGCGAGCAGGTCGGCGAGGGCCCTCCGGACCTCGCCGCCGCGCTCGAGGTCACGCGCGAGGACGCCGAGCAGCTCGCCGTCCCGAGCCGGGATCCGCTCGCCGGCCCACCCCCAGAGCACGGTCCGCAGCTTGTCGTCGACGTTGAACGTCAGGCCGTGGTCGACGCCGTAGACCCCGCCGGCGGCGTCCCGGACGACGTGGCCGCCCTTGCGGTCGGCGTTGTTCGACACGACGTCGAAGACGGCC
>DAIOGQ010000011.1:0-2114 GCA_036745175.1 Kineosporiaceae bacterium
CGTCGGGGTACTCACTAACGAACTCGACCCGCTCGTCCGTGCCCGGGTGCGTGAACCCGAGCCGGACGGCGTGCAGCCACTGCCGGGTCAGCCCGAGCCGAGCGGCCAGTTTCGGGTCGGCGCCGTACGTGAGGTCCCCGACGCAGGGGTGCCGGACCGCCGAGAAGTGGACGCGGATCTGGTGGGTCCGGCCGGTCTCGAGGTGCACCTCGGCCAGCGACGCGGCTCGGAACGCCTCGAGCACCTCGTAGTGCGTGATGCTCGGCTTGCCGCCCGCGACGACCGCCCACTTCCAGTCCGAGCTCGGGTGCCGGCCGATCGGGGCGTCGATCGTGCCGCGCAGCGGGTCGGGGTGACCTTGCACGAGCGCGTGGTAGACCTTCTCGACCGTGCGGTCCCGGAACGCCTGCTTGAGCCGGCTGTACGCGTGCTCGCTCTTCGCGACGACCATGAGGCCGCTCGTACCGGCGTCGAGGCGGTGCACGACGCCCTGCCGCTCGGCGGCACCGGACGTCGCGATCGTGAACCCGGCGGCAGCGAGGCCGCCGACGACGGTGAGCCCCGCCCAGCCGGGGCTCGGGTGGGACGCGACCCCCACCGGCTTGTCGACGACGACGAGGTCGTCGTCGTCGTGGACGACGCGCATCCCCGGGACCGGCTCGGCGACGACCTCGATCGCGGACGGCGCGTCCGGCAGCACGACCTCGAGCCAGGCCCCGGCCCTGAGCCGGTCGGACTTGCCCGCCGGCCTGCCGTCGAGCGCGACGTGGCCGGCGGCCGCGAGGTCGGCGACGACGGACCGGCTGAGCCCGAGGAGCCGGGCGAGCCCGGCGTCGAGCCGCTCGCCCGCCAGACCGTCCGGCACCGGCAGGGAGCGCTGCTCAGGCACCCGGGGCCGCCGCTCGCGCGCCGTCCGCGACGCGGCTGCCGTCGAGCCAGATCCCGCGCAGGCCCAGCAGGGCAATGAGAACGGCCGCGCTGACGATGCACGAGTCGGCGACGTTGAACAGCGGGAAGTCGATGAACGGGAACCTCAGGTACTCGACGAAGTCGACCACATGGCCCCGGCCGGGACCCGGCTGCCGGAAGATGCGGTCGCCGAGGTTGCCGACCGCGCCGCCGAGCAGCAGGCCGAGGGCCACCGCCCAGCCCCTGCTCCCCACCCGCGGCGCCGTGCGGAGGATGAAGAGCGCGACGAGCGACGCGATGACCGTGAACACCCACGTCGAGCCGGTGCCGAGGTTGAACGCGGCGCCGGAGTTGAAGACGAGCCGAAACTGCAGCCAGCCGTCGACGACCACGGTCGGCGCCGGGTCCGCGCCGAGCGCGTCGAGCGCCCAGGCCTTCGTCAGCTGGTCGACCGCGACGACGGTGCCCGCGGTCACCAGCAGGACGGCGACGAGCCCGCGGCGCACCGGGGCGCGAGAGGTCTCAGGCGCGCTGAAGTCGTCCATCGTGGGGTCCAGCCTGTCACGCCCCGGCGGCGGCCGACGCCACGACCCGGCCCCACCGGGCGCAGGCGCCGGTCAGCGACGTTCTTGCTTCTGCTTGCAGGAGACGCACAGCGTCGCGCGTGGGAACGCCTGGAGCCGCGCCTTGCCGATCGCGTTGCCGCACGACTCGCACCGACCGTACGTGCCGTCGTCGATCGCCTGCAGCGCGCGCTGGGTCTGGAACACGGACTCCCGGGCGTTCGCGAGAAGGGTCATCTCCTGCTCGCGCTCGAAGGCCTTGCTGCCGGTGTCCGCCTGGTCGTCGCCAGCACCGTCGCCGCTGTCCCGCAGGACGTCGGCGATGCTCGACTGGAGGGTCGCCATGTCGCGTCCGAGCCGCTCGAGCTCTCGGGTGAGCTCCTCGGAGACCGCGGCCAGCTCGGCCGGGGTCCACGGGTCCTCCTCCGCGCGGACGACGAGCGCGGGCGTCGCCGCGGCGAGCGGTTCCGCGACGGGCTGTGCGACGGGTGCGACAGGCAGCGGTGCAGCGGTCTTCTTCGCCGTGGCGGCAGACCTCCGGGCGGCAGCAGGCGCTCTCCTGGCCGGCGCAGCCGAGACCTTCTTCGCCGGCGCAGCCGAGACCTTCTTCGCCGGCGCAGCCGAGACCTTCTTCGCCGGCGC
>DAIOGQ010000011.1:2214-28311 GCA_036745175.1 Kineosporiaceae bacterium
GCCGAGACCTTCTTCGCCGGCGCAGCCGAGACCTTCTTCGCCGGCGCCGCCGAGACCTTCTTCGCCGGCGCCGCCTTCTTCTTCGCCGGCGGTCTGGTGGCCACCGTCTTCGCCGCGGCGGCCGCGGGAGCCGCCTTCTTCGACGACGCGGCCTTCGAGGACGTCGTGACGGCGGCCTTCGTCCCCGAGGTCTTGGCAGGGGTCTTGGCAGGGGTCTTGGCAGTGGTCTTGGCAGGGGTCTTGGCAGGGGTCTTGGCAGGGGTCTTGGCAGGGGTCTTGGCAGGGCCGCGCCCGCCCGCCCCGACCGTCGACCGCACGGCCTTGGCGGCACTCATCGCGCGGCGCGCGACGGATGCCAGGGATCTGCGCTCAGCCATTGGGGGCCTCCCCCGCCCGCTGACCGCGGGCCTCGACGGTGCGGGCAGGATAGGGAACCGGGATTGATGTGCTCAACGACCCACGCCGCACGGACCGGGACAAGATCAGCGCCTCCTACGGGCCGAGCAGCTCGGCGAGCCGTGCTTCGAGCCTGTCGCGATCCCCCGCCAGGCGCAGTGTCTTGGTGCGGCTCGTGGCTCCCGTGACCACCTCGACGTCCCGGCTGCGGACCCCGAAGGCTTCGGCGACGGCGTCGACCACGGACCGGGTCGCCCGGCCGTCCACCGCGGGCGCCTGCACCGCGACCACGAGCACGACGCCGTCCCCGTGCCGCCCGCCCACCGTCGTCCGCGCCGCCCCCGGCTTGACGCGGACCGCGACCCGGAAGCCCGCCGAGGCGGCAAAACCGGCAAGGCCCCCACTCCCGCGTGGGGGCCTTACCGCGCGGCGTGCGGTCAGCTGCGGTCGCCGAAGGGGTACTGCTGCCCGCCGGCCTCGGCCGGCTCGGCTGCGTAGTTCCCGCGGCTCGGAAGCGGACCGGAGTACTGGTTCGCGCCGGCGCTGCCGGCAGCCAGGCTCGTCGCGGTCTGCGGGCCACGGTTCGGCACGACGGCCGCCTTGGCCTCGAGCTCGCGGAGCTGGCCCTCGAGGTAGGACTTCAGACGGCTGCGGTACTCGCGCTCGAACGCGCGCAGCTCGTCGATCTTGCGCTCGAGAAGCGACCGCTCCTGCTCGAGCGAACCGAGGGTCTGGCGCTGCTTCTCCTCGGCCTCACGCACGAGGCGCGCAGCGTGCTCGCGGGCCTCGCCGACGATGCGGTCACGCTGCTGCTCGCCGTTGCGCACGTACTCGTCGTGCAGCTTCTGGGCCAGGGCGAGCATGCCGGCAGCAGCCTCGGGGCCCTGACCGACCGCCTGCAGCTGCTCGGCGGCCGGGCGGACCGGCTCCGGCATCGCGACAGGCATGGGCGCCGGGGACGGCACAGGAACCGGCGCGACCGCCTCCGGCTCGGGTGCCTGCTCGCGGGCAACCGTCGCCCGGGAGAGCTCGCCGACGCGCCGCTCGCAGACCGAGAGCTTCTGGCGGAGCTCGTCGTTCTCCTCGCTGAGCCGACGCAGCTCGTTGACGACCTCGTCCAGGAAGTCGTCAACCTCGTCCTGGTCGTAGCCTTCGCGGAACTTGGTCGCCTGAAAGCGCTTGTTGACAACGTCCTCGGGCGTCAAAGCCATCTGGTCACCTCGCGGGAGAGTTGCTGCCGTGGGTCGGAGCCGCGACGTCACCGTAGCGGATCGGCCGCCGCATATCGAACGAGCCCGAGGAGCGGGACGGGCCGCCGGGCGTCCGGATGGATCATCCGCGACGACGCTGTGTCACCGACTGAGCACGGACCATAACACGATGGTGATCAGGAACAGCACGGTGAAGGCGAGGTCCAGCTGGACCGCGCCCAGACGCAGCGGCGGGATCACGCGCCGCAACGCCCGCAGCGGGGGGTCCGTGACCGAGTAGACGGCCTCGGCGAGGACGAGAACGATGCCCTTCGGCTTCCAGTCCCTGCTGAACACCTGGATCCAGTCGAAGACGAGCCGGATGATCAGGGAGATCAGGAAGAGGAAGACGACGAGCGCGAGAAGCTGTCTGATCACGGTCACGGCAATGGCTCCGGGGGGCGGCGTCGGGTTCCGGCGCGGTCGGCGACCACGCACACCAGTCTCAACGTCGACCGGTGTCACAACGTGCGAACACAGTCCTACCGCGTGGACACCGGTGTCGACGTCAGCTCTGGTTGAACAGGCCCCGCTCGGGGGCGCGGACCTTCTCGGCCGGCGTGACCTCGACGCTCGCGGGCGAGAGCAGGAAGACCTTGGAGGTCACGCGCTCGATCGTGCCGTGGAGACCGAAGACGAGGCCGGCGGCGAAGTCGACGAGCCGCTTGGCGTCCGAGTCGTCCATCTCACCGAGGTTCATGATGACCGGGGTGCCGGCGCGGAACGCCTCGCCGATCGTCTTCGCCTCGTTGTAGGTCCGCGGGTGGATCGTCGAGATCCGGTGCAGCTCGGTCGAGCGCGCCGGCGCGGGTACCACCCGGGCGACCTGGCCGCGGGCGATGGGAGTCACGGCGGCGTGCCGCTCCTCGACCGGCTCCTGGTGGCGGTCGTGACGCTCGCCGCGGCCCGGGTGGTCGTCCTCCACGTAGCCGTCGTCGAACTCGTCGTCGGCGTCGTACGCCTCGTAGCGCTCGTCGTCCTCGGCCAGGCCGAGGTAGATCATGGTCTTCCGCAGCGCGCCGCCCATGGCTCCTCCGCCGTCATCCGTGCCGTCGTCCGTCACCCTCCGTCGCGACGCTACCCGAGAGGGGGACGAGCGCCGAGCACCGCGCTCCCGACACGCAGGTGTGTCGCGCCGCAGGCGAGGGCTGCCTCCAGGTCACCGCTCATCCCGGCCGACACCAGGCCCGCATCGGGGTCGAGGCGCAGAAGGCGCTCGCGAAGATCCGGCAGCACGGCGAAGGCCGCGTACGGGTCGACGTCGAGCGGGGCCACGGCCATGACGCCCCGCAGGGCGAGGGACGGCGCGCTGAGCACCGCCCCGGCCAGCGCCTCGAGGTCCTCGAGCCGGCACCCGCCGCGGCTCACGTCACCGTCGAGGCTCACCTGGACGAGGCACTCCAACCGTCGCCCGGCCTCGTGGGACGCCGTCGCGAGGGCGGTCACGAGCCGCTCCCGGTCGACGGAGTGGACGACGTCGGCGTACCGCGCGACGGACCTCGCCTTGTTGGTCTGGAGCCGGCCGATGAAGTGCCACCGGACTGCGGTGAGCCCGGCCTCGACGCACTCGTCGTGCTTGCGCACCGCCTCCTGGTCCCGGTTCTCGCCCACGTCGCGCACGCCGAGGTCCGCGAGGATCGCGATGTCGGACGCCGGGTGGGTCTTCGTGACGACGACGAGGCACACCTCGGACGACGACCGGCCGGCGGCGGCGCACCCCGCCTCGACGCGCTCGCGCACCCGGGCCAGGCCTGCGGCGACCTCGGCCCGACGATCACCGCCCGTGGTCACGGCAGGAGTCTGACGACGCCGGCGAAACGGCCTGTCACCGCGGCCCGGCGGTAGGAGAACAGTCCCTCGTCCTCGATCGTGCAGCCGCCGACGACCTGGACGTCGTCCACGCCGGCCCGGGCGAGCACCGCGACGCACCCAGCACGCAGGTCCATGGAGGGCGTCCCGGCCCGCGTCGTCGCGGCCGTCTCGGGGATCGCCTCGGCGGCGGCGTCACGCATCGCCGCCGGGACCTCGTAGCAGCACGGCCCGGCGGACGGGCCGAGCGCGGCCCGGATCCGCCACGGCTGCGCGCCGCGGGCGACCATCGCCTCGACCGTCGCGTCGACGACGCCCGCGAGCAGCCCGGGACGGCCAGCGTGCGTGGCTGCGACGATCCCGGCCTCGGTGTCCGCGAGCAGGACGGGGACGCAGTCGGCGACGACGACCGCGACCGCGACGGCCGGATCGAGGGCGAGCGCCGCGTCGGCCTGCGGCCCGTCGAGGCCCGAGCCGAGCGCAGCGTCCGGCTCGGGGGGCACGTCGAGCACGCTCACGGCACGGCCGTGCACCTGCCGCGGGTACCAGACCGGGGCGCCGGCCCACTGCGCCACGAGGCGGCGGTTGGCACGCACGGCGTCCGGGTCGTCGCCGACGTGCAGGCCGAGGTCGAGGCCCGCCCACGCGCCGTCGGACAGGCCGCCGTCACGCCGGGTGAAGCCCGCACGGACCCGCGGGCCGAGGTCGACCTCGACGACGTTCAGCACGGCGGCGAACCTACCCGGCCACCGGCCGGGCGGACCCGGGGCTCACTTGAGGAAGTCCGGCACGTCCAGGTCGTCGTCGAGCGGGACCGGGCGCTGCACCCGCGGCGGCCGCACCTCGCTCGGCGGCACCTCGACGTAGCGCGGCCGCTCGGGTTCGGCGACCGGGGCAGGCTGGACCGGCTGCTGGACAGGCTGCTGGACCGGCTGTGCGGCGGGCTGGCTCGGCTCGTACGTCGCCTGGTACGCCGGCTGCCGGACGGGCTCGCTCGGCGGCGCGGCGTGCTGCGCGACGGGGACGGGCTCCGGTGCGACCCGAGGGGTCGGCGTCGGGTAGCCGTTGGAGTAGCCGTTCGACCCGTTGGGGACACCGGCACCCGCCGCCGACGTCGGCGGTGTCATCGTCCGGCCGGAGACCTGGCCGAGCGCACGGTCGTCCTTGCGCTTGGTCGGCGTCCCGCCGTCGAAGCCGGCCGCGATGACCGTGACCCGGACCTCGTCGCCGAGGGCGTCGTCGATGACCGCGCCGAAGATGATGTTCGCCTCCGGGTGGGCGGCCTCCTGGACGAGGCGCGCCGCCTCGTTGATCTCGAACAGGCCCAGGTCCGAGCCGCCCTGGATGGACAGCAGGACACCGTGCGCGCCGTCGACGCTCGCCTCGAGCAGCGGCGAGGAGATCGCCGTCTCGGCGGCCTGGATCGCGCGGTCCTCACCGCGGGCCGAGCCGATCCCCATGAGGGCGCTGCCCGCGCCCTGCATGACGGACTTCACGTCGGCGAAGTCGAGGTTGATCAGGCCCGGCGTCGTGATGAGGTCGGTGATCCCCTGCACGCCGGAGAGCAGGACCTGGTCGGCCGACCGGAAGGCGTCCAGGACGCTCACGTGCCGGTCGCTGATCGACAGCAGCCGGTCGTTGGGGATCGTGATGAGGGTGTCGACCTCCTCCCGCAGGGACGCGATGCCCGAGTCCGCCTGCGTCGCGCGGCGCCGGCCCTCGAACGTGAACGGACGCGTCACGACACCGATCGTCAGCGCACCGAGCGTTCGTGCGATCCGCGCGACGACGGGTGCGCCACCCGTGCCGGTCCCGCCGCCCTCGCCAGCGGTGACGAAGACCATGTCGGCGCCGCGCAGGACCTCCTCGATCTCCTCCGCGTGGTCGTCCGCCGCCCGACGCCCGACCTCGGGGTCGGCACCGGCGCCCAGACCACGGGTCAGCTCCCGGCCGACGTCGAGCTTGACGTCGGCGTCGCTCATGAGAAGGGCCTGCGCGTCGGTGTTGATGGCGATGAACTCGACGCCCTTGAGGCCGACCTCGATCATTCGGTTGACGGCGTTGACGCCGCCGCCACCGATGCCGACGACCTTGATGACTGCGAGGTAGTTCTGGGGTGCTGCCACGACGGGGCCTCTCGCTCGCGGATCGACGTGCCGGTCAGTGAGCCGTTGGCGACTCTCACCCTCAGGTAGAGGGTTATAGTTATGTCAACTTCGTGATGCTCAGTGACCGTACGGGCGCCCCGGGGGCGATTCAACGACCGTCGGGGTGTGTCGCGTGACGGGACCAGAATCCCGCGCCCGGGTGCGGAAACCCGCGATCGACACAGGGTTTCGAGCCGCCGGCCGCAGTTCGGGGCGCTAGCGCTGGACGGACGGCGCGCGGGGCGCGCTGACGTCGAACGTGACCGGACGGCGCGCCGCGGCGTGGTTGCCCTTGGCGGTCATGGCCTTGCGCTCGCGCGCACTCTGCCGGCGCAGCGCGTCGAGCGCCGCGGCCTTGAGCGAGGACTCCCCCGCGTCGCCCCAGACGACCTTGTCGCCGTCCGCGAGCGCGAACCACACGCCGTCCCCGCTCGCGGCACCGATCTGCCGGACCTCGCCGCGCAGGCCCGCGGGCATCACGGCGAGGCTGTCCAGCGCGGAGCGCACCGCCGGCGCCCCTGCGGTGACGAGGTTCACCTCGACGACGGGAACGGTCTTCGGCGCCGCGAGGACGACCTCGACCTCGACGCCGTCCCGGTCGACGAGCCGGAACCCGCCGCCGGTGGCCGGCAGCGCCGCGACCGGATGCCGCTCGGCGACCTCGACCCGGAGACCGCCGGGCCAGTGCCGGACGACGCGTGCGTCGGCGACCAGTCGCAGCGCCTCGACCCGGCCTGCCAGCGCCTCGGTGTCGACGAGCAGGAGCGGCCGGCCGACCTCGCCGGCCACGAGCGCGTCGACCTCGGCCGCGTCGATCCGGCGCGTGCCGCTGACGTCGACCGCCTGCACGGTCCCCCACGGGGAGGCGAGCAGTGCCCAGCCCGCGGCGACGCCCAGCAGGACGGCCGCGGCCCAGCCGGCGATCGCCTTGCGCCGCCGGGACCGCGCCCGCGCGACGAAGCGGCCCGCGGACGGGACGACGGCTCCCCCGCGCTGCGGTGCCGGGAAGGCATGGTCGACCGTCGTGCGACCGCCGGCGCGCCCGCTCATCCGGGCGCCTCACGACCGCTGAGGGCGGCGAGGATCTCAGGCCCCAGCATCGTCACGTCGCCGGCCCCGATCGTCAGGACCAGGTCGCCGGGCCGCGCCCGGTCCGCGACGTGCGCGGCGACAGCCGACCACGACTGCACGTAGGCCACCCGGTCGGCCGGCAGCGGCACGGCGGCGGCGACGAGCGCGCCGGTCACACCGGGCTCGGGGTCCTCGCGTGCGGCGTAGACGTCCATGACGACGACCTCGTCGGCCAGGCCCAGGGCTGTGCCGAAGTCGGCGGCGAAGATCCGGGTCCGGCTGAACAGGTGCGGCTGGAACACCGCGACGACGCGACCGCGCCCCGCGACCCCCCGCGCGGCGCGCAGCACGGCCGCGACCTCGGTCGGGTGGTGGGCGTAGTCGTCGACCACGCGGACGCCGGCCGCCTCGCCCTTGGCCTCGAACCGGCGCCGGGTGCCGCCGAAGGACTCAAGGCCGGCCCGCACGGCCGCGGCGTCGGCACCGAGCGCCGTCGCCGCGGTCCAGGCCGCAGCCGCGTTGAGCGCGTTGTGCCGCCCCGGCACCCGGAGCCGGACCGGCTCGTGGCGGTCGCCGTGGACGAGGGCGAAGCCGACGCCTGCGCCCGTGGCGTCGAGGTCGACGACCCGGACGTCGGCGACCTCGCGCTCGCCGTACGTCAGCACCGTCACCTCGCCCGCCCGGCGTGCGGCGACCCGGGCGGCCACCCTGGCCGCGCCGGGGTCGTCGGCGCAGCTGACGACGCACCCACCCGCGACGACGGTGTCGCAGAAGGCGTCGAACGCCGCCTCGACGGCCTCCGGTGTGCCGTAGTGGTCGAGGTGGTCCGGCTCGACGTTCGTCACGACGGCGACCGTGGGCCGGTAGAGCAGGAAGGACCCGTCCGACTCGTCTGCCTCGGCGACGAACACGTCGCCGGACCCGTCGTGCGCGCTCGCACCGCCCTCGGTCAGCTCGCCGCCGATCGCGAACGACGGGTCGAGCCCGCACGCCTGCAGCGACACGGTGAGCATCGACGTCGTCGTCGTCTTGCCGTGGGTGCCGGCGACCGCGACCGCCCGGCGACCGACCATCACGGCGGCCAACGCCTGGGACCGGTGCAGCACGAGCAGCCCGGTCGCCCGGGCCGCGGCGAGCTCGGGGTTCGTCTCGCGGACGGCCGAGGACACGACGACGGTGTCGGCGTCGCCGAGGTGCGCCGCGGCGTGCCCGACCTCGACCCGGGCGCCGAGCGCACGCAGCGCGGCGAGCCCGCGGGAGTCCTTGGCGTCGGTCCCCGACACCGCCAGGCCGCGGGCGAGGAGGATGCGGGCGATCCCCGACATGCCGGCGCCGCCGATGCCGATGAAGTGCACCCGGCCGAGGTCCTGCGCGGGCGGCACGACGAGCGCGACGTCGGGAATCACCCGGCGCTCCGTCCGTGGCGGCCGTCCGCCGCGGCCCGCTCGACGAGGTCGGCCAGCCGCTCGTCGCCGTCCCGGATGCCGAAGCCGGCCGCGGCGCGGCCCATCGTGTCGAGCCGGTGCCGGTCGAGCAGCAGCGGCAGCAGGTCCGAGCGGACCCAGTCGGGCGTGCACGACGCGTCGTCGACGACGAGGCCGCCGCCGGCGTCCGCCACGGGCTGCGCGTTGAGTCGCTGCTCGCCGTTGCCCACGGGGAGCGGCACGTAGGCCGCCGCGAGCCCGAGCGCGGTCACCTCGCTCACGGTGCTCGCGCCGGCGCGGCAGACGACGAGGTCGGCGACGGCGTACGCGAGGTCCATCCGGTCGAGGTACTCGGCCACGACGTAGCCGCCGTCGCCCGGGTGCTCGGCCGGCGCGACGTCGACCTCCTTGCCACGACCGGCCGCGTGCACGACCTGGACGCCGGCCGCGCGCAGGTCGCCCGAGGCCGCACCGAACGTCGCGTTGAGCCGCTGCGCGCCCAGCGAGCCGCCGGTGACGAACAGCGTGGGCCGGCCCGGCTGCAGGCCGAACGCCGCGAGCGCCTCGGGCCGCAGGCCGGCCCGGTCGAGATGCGTGATCTGGTGCCGCAGCGGCATCCCGAGCACCTGCGCGCCGCGCAGCGCGGTGCCCGGGAACGCGCACGCGACGTGCGGGGTGAGCCGGGCGCCGAGCCGGTTGGCCAGCCCGGGGCGGGCGTTCGCCTCGTGGACGACGATCGGGACGCCGAGGCGCCGCGCCGCGAGGTAGGCCGGGGTCGAGACGTACCCGCCGAAGCCCACGACGACGTCGGCACCGGACTCGACGACGGCCCGCTTCGCGGCGGCGACGGCGGCGCGCAGCCGACCGGGGAGCCGGCCGAGGTCGGCCGACGGCCGGCGTGGCAGCGGGACCCGCGGGACGAGGACGAGCGGCAGGCCGGCGGCCGGGACGAGCCGGGACTCCAGGCCCTCGGCCGTGCCGAGCGCCGTGACGCGGCTGTCCGGGTCCCGGCGCAGCAGGCACTCCGCGAGCGCGAGCAGGGGGGCCACGTGGCCGGTCGTCCCCCCACCGGCGAGAAGGACGGACAGCCTCACCGGGCGCTCACCGGTCCCGGCCCGCCCGTCGCACGCGCAGCGGCATGACCGCCAGCGACCGCTGGACCACGCTCCCCCGCGCGGCGAGCGCCTCCGGAGCGCCGGGCACCCGCCGGGCGAAGCCCAGGACGATGCCGAGTGCGAACAACGTCGTGACGAGCGCCGACCCGCCGCTCGATACGAGCGGCAGCGGCAGCCCGATGACGGGAAGCAGCCCGACGACGACCGAGATGTTGACGAGGGCCTGGACGAGCACCCAGGCGAAGACCCCGGCCGCGGCGATCTTCACCATGAGGTCGTCGGTCGTCACGACGAGCCGGTAGAGCCCGAGGGCGAGCAGCCCGAACAGGACCAGGATCGTCAGCGTCCCC
Source organism: Kineosporiaceae bacterium (assembly GCA_036745175.1). Lineage (GTDB taxonomy): Bacteria > Actinomycetota > Actinomycetes > Actinomycetales > Kineosporiaceae > R-H-3. The sequence goes on from DAIOGQ010000011.1 coordinate 11,777, forward strand.
GGCAGGCCGAGCTCCTCGCCGATGACCGAGATGATGTAGTCGTTGTGCGCCGCCGGCAGCCAGCCCCACTTCTCCCGGCTGCTGCCGAGGCCCACGCCCCACCAGCCGCCGGTCGCGAGCGCGTAGTGGCCGTGCATCGGCTGCCAGCAGCCCTGCACCTCGGTGCTCTGGCAGCCCGACAGCCACACGTCGAACCGCCCCTGCCGGTTGCCGCTCGTCGTGACGAAGAGGGCGACGGTCAGCGCCGCGAGGGCGCCGCCCGCGACGAACCAGCGCATCGGGGCGCCGGCGACGAACAGCAGGGCGGCGACGAGCGAGACGAGGATGATCGCCGTCCCCAGGTCGTGCCCGAGCAGGACGAGCCCGAGCACGAGGACGGCGACCGGGACGACGGGGACGAGCAGGTGCGCGGTCCGGTCGAGCAGCGGGCGCTTGCGCGCCAGGACCGTCGCCCCCCAGACGATGAGTGCGATCTTGCACAGCTCGGACGGCTGGACCGTCTGGCCGGCGCCGAGGTAGAGCCAGTTGCGGTTGCCGCCCTCGCCGCGGCCGAGCGGGGTGAAGACGAGCGCCTGCGCGACGAGCGCGGCGAGAAGCGTCGGCCAGGACATCCGGGCCCAGAACCGGTTCGGCAACCGGCTCGCCACCCAGGCCAGCGGCAGGCCGATCGCAGCGAAGGATGCCTGGTTGACGAACTCGGCGTACGAGGAGCCGCGGCCGCCGGCGTAGGACGTGACGCTCGAGCTCGACAGGACCATGACCAGCCCGATGCCGGTGAGCGCGAGCGTCGCGCCGAGGACGAGGTAGTAGGGCGCGAGCGGCGACTCCACCCGGGCGAGCCACACGCTGCGGCGCGCCGTCCGGGAGAACGGGGAGGCCGCGTCCCCGACGGCCGCCACTCAGCGCTCCTCGTCCGGCCGGGGGTCCGGCGGACCGTCGGGGGGGCTGCCGGGCGGGGGGTCGCAGCGCAGCCGCCGGCGGACCGCCGCGGCGAACTCGTCGCCGCGGTGGCTGTACGAGGTGAACATGTCCATCGAGGCGCACGCGGGGGCGAGCAGCACGACGTCACCGGCCCGCGCGAGGCCGGCCGCGCGCTCCACGACGGCGTCCATGACGGTCACCGGCCCAGTCTCGGGGACGTCGACGTCCACGACGGGGACGTGCGGCGCGTGTCGCGACAGCGCCGCCCGGACGACGTCGCGGTCGCGGCCGATGAGAACCACGGCACGCAGGCGGCCGGCGTGCGTCGCGACGAGCTCGTCGAACGTCGCGCCCTTGGCCAGTCCCCCGGCGACCCAGACGACGTGCTCGAAGGCGCGCAGGGAGGCGTCCGCGGCGTGCGGGTTCGTCGCCTTGGAGTCGTCGATCCAGACCACCCCGCCCGCCTCGCCGACGCGCGCGATCCGATGCGGGTCTGGCGTGAAGCCGCGCAGTCCGGCGCGGACGGCCGCCGCCGGGACGCCGTGCGCGCGGGCGAGCGCGGCGGCGGCCAGCGCGTTCGCGACGGTGTGCGGCGCCAGCGTGCCGCCGCCGGCGATACGGACGTCGTCGAGCGAGCCGAGCTCGGCGGCCGACGTCTGCCGCTCGGCGACGAAGGCCCGGTCGCACAGGACGTCGTCGACGACGCCGAGCATCGACACCGCCGGGACGCCGAGGGTGAACCCGACGGCGCGGCAGCCCTCGACGACGTCGGCGTCCCGGACCAGCCGCTCGGTCGCCGGGTCGGCGACGTTGTAGACGCAGGCCACCTCGGTGCTCGCGTAGACCCGGCCCTTGGCCCGGACGTACTGCTCGAACGACCCGTGCCAGTCGATGTGGTCGGGCGCGACGTTGAGGCACGCGCTCGCCCGCGGGCGCAGCGAGTGGCTCCAGTGCAGCTGGAAGCTCGACAGCTCGACGGCGACGACGTCGTAGGGGTCCGGGTGGAGCACCGCCTCGAGCAACGGCGTCCCGACGTTGCCCGCGGCCGTCGCGCGCAGGCCGGCCGCGGCGAGCATCGACGCGAGCATCCTGACCGTCGTCGTCTTGCCGTTCGTCCCCGTGAGCGTGAGCCACGGTGCGGCGCCCGACGCCGCCCGCATCCGCCATGCGAGCTCGACCTCGCCCCAGACCGGGATGCCGGCCGCGGCGGCCGCGACGAGGAGCGGTTGGTCGGGGCGCCAGCCGGGCGACGTGACGACGAGGTCGGCCGGGGTGCCGGCGGCGGCGCCGGCCGACCCGTAGCGGGACCCGACCGCGGGCAGCCCGTCCGTCGTGCCCTCGCCGAGCCGGACCTCGGCACCGAGCGCGTCGAGGATGACGCCGCGCTCGCGCTCCGCCGCACCGTCCCGGCCGTCGACGACGACCACGTGCGCGCCCCGCTCGAGCAGCGCGTCGGTCGCCGCGAACCCCGAGACGCCGATCCCGGCGACGACGACCCGCAGCCCGGCCCAGTCGGCGCCGCCGTGGGTGAGGGAGCCGGGATCCCTCACGTACCCACCACCCACTCCGCGTAGAACACCCCGAGCCCCAGACCCACGAAGAGCCCGGCGATGATCCAGAACCGGATGACGATCGTGACCTCGCCCCAGCCGGCGAGCTCGAAGTGGTGCTGGAGCGGCGCCATCCGGAAGACCCGTTTCCTGGTCAGCTTGAAGAAGCCGACCTGGATGATGACCGACAGCGAGATGAGGACGAACAGGCCACCGAGCAGGACGAGCAGGAGCTCGGTGCGGGTGAGGATGGCCAGGGCCGCGAGCGCGCCGCCGAGGGCGAGCGAGCCGGTGTCGCCCATGAAGATCTTCGCCGGCGATGCGTTCCACCACAGGAAGCCGAAGCAGGCACCCATGACGCACGCGGCGACGACGGCGAGGTCCCTCGGGTCGCGCACGTCGTAGCACTGCGGTCCCGCGGCGACGTCGTTGACGAGCTGGCACGACTGGTTCGACTGCCAGGTGCCGACGAGCACGTACGCGGCGAAGACCATGACGCTCGCACCGGTGGCGAGGCCGTCGAGGCCGTCGGTGAGGTTCACGCCGTTGCTCGTCGCGGCGATCATGACGTACGCCCAGATGACGAAGAGCACCACGCCGACCGTGGTCCCCGCGAACGCGAGGTTGATCGGGGTGTCCCGGATGAAGGAGATCCGCAGCGACGCGGGCGTGAGGTTCGACCCGTCGCTCTCGAACTGCGTCGCGAGGATCGCGAACACCACCGCCACGAAGGACTGACCGGTGAGCTTCGCCCCTGCGCGCAGGCCGAGGCTGCGCTGCTTGGAGATCTTGATGAAGTCGTCGAGGAAGCCGACGATGCCCAGACCCGTCATGAGGAACAGGGCGAGGAGCCCGGAGACCGTCGGCGGCCGCAGCGTGAAGACGTGCGCACAGGCATAGGCGAACAGCGCCGAGCCGATGATGACGACACCGCCCATGGTCGGCGTGCCGCGCTTGGTGTGGTGCGAGGTCGGACCGTCGTCGCGGATGAACTGGCCGTACGCGCGTTTGACGAGGAACCGGATGTAGAGCGGGGTGCCGAACAGCCCGCAGACGAGCGAGACCGCAGCGGCGATGAGGACTGCCCTCACGGCGCGATCTCCTCCTCGGACGCCGGCGACTGGCTGTCATCCTCCCGTGTCCCGGCTTCGGCCGGCGGGACCGCCGCGCCGACGGACGCCCCGGCAGCGTCCGCCGGGCGGCCACCGACCGTCACCGGCGTCCGGAGCAGCCGCGCGGCGAGCCGGTCGAGGCCCACCGAGCGTGACGCCTTGACGAGGACGACGTCGCCGGGCGCGAGGTCCGTGCGCAGCAGCTCGAGCGCGGCCTCGAGGTCCGGCACCCAGGCCGACTCCTCTCCCCACGAGCCCTCGTGGCTCGCACCCTGGTGGTAGGGCCGAGCCCCGGCGCCGACGGCGACGAGGCGGGAGATGTCCAGCCGGACAGCAAGCCGGCCGATCGCGTCGTGCTCGCCCCGGGAGTCCTCGCCCAGCTCGAGCATCTCGCCGAGGACGGCCCACGTACGGCGCGGGCGGCCGCCCGGGCCCGGTGCCCGGCCCATCGCGGCGAGCGCTTTGAGGGCCGCCCGGACCGAGTCGGGGTTGGCGTTGTAGGCGTCGTTGACGACCGTGACGCCGTCGGGGCGCTCGGTCACCTCCATCCGCCATCGGCTCGTCGCGCGGGCGGTGCCGAGCGCGTCGGCGACGTCGTCCAGCCCCAGCCCGAGCTCGAGCGCGACGGCGGCGGCCGCGAGCGCGTTGGAGACGTTGTGCTCGCCGTGCAGGGCGAGCGCGACCTCGGCCGTGCCGGCCGGCGCCTCGAGCCGGAAGCGCGGGCGGGCCGTGGCGTCGAGCCGGACGTCGGCCGCGCGCACGTCCGCCGTCGCGGACTCCCCGAACCGTACGACGCGTCCCCGGGTCCGGGTCGCCATCGCGGCGACGAGCGGGTCGTCGGCGTTGAGGACGGCCACCCCGCCGGCGTCCAGCGCCTCGACGATCTCGCCCTTCGTCGCCGCGATGACGTCGCGGCTGCCGAAGACCCCGACGTGCGCCGTCCCGACGTTGAGGACGACGGACACGGCCGGCGGTGTCACCGAGCACAGGTAGGCGATGTTGCCCGGCATCCGCGCGCCCATCTCTGCGACGAGGTAGCGGGTGCCCTCGTCGGCCCGCAGCGCGGTGAGCGGCGCGCCGATCTCGTTGTTGAACGAGCCCTCGGGCGCGACGGTCGGGCCGAGGCGGGACAGCAGGACGCGCAGCAGGTCCTTCGTGCTGGTCTTGCCCGACGACCCGGTGACGGCGACCACGGTCATCGCGTCGAGCCGGTCGACGACGGCACGGGCGAGCGCACCGAGCGCCGCCTGCGGGTCGTCCACGACGACGGACGGGACGCCGGTCTCACGGCCGGCGAGGACGGCGACCGCCCCCGCCCCGACGGCGGCCCGCGCGTAGTCGTGGCCGTCCACCCGCTCGCCGGGCAGGGCGACGAACAGGTCACCGGCCCCGACGGCGCGCGAGTCGACGAGGACGCCCCCGGTGACCCGTGCGGCAGGGACCGCTCCCCCGGCGAGGCGCCCGCCGGTCACCTCGGCGACCTCGGCGAGGGTCAGCCGGATCACGCGCGGGTCCCTTCCGGGTGGTTCGACAGCGCCTGCTCGCCGAGGACCTCGCGGGCCACCGCCCGGTCGTCGAAGGGGTGGACGACGCCTGCGACGTCCTGGCCCTGCTCGTGGCCCTTGCCCGCCAGGAGGACGACCCCGCCGCCCCAGGCCCGGCGGACGGCCTCGCCGATCGCGGCCCGCCGGCCGTCGACCTCGACGACCTCCAGGCCCTCGGCGACCCCCGGGCCGCGGGCCGCGGCGAGCGCGCCGTCGAGGACGGCGGCGCGGATCGCGGCCGGGTCCTCCGAGCGTGGGTTGTCGTCGGTGACCACGACGACGTCGGCGGCCCGGGCCGCGGCCGCGCCCATCAGCGGGCGCTTCTCCCGGTCACGGTCGCCGCCGGCGCCGAGGACGACGACGAGCGGGTGCCCGGCGTCGCGCAGCGCGTCGAGCGCCGCCGTGACGGCGTCCGGGGTGTGCGCGTAGTCGACGACGACAACCGGCTCGCCGGGTGCCCCCGTGGGCCGGACCCGCTCCATCCGGCCGGGCACGGGGCCGGCCTCGGCGAGAGCGGCCGCGGCCGCCACCGGCTCGTGGCCGGCCTCGACGAGCATCGCGAGGGCGAGCAGAGTGTTGGCGACGTTGAAGTCTCCGGGCAGCGGGCACCGCAGCTCGAGGTCGACGCCGTCCGGACCGAGGACCTGTGCGGTCGCCAGGCCCGCGTCGAGGGACCGCGCCACGACCCGCCAGTCGGCCGGCGCCTGGCCGTCGGGGGTCGGCCGGCTCGCGACGGTGACGACCGGCACCTCGGCCCGCCCGACGAGCCGGCGGCCCCACGCGTCGTCGACGCAGACGACGCCGCGGCGGGAGAAGGCGGGGGTGAACAGCACTGCCTTGGCCTCGAAGTACTCCGCCATGGTCCGGTGGTAGTCGAGGTGGTCCTGGGACAGGTTCGTGAACCCTGCGACGTCGACGACGAGGCCGTCGACCCGATGCTGGGCCAGGGCGTGGCTGGAGATCTCCATCGAGCACGTCCGGACGCCGTCCTCGACCATCACCGCGAGGAGCGCGTGCAGGTCGGGCGCCTCCGGCGTCGTCCCGGTGCTCGTGACCCGGCGCCCGCCGGAGCGGATCTCGACCGTCCCCACGAGCCCGGTCGTCTGTCCCGTGGCGCGCAGCGCGGCGTCGAGGAGGAAGGTGGTCGTCGTCTTGCCGTTGGTGCCGGTCACGCCGAGCATCGTCAGCGCCTGCGCCGGTCGGCCGTAGAGCCAGGCGGCGAGGTCGCCGAGAACGGCGCGCGGGGTGTCCACGACGAGTACGGGGACCCCGGTCGCCGTCGCCGCGCCGAGGCCCGCAGGGTCGGTGAGGATCGCGCGGGCCCCGGCCGCCGTGGCGTCCGCCGCGTAGTCCGCGCCGTGCGCGCGGGACCCCGGCAGCGCGGCGTAGAGGTCGCCGGCGCGAACGGTCCGGGACGACAACGTGATCCCGGTGACGACGACGGTCGCCGCAGCGGCGGGTACGGTCGTCCGCAGGTGCTCGGCGACCGACGCGAGGACCGCGGCGGGGGGACGACGGGGGCGGGGACCGCCGGGAGTCGGCACGGACGCCGAGGCTACCGCCCCCGGCGGGCGCGCCCTCCCCGGGCCGCCGTGGTCGTCGCGGCGATCGCGGTCGGGGGCGCCGTCGCCGTGGTCGTCGGACGGCCCGGTCAGTCCCACGTCAGCGTGGCGGTGGGGGCGGTCGTGCCGGTCGGCGGGACCTGCCGCTTCGTGAGGGCGTAGGACATGATCTCCTGGAACGCGGGCGCCGCGACGGTGCCGCCGTAGTACCCCTTCTTCGGCTTCTGCAGGACGACCGCGACGACGAGCGACGGCTTGTCCGCCGGCGCCATCCCGATGAAGCTCGCGGTGTACCAGCCGGAGCGGTAGCAGCCGCACGACGGGTCGGCCAGCTGCGACGTGCCCGTCTTGCCGGCGACCCGGTAGCCCGGGATCTCCGCCTTGACGGCCGTGCCCTCCTCGCCGACGACGCTCTCCATCATGAGCCGCACCTTGCGCGCGGTGTCCGCGCTCACGACCCGGGTGACCGGGGCCCGGGCGGACGGCACGAAGGTGCCGTCCGGGGGGGTCGTCCCGGCGATGATCCGCGGCGCGACCCGGACCCCGTCGTTCGCGATCGTCGCGAAGACGTCGGCCGACTGGAGCGCGGTGACCGCCAGGCCCTGCCCGAAGAGCACCGTGTAGCGCTGCGAGCCGTCCCACTTCGCCGGCGCCGACAGCAGGCCGGCGGACTCACCGAGCCCGACGCCGGTCTTCGTCCCGAGGCCGAACGCGCGCATGTAGTCGTACATCCGCTCCTTCGGCACCTGCTCACCGAGCAGGATCGTGCCGATGTTGCTCGACTTCGCCATCACCCCCGCGACGGTGAGCTGCTCGACGCCGTGCGCGTGCGAGTCGTGGAAGGTCCGGTCGGCGCGCTTGAGCACCGGCGGGATCGTCACCTCCGTGTCCGGCGTGGCGACCTTCTCCTCGAGCGCCGCGGCGAGCGTGACGACCTTGGACGTCGAGCCGGGCTCGAAGACGTCGGTGAGCGCGCGGTTCTCCCGGTTCGCGGCGGTGCTGCGCCCAGGGTTCTGCGCGTCGAAGCCGGGCCCGGAGGCCAGCGCGAGGATGGTGCCGGCCGGCTCCATGACGACGACGTAGCCGGTCTCGGCGCCGAACCTCGCGACCTCGGCGTCGAGGACCTGCTGCGCCTTCCACTGGATGTCCTGGTCGATCGTCAGCCGGATCGACGTCCCGTCGACCGGGTCGGTCTCCTCGTTGACCCCGGTCGGGATCCTCGCGCCGTCCTCGCTGCGCTCGTAGGCGGCCTTGCCGTCCGTGCCACGCAGCTGGTCGTCGTAGAGCCGCTCGACGCCCGCGAGCGGACGGCCGTCGCCGCTGACGAAGCCGACGACCTGGGCGCCGACGCTGCCGGCCGGGTAGACCCGCCGGCTCGCCTGCTCGGCGCCGAGCCCGGGCACGCGCAGGGCACGCGCGCGGCGGTAGACGTCCGGCGGCACGTCCTTCTTGACGTACGCGCCCCGGCGCGCGCCCGTGAGCTTGGCGGTGAGGGTCTTGACGTCCATGCCGAGGACGGGGGCGAGGTCGTGCGCTGCGCCGGCGATCCCCGACGGGGTCTTCTCGGTCCCCTTCCGGTCGTAGTTCCCGACGAGGGTCTGGTCGATGAGGATGTTCCGGCGCTCGACGGTCCAGGCCAGGAGGCGGCCCTGCGCGTCGGTGATGTCGCCGCGGTGCGCTGCGAGCTCGACGTCGACGAGGCGCTTGTCGAGGGCCTCGGAGGCCAGCGCGGCGGAATCGAGCCCCTGCAGCTGGACGAGCCGCGCCCCGAGCACCGACAGGGCCACGAAGACGACGACGAGACCGACCTTGAGCCGGTTCTGCGGGTCGCCGAGCCGCGGGCGGCGGCGCGGCCTGGGCGGACGGGCCGGACGCCGCTGCTGCGGTCGCGGAGCGGCCCGGCGCTCGTCGGGACGGGGCTGCACCGCTGCGGTCCGCCGTGGCGGCTGGGTACGCCCGGGTGCTGCGCCGCGCGCGCTCGTGCGGTTGCGAGGGGGCTCCTGCGTGCGACGGGCCCGCTGGGGGCGCGGGGCAGCCTGCGCACGCGGGGCAGCCTGAGCACGCGAGCCAGGCTGAGCACGCGATGCGGACTTCGCCCGCGGGGCCGGCTGCGAGCGACCCGAGGCCGCGCGCGGCTGCGCCGGCGAGCGGCCGGGCGCCGCCGGTCCGGTGCCGGAGCGCCCAGCGGCTCCCCGTGTGCCGTCGACCACGCCGACCTCCCGTGCTGGTGTGGTGTCCGTCGTCCGGTCCTCGGTCGGTCGCCGACCTGCTCGCTACGGCGTCGCCCTGGGCCTGGGCTTGGCGGCGGCGGGCTTGGCCGGCGGCTTCGCCGCGCTCTTCGTGGCGGCATCGGCCTTCGCCGGCACCTTCGCCGGCGGTTTGCCGGCCGACGGCGCCTTGGCGTCGGCCTTCTTCACCGTAGGTGATGGCCTGGCTACTCCTGGCGCAGGCACGCCGAGCACCCGGCCGTCGCTCGCGCGCAGGAACGCCGGGTTCGGCGCCTCGACCATGCCGAGCGCGGCCGCCTTCGCGGCCAGGTTCTGCGGGGCCTGGAGCTTCTCGATCTGCTCTCGGAGCGCCTGCTCCTGCTCGCTCAGCTCGCGGGCCTGCCCCTGCGCCGCCTGCAGCGAGTAGGCGCCGCGCTCGAGGCTCATCTGCAGCAGCAGGAGCGTCACGAGCCCGGCGACCAGCAGCGCGCCGCAGCCGACGACGGCTCCGGCCCGGGACCGGGTGTGCGTGGGCGCGGAGACGACCCGCAGCCGCGGCGGCGCCGGGACCGGCCGGGCGACCGGCCGGGCGTGCCGGGCCGGGACCCGGACGGCGGTGGACTGGCTCATGCTGCATCCCCTCTGCTGTACGTGCGCCTCCTGGCGGGCGCACCCCCCCGGCCGGCCCGGACCCGCTCGGCGGCGCGCAGTCGCACGGACGCCGCGCGCGGGTTGGCCGCGATCTCCGACTCGGACGCCGTCTCGGCCCCGCGGGTCAGCAGCCGGAGCACCGGTGCGTGCTCGGGCAGCTCGACCGGCAGACCGGGTGGCGTCGTGCCCCGGGCCCCGTCGGTGAGGGCACGCTTGACGATCCGGTCCTCGAGCGAGTGGTAGGCGAGGACGACGACCCGGCCGGACACGGCGAGGGCGTCGACAGCGGCCGGGACCGCTCGCTCGAGGACCTCGAGCTCGCGGTTCACCTCGATCCGCAGCGCCTGGAACGTGCGCTTCGCGGGGTTGCCCCCGGTCCGGCGGGCAGGCGCCGGGATGCTGCTGCGGACGAGGTCGACGAGCCGGGCGCTCGTCACCAGCGGCTCGACGGCCCGGGCCCGGACGACCGCGTCGGCGATCCGGCGGGCGAACTTCTCCTCGCCGTACCGGGACAGGACACGGGCGAGGTCACGGGCGTCGTACGTGTTCAGGACGTCCGCGGCGGTCGGCCCGGTCGTGGGGTCCATCCGCATGTCGAGCGGGGCGTCGACGCTGTACGCGAAGCCGCGCCCGGCCTCGTCGAGCTGGAGCGAGGAGACGCCGAGGTCGAGGAGCACGCCGTGGGCGGCGGGCAGGCCGAGGCGGTCGAGGACGTCGGGCAGCTCGTCGTAGACGGCGTGCACGAGGTGGACCCTGGAGGCGAACGGCTCGAGCCGGCGGCCGGCGAGGTCGAGCGCCTGGGGGTCGCGGTCGATGCCGACGAGGACGGCCTGCGGGCATGCCTCCAGGAGGGCCTCGCTGTGGCCGCCCATCCCCAGCGTCGCGTCGACGACGACGGAACCGGGCGCCGCGAGCGCCGGGGCGAGCAGGGCGACGCAACGCTCGCGCATGACCGGCACGTGCCGGTCGCGCGCGTCGTCGCGGGAGCCTGTCATCTCGACCCTTCCGTCCCGGCGCGGACCGGGCGATGCGATGCCTGTGGTGGGCGGTGCTCGTGCTGCGGGTGCCGGGTGGTTCTTTCGTGGTGCGTCCCGGTGGTCAGGTCCCCATCCGCCCGCCCTCGGCGGCCTGACACCGGGGAAGGTGAGTCAGGACGCCACGGGCGGCTGGAGACCTCATCACCGGGCCGCAGCGCGGCCGGTGCGGCCCCGACAGACCGGTCGGGCCGATCGGGGTGGGACTGGTCGGGGGTGGGACTGGTCGGTGCTGCCGAGCGGTGTGGGACGGCCGGTCAGAACAGGCCCGGGACCACCTCCTCGGTCTGCTCGGCGAACGCCTGCTCGGAGTCGGACAGGTAGCGCTCCCACGCTCCGGAGTCCCAGATCTCGACACGCTGGCCGGCGCCGATCACGGCACAGTCGCGCTCGAGCCCCGCGTACCCGCGCAGCAGCGTCGGGATCGTGATCCGGCCCTGCCTGTCGAGCTGCTCGTCGCTGGCACCGGAGAGGAAGACACGCAGGTAGTCGCGGGCCTGCTTGCTCGTCACCGGGGCCTGTCGCAGCTGGCCGGCGAGTCGTTCGAACTCGGCCATCGGGAAGACGTAGAGGCAGCGCTCCTGCCCCCTCGTCACCACGACGCCCTCCTCGAGCTGCTCCCGGAACTTCGCCGGAAGGATGAGCCGGCCCTTGTCGTCGAGCCGGGGGGTGTGCGTGCCGAGGAACACGGCGCCGCCTCCCTCCGACCGCCGCCGGCTGTGCGCTTCAGCCGGCCGGCGTGCCCTTCCGCTCCAAGTGCCCCCACTGTACTCCACTTTCCTCCACGGTCAACGGCGACACCACCTGCGCCCGCCCTTGTGAGAGGCATTCCTGCAGGTCAGAGGCATGCGCGCGGAGTGGAGGGTCCGAGCGTCCCGACCGGCCCGATGCCCGGACAAACCGGGTGGTCCCCGGCGTCCACCACTGCCGGCCAGGGGGTTCGTGCGTCCTCGCACGGCGGCCGTGGGGGGATGTGGGGGAACCTGAAGAGCGTCATCGGCGTATGTCCTGGGCGGGCTCCGAGCGGCCAGCGGCCGGGCGGCTGCAACCTGTGACGGCAGCACGGCGTCCGGTGAACGTCATGCGTCCCGATGACGTTGACGCAGGTGACCCCGCCCACGACCTGAGAGACTGTGGTCACACCGCAGGGCCAGACAGCGAAGGAGACGGTGTGAGCACACCTGCCCCCACGTCGATCGACGAGCTCGTCCGCGTGACCGGTACCATCCGGTCCGCCGTGGAGACCGTCGTCGAGGGCAAGCCGGACGTCGTCCGTCTGGCCGTGACCGTGCTGCTCGCCGAGGGACACCTGCTCCTCGAGGACGTGCCCGGCGTCGGCAAGACGATGCTCGCCAAGTCACTGGCCCGGTCGGTCGGCTGCTCGGTGCGCCGTATCCAGTTCACGCCCGACCTGCTCCCGAGCGACGTCACCGGGGTGAGCGTCTACAACCAGGAGCGGCACGACTTCGAGTTCAAGCCCGGAGCCGTCTTCGCGAACGTCGTCGTCGGCGACGAGATCAACCGTGCCTCGCCGAAGACCCAGTCCGCCCTCCTGGAGTGCATGGAGGAGCGGCAGGTCACCGTCGACGGCACGACGTACCGGCTCCAGCCGCCGTTCATCGTCATGGCAACCCAGAACCCGGTCGAGATGGAGGGAACGTACCCGCTGCCGGAGGCCCAGCGCGACCGCTTCATGGCGCGGCTCTCGATGGGCTACCCGTCGGCGTCCTCCGAGATGGACATGCTCGACCGGCACGGCTCCCAGGACCCGCTGCCCGGCCTCGCGCCCGTCGCGGACGCCGAGATCGTCCGCCGGCTCATCGCGACCGCGCGCGCTGTCTACGCCTCGGAGGCCGTCAAGGAGTACGTCGTCGCGCTCGTCCGGTCCACGCGCTCGACGGCCGACCTGCGGCTCGGCGCCTCGCCGCGGTCCGCGCTCCACCTGCTGCGGGCCGCCAAGGCGCACGCAGCGATGGCCGGACGCGAGCACGTGCTGCCGGACGACGTGCAGGAGCTCGTGCACCCGGTCCTCGCGCACCGGCTCCTGCCGAGCGCGGACGCCCAGCTCGCTCGCCGCTCGCCCGAGGAGGTCCTGTCCGGGCTCCTCGCCCACGTCGCCATCCCGCGGTCGCGCGTGACCGCCTGACCGGAACGCCCGGGGTCCGGGTCGGGCCGGACGGTCGCAGAGGAGTCGCAGAGGAAGGGACGGGCAGCGTCGTGAACAACCTCACCGCATGGTTGCGGCCCGCGCTGTCCGGGCTGACGACCCGGGGCCGGTCCTTCCTCGCCGCGGGCGGCGCGGCCGCCGTCTGCGCCGTCGTGCTCGGTCAGCAGGACCTGCTGCGCGTCGCCGTCCTGCTCGCCGCCCTTCCGCTCGGCTGCGCGATCGCCCTCGGGCGCTCGCGCTAACGGCTCGCCCTAACCCGGACGATCACGCCGCACCGGGTCGTCGCCGGGACGACCGCGCGCGTCCGGCTCGAGCTGGAGAACCTGACCCGGATCGCGACCCGCGTCCTGCTCGCCGAGGACCGGGTGCCCTACTCGCTCGGCCCGTCCCCGCGCTTCGTGCTCGCCCGGCTGCCCGGCGGGCGGCGGGCGGCGGTCACGTACTCGCTGCGCTCGGAGGTCCGCGGCCGCTACGCCGTCGGCCCGCTGCGGCTGCGGCTCACCGACCCGTTCGGCATGTGCGAGCTGACCCGTTCCTTCACCGCGACCGACCCGCTCGTCGTCGTCCCGCGGACGTGGCCGTTGTCCCCCGTGACCGCCGGCGGCCAGTGGGCCGGCAGCGGCGAGTCCCTGGCGCGCAGCGCGGCCGCGAGCGGCGAGGACGACGTCGCGACCCGTGAGTACCGCCACGGCGACGACCTGCGCCGCGTGCACTGGCGCTCGACGGCGCGCCGCGGCGAGCTCATGGTCCGTCGCGACGAGCAGCCCCGGCAGATGCGCGCGACCGTCCTGCTCGACACCCGGCGCGAGGGGCACCGCGGCGAGGGCCCGGCGTCCTCCTTCGAGTGGGCCGTCAGCGCGGCGGCGTCGGTGGCCGTCCACCTCGCGAACCAGCGGTACGGCGTCCGGCTCGTCATCGACGAGCGGCCCGCCGGCTGGACCGGCCCCTACAGCGGGGACGGCGCGGGCCAGCTCCTCGACGAGCTCGCCGTCGTCGGGTTCGGCGAGCCGCGCGACCTCACGGGAGCGATCACCGCGATGGCGCGCACGGGCGGCGACGGACTCGTCGTCGCCGTGCTCGGCGAGATCGGCGAGGACGAGGCGATCGCGCTGGCCCGGACGGGCCGGCAGGCCGGACGCGGGATCGCGGTCCTGCTCCGGACGACCGTCTGGGGGCCGCTGCCACCGCGCCGGGCGGCCGAGCTCGACGACGAGCGGGCGCGCGCCGCGGCGATCCTGCGCTCCGGGGGCTGGGTCGTCACCGAGGCGGGGCCCGACGAGACAGTCCGGCACGCGTGGGACCGGGTCGCCACTGCGCGACCGGGGACGCCCGACGTCCGGCTGGCGTCGGTGCCGGGTGCGGCAGGTGGCGCATGACCGCCGCCTCGAGGACGGAGGGACCGAGGAGATGAGCTCGACGACGCAGGCCCGGCTGACCCTCGCCTCGGTGACCGCGACGATGCTCGCGGCCCTCACGCTGAGCCCGCTCGTGCGCGGCAAGGCGTGGCTCGTCGCGGTGTTCGTGCTCGTAGCGGTGGTGGCGGGCGTCGGCGCCGCGGTCCGGCAGGTGACCCGGTCCTGGCTTCTCGTCGCAGCCGCGCAGCTCGCGGCCTTCGCACTGACCGTCACGGCCCTGTTCGCCCGGGAGGCAGCGCTGTGGGGCGTGCTGCCGGGACCAGGGGCCTGGGCGGCGCTCGTCGACCTCGTGGAGGTCGGCGCCGAGATCACCCGCCAGGACGGCCCGCCCGTCGAGCCCGCCCGTGGCCTGATCCTGCTCGTCGCCGGCGGCGTCGGCCTCGTCTCGGTCGTCGTCGACGTCGTCGCGGTGTCCCTGCGCAAGCCGGCGGTCGCCGGTCTGCCGCTGCTCGCCGTCTACTGCGTGCCCGCGGCGGTGCTGTCCGACGGTGTCGCCTGGGGCTGGTTCGTCCTCGCCGGGCTGGGCTACCTGCTGCTCATCGCGGCGGACGCGACCGACCGGATCCGGGGCTGGGGCCGCGTCCTGGGCAACCTCGGACCGGACGGCGAGGGCCGGGTCATGGGCGGCGGGCCGCTGAGCGGCGCGCGCCGGATCGGCATCGGCGCGCTCGTGGTCGCGGTTCTCGTGCCGCCGCTCGTGCCCGGCCTCGGCGAGCAGATCCTCGGCGCCGGCGGCGGTGACGGCGAGGGCCGGGGCAACCGCCAGATCAAGGTCCTCAACCCGATCCTCGACCTGCGCGAGAACCTCAACGCGCGCAGCAGCACGACGATCCTGAGCTACCGGCTCGACCCGCAGGCGACCGCGCAGCCGCTGCGGATCGTCGCCGACACCCGCTACGACGGCTCGACCTGGTCGCCGCCCACCGGGCGCCAGATCCCCGCGGACAACCGGGTGCAGGAGCAGTTCGCGGCACCGCCCGGGCTCGGCACGACGATCACCACGACCCAGCACGAGATCGCCGTCGACGTCCGCGAGTACGAGCAGAACTTCCTGCCGCTGCCCTACCCGACGTACCGGGTCGACATCGAGGGCAAGTGGCTCTGGGACGCCTCGACGCTCAACGTCGTCGGCGACGGCGTGTCGACCCGGAACCGCGGCTACCGGGCGTTCTACCTCGGGGTGTCCCCGACCCCGGAGCAGCTCGACGCGGCCGGCAGCCCACCGGCGAGCATCAACCAGGAGTACACGGCGCTGCCCGCCGACTTCCCGAAGGCGCTGCGCGACCGGGCCGCGGAGATCGCCGGTGACGGATCGGCCTACGAGAAGGCGACCAACCTGCAGAAGTTCTTCCGCGGCGGCGACTTCACCTACGACACCAACGCGCCGGTCGGCAGCGGTGCGGACGACGGCTCGCAGGCCGTGCTGCTGGAGTTCCTCGACGTCAAGCGGGGGTACTGCGTGCACTTCGCCTCGGCGATGGCCGTCATGGCCCGGTCGCTGCGGATCCCGGCCCGGGTCGCCGTCGGCTTCCTGCCCGGCAAGCGGGTCGCCGACGGCAGCTACGAGGTGAGCCTGCAGGACGCCCACGCGTGGCCCGAGCTCTACTTCGAGGGCACCGGTTGGGTCCGGTTCGAGCCGACCCCGGCCGGCCGGGTCGCGCAGGTACCCGGCTACACCGCCGGCCTGGAGCCCGAGGAGGAGCCGACCGCGCAGCCGACGGCGACGCAGTCCCAGGCCCCGTCGAACCGCGCGACGGCCCAGCGGCCGGACGAGACCGGCCAGGACACGGTCGACAGCGCGCCGGCCCTGCAGCGCGTCCTCGCCGCGGTCCCGTGGCGGGTCGTCGTCGTCGTCCTGGCACTGCTGCTCCTGCTCCTCGTGCCGCTCCTCGCGGCGACCGCCGTCCGGCGACGGCGCTGGTCGCGGGCGAGGACCGCGGCGGCGCGGGCCGAGGCGGCGTGGGACGACCTGCGCGAGCGGCTCGCGGACCTCGGCGTCCAGTGGGCGGCGTCATGGACGCCGCGCGCCCTGGCGGACCGGCTCGGCCGCGACCACGCGCTCGGCGTCACCGAGCGGGCCGCCCTCGGCCGGCTCGTCGAGGACCTCGAGGAGGCGCGCTACATGCCGCCCGGGGCGCCCGGGCGGGGCGTCGACGACCTCTCGGACGACGTCCGGACGATCGCCCACGGCGTGGCGGCGTCCGTGCCCAAACGCGCACGCCGCCGTGCCCGGTGGTTCCCGTCGACGGGGGTCAGCGTGCTGAGCGGGCTCGCCCGCAACGTCGACGCCGCAGCCGACGAGGCCGGCCGGCGCGCGTCCTCCCTCGGCGAGCAGGTGCGCCAGAGCGTGGGGGCGGGGCGGCGCGGCGGCG
>DAIOGQ010000012.1:0-28013 GCA_036745175.1 Kineosporiaceae bacterium
GCTTGAGGTGCTAGTGCCCTAACGGGCATGGGGGTTCAAGTCCCCCCTCGGACACACATCGCTCGACACGCGCCGCAGGGCACCGGATGCCGATGGTCGAACGACCGAGCCGCTCCTGGACGACTTTCGGGTTCGCACCGGCCTTCAGCCTTCAGCGCGAGCGTCGCCCACGAGTGCCGGAGGCCATGCACGGACGCGGCGGTAGGCCTTGCCGAGCGACCTGGGCCGGTGGTCGCCAGCAGCAGCCCGGCAAGCCCGGTCGAGCTCGCAGCTGCCGGCCGCCGGCGAACGCGCGTGACTCGCCTGATGTCCGCGTCCCGCCCCGGGCGGGGCACGGCGGGGACCGCGGACGGACGCCGTAGCGGTCTTCGGGACGACAGTTCCACTCGTGGCTGAACCCTCGCGGTCGATCTCGCGAATCGCGGTCGTAGGTCCCGGTCGACGCACATCTCGTCGGCTGATGCCGCCTGTTGGGTGCGCGTCACGCTCGATTCCGTTGATGTTCACAGCGGCCGACGCGACGATGATGTTCAGGGGGCACAGGGGCGAAGGGGAGAGCGCGTGACGAGGGCTCGGGACCTGTTGTACCGCTTCCGCCCCGCCGGCGCGCCGGGCGCAGCCAGCGCGACGGGTGTACCTGTCGACCGGGTCGCCGACCTGGAGGCGGAGCTGCAGCCGTTGTTCGACGACCTGGCGCGGACCGGGCTCGAGTGCGCCGACATCATCGCGCGGGCTCGCCGTGCGGCGGCCGATGCTCACACGGCGGCAGTGGACCGGGCCGCCGGCCTCGTCACGGCCGCCCGCGCGCGCGTCGGCGGCGAGCACGCCGCTGCCATGGCGCTGGCACGTGAACGCGGGGAGAGCGACTCTGCCGCGGTGCTGGCAGCAGCCGAGCGCGACGCGGCCCAGGTGCGCCGTCGAGGCGAGGAACGCATGCAGTCCTTCGTCGACTCCGTCCTCGCGTCAGTGGGCCAGCTCATCGGCGAACCCGTCGGGGACACGGCGAGGCCGACCGACCGTCCGGAGGTACCGTCGTGAGCGCGGGCTGGGTGGCGGTCGGTGTTCGCGCCCGGGCGATGACCCGCCGGCGGGTCGGCCGCTCGGGCTGCCGTGACCTGGCCGCAGGCCCGACGCTGGCAGCTGCGCTGGCCGCGCTGGCCCAGACGCCGTACGGCCACGACGTCCGTCCGGGACAGACGCTCGCCGAGGCTCAACGAGCCGTGGTCGACACAGTGGTGTGGAACCTTCGGGTGCTTGCAGGCTGGGCTCCGCGCTCCGGTGTGACCGTCCTTCGCGTCCTGACGGCCGGACTCGAGATCAGCAACGTGGAGGGCCAGCTGCGCCGTCTTGCGGGCGGCCACGCCGCTGCGCCCTACCGGCTCGGAGCGCTGGCCACCGCCTGGCCGCGGTTGGCGGACACCACCAGCCTCGACGAGGTGCGACAGGTGCTGGCCACGTCGTGGTGGGGGGATCCAGGCGGCGGGACGGCACGCGAGATCGGGCTGGCCATGCGGACGACGCTGGCCGACCGGACGGCGGCCGCCGTCCCGGATGCCGGCGCGTGGGCCGCTGGTGCCACGGCCCTGCTCGTGGCCCGGACGCTCCTGCTCGAGCGACGCGACCTGCCGGACGTGTCGAGGATCGCGGCGACCCGGGTCGTCGGTCCGGCCGCGCTGACTGCCGTCACTCTGCCCGAGCTCGCCGCGGTGCTCCCCGCCGAGGCACGGTGGGCGCTTGCCGAGGCCAGTCATCCGGATGACCTGTGGCGGGCCGAGGCGCGGTGGTGGGCCCGGGTCGAGCGCGACGGATTCGACCTGGGTCGCCGGGTCCCGGCCGGGCCGCACGTGCTGGCCGCCGCGGTCGCGGTCCTTGCGGTCGACGCCTGGCGGCTGCGGGCCGCACTCGAAGTGGCCGCGCGCGGCGGCGGCGCGATGGAGCTGTTCGATGCGGTGGCGTGAAGCCCTCAACCCGGTGGTCATGCAGCGGGTGGCCCTGCTCGCCCCGCAGGATGCACTGCGCGACCTGCTCGTCGCCGTCGCCGACGAGGGGACGGTCGCCCTGGACGAGCCCACGCCGGACGCCGACGCTGCGCCGAGCAGCACACCGGCAGCTGCTCGGCTCCAGCGGATCCCGGCCGCCACCAGGATCGCGGGAGCGCTGTCGCCGGTCGTGCCGGATCTGGCCCGGTGCGAGCAGGCCGGTCGGCTGGACCTGATCGCCGGTGAGGTGCTGCTGGAGAAGCGATCTGCGCAGGCGGTGACCCGCGGCGGTGTGAGCGCGCTGGTCGGATGGATGCCTGCCCAGGACCTGCCTGCCCTGGCCGGCCGGGTCGCGGCTGCCGGTGGTGCCGTGGCGCCGATGCCGCGGCCACCCGGAGTCCAGCCGCCGACGCTGCTGCCGCGGTCGGGTGCGTCCCGGGAGTTCGCGCCACTGGTCGACACCTACGCGACCGTCCCCTACGCGGATGTGAACCCGTCGACGATCGCGGGTCTGGCCTACGTGGTCATGTTCGGGATGATGTTCGCTGACGTCGGCCATGGCGCGCTGCTGCTCCTGGCGGCCGTCGCGGTGCGCCGGCGCTGGTCTGCGCGGCTGGACCGGCTGGTTCCGGTCTGGCTGTTCCTGGCCGGAGCGGGGCTGACCAGCATGGTCTTCGGCGCGCTGTACGGGGAGTTCTTCGGTCCGACGCAGGTGGTGCCGGTCCTGTGGCTCGCCCCGCTCGAGCGACCGGTGCTGCTCCTGGGTGCCGCCGTCGCGGTCGGTGCGCTCCTGCTGGCAGGTGCGTACGCGCTCGGAACGGTGAACCGCTTCCGGGAGGGCGGCTGGCGGCTGGCGGTCTACGCGCCGTCCGGGCTGGCCGGGGCGGCCCTCTTCCTCGGGCTCGGCACGGTGGCAGCAGGCCTGTACCTGCACCTCACCTGGCTCGTCCTGCTCGGTGCGGTCGTCGCCCTCGGCGGGCTCGCCGGCGCGTACGTCGGGCTGCTGGTCTCGGCGGGCGGAGGCGCGGCGGGGGCAGCCCAGGCCGGGATACAGCTGTTCGACCTGGTCGTCCGGCTCGGGTCCAACCTGGTCAGCTTCGCCCGCCTGGCCGCTTTCGGGTTGACCCACGCGGCATTGGGCGCGGTGGTCTGGCAGGCCACCATTGGGTTGTGGGGTCGTGGCCCGCTCGGGACCGGCGGGGCGGTCCTGGTGTTCCTGGCGGGCAACGCCTTGACGTTCGCGCTGGAAGGGCTCGTGGCCGGCATCCAGGCGCTCCGGCTCGAGTACTACGAACTGTTCTCCCGCGTCTTCGAGATCGAGGGACGGCCGTTCCGGCCCTGGCACGTCCCGCTGGCCACGACGGAGGTGCCACGGTGATCTGGATGACCGCCTTGCCCGCACTGATCGCGGTGACGCTGGCCACCGGATGGACGGTGCGTCGGCGTGGGCGGCCGGGGTTGCGCCTCCTGATGTACGCCAACGGGCTGCTGCTGATCGGGGGGCTCGCCCTGGTGGCGGTGGCTGCCACGGCCACCACATCGCTGGCCGCGTCCCCTCCGCACGCCGCAACGGCGGTGGTCGCGGCGACCGTGACCACGGCGCCGCTGAACGGGTCGGCGCTGATCGGCGCAGCGATCGCCGTGGCCGGGTCGTCGATCGGGGCCGCGTTCGCGGTGGCCTACACGGGATCCGCCGCGCTCGCCGCCATGAGCGAACGACCCGAGCTGTTCGGCCGCGCCATGGTGATCGTCGGCCTGGCCGAGGGCATCGCGATCTACGGACTGATCGTGTCGGTCATCCTGATCGGCAAGGCATGACGCAGATCCCGCCGCTCAGCCCACCGGACGTGACCTCGCGCCGCGTGGACGGCAGGCGTGTTCCGCTGGGCGAGGTCGCGGCGATCGGCGAGTCGACCCGGGTCCTCGGGTTCGCCCTCGCCGGTGCGCGGGTCTACCCGGCGGACGACGTCGACCAGGCACTGGCGGCCTGGAAGGCGCTCCCGGCCGGCGTCGAGGTGGTGATCCTCACTGCGGCTGCGGCTCAGGCGCTGGCTGAGGAACGCACCGCGCCGCACGCCCCGCTCAGCGTGGTGACGCCGCCGTGACCGCCGACCCGACCGCCGATCTGACCCCCGCCCCGACCCCCGCCCTGCCCCCCGGGATGGATGCTCGCCGGGCCGCGCTCGAACCGCTTCGTGCCGCCCTGATCACCCGCGCTCACGCCGAGGCCTCCCGGATCCGGCAGGACGCGGACGCAGCTGCGCAGCAGGTCATCGCCGCGGCACACGACGAGGCAGCAGCGCTGCTGGCCCGCGCGCGGGCCGACGGCGAGGCGGAGGCCGCAGCCCTGCTGGAGGCCGAGGCGGCCCGGTCCCGGCAGGTGGCGCGCAGCGTGGTCCTGGCCGCCCGACGCGCGACGTACGACGAGGTGCGGGAACGGGCGCGCAGCGCCGTCCGCGCCCTGCTGGAGGACGGCCAGAGGCGGGCCCGGCTGGCTGCTGCCCTTCGTGCCCGGCTCGGCGGTGCCGGCGCGGTGCGCGATCACCCCGACGGCGGCCTGGTCGCCGAGACCGGCGACGGCCGCAGCATCGACGCATCAGCCGGTGCACTGGTCGACACGGTGATCAGCACCAAGGACGTGGAGCAGCTGTGGGCGAGCCGGTGAACGACGAGGGCACTTCCCGGCCACCCGGCCGGGTGGTGCGGGTCAGCGGGCCCCTGGTCGAGGTCGAGGGGCTCGCCGACGTGGCCATGGCCGAACTGGTCGGGCTCGGCGCAGCGCAGCTTCCCGGCGAGGTCGTCGCGATCCGCGGAACGACCATCTCGGTCCAGGCGTACGAGTACACCGGCGGCCTCGCCGCGGGCGACCCGGTCACCGCCCTCGGCCGACCGCTGTCGGCGCGCCTGGGGCCGGAACTGCTCGGTGGGGTCTTCGACGGGTTGCTGCGTCCGCTCACCGCCGCGCCGACCTGGCTCGTCCCGCAGGCCGACCGCAGTCTCCCGAGCGTCCCATGGACCTGGCAGCCGTCGGTCGCCGCCGGCACCGAGGTGACCGAAGGGTCCCGGCTCGGGTCGGTCCCGGACGCGGGCAGCGTCGAGTACCGGGTGCTGGTGCCGCCCGCCGTGAGCGGCCGGGTCGAGTGGCTGGCCGACCCCGGCCTGTTCACCTCGACGGACACGGTGGCGGTCGTGGGCGGCACACCGGTCAGTGTCGGTGCCGACTGGCCGGTCCGCCGCCCCCGACCGGTGCGCGGCCGCATCGAAGCCACCGAGCCGTTGCTGACCGGGCAACGGGTCCTGGACGCCGTGCTGCCTCTGGCGCGTGGCAGCAGCGCCGCCGTCCCGGGTGGCTTCGGGACCGGCAAGACGATGCTGCTGCAGCAGATCGCCAAGTGGTGCACGGCGGACGTGATCGTGTACGTCGGCTGCGGTGAGCGCGGCAACGAGATGGCCGACGTGCTGGCCGAGCTGGCCACGCTGAGCGACCCGCGCACCGGCCGGAGGCTGACCGAGCGCACTGTGATCATCGCCAACACCTCGAACATGCCGATGATGGCCAGGGAGACCAGCATCTACACCGGCGTGACCGTGGCCGAGTACTTCCGCGACATGGGCTACCACGCCGTCGTCATCGCGGACTCGACGTCACGGTGGGCCGAGGCGCTGCGAGAGTTCGCCTCACGCTCCGGCACGCTGCCCGCGGAGGAGGGCTATCCCGCCTCGCTCGCGTCCGCCCTGGCCGCGTTCTACGAGCGCGCGGGCGCCGTCACGACCCTCGGCGGCGCGGAGGCGTCCGTCACCATCATCGGCGCGGTGTCGCCCCCCGGTGGCGACACCACCGAACCGGTCACCGCGCACACCCAGCGCTTCGTCCGCGGGCTCTGGAGCCTCGACCGCGACCTCGCCTACGCACGGCACTATCCGGCCGTGGCCTGGGCCGGGTCGTTCTCCCGCGACGCGGACCGACTCGGCGTCTGGTACGCCCGCAACGGCGACGTCGGCTGGGCTCCGCGGCGGGCCAGGGTGATGACCCTGCTCGCCGAGGCCGATCGCCTCCGCGACCTCGCCGAGCTCGTCGGGGCGGGCTCGCTTCCCGGGCGCGAACGCGTCGTGCTGCTCGCCGGCCGGCTGCTGCGCGAAGGGGTGCTGCAGCAGAGCGCGTTGTCACCGAACGATGCACACTGCACGGCCGGCAAGACGGCCGCCCTGGTCGACGCCGTGCTCGCCGTGGTCGCCCGGTGCGACGAGCTGGTCGACGCCGGCATCGGCGCCGCGGAGATCGAGGAGCTCGACTTCTCCCCCATCCTGCGCGCCGCCCAGGAGACTACCGCGGACGGCGCGGACGGCGTCGCCGTGCGCCGCGACCAGATGGTCGACACCCTGGCCGGTCTGCGATGACCGACCCCGGCCCCGTCCGCACGCCGGCACTGTCGCTGGCCGTCGACTACGGCACGGTCACCGAGCTGCGCGGGCCGCTGATCGTCGTCAGCAACACCTCCGGCGTGGGGTGGGACGAGTTCGCGGTGATCAGGACGGCGGACGACGACGACCCCCGGTCCGTCCGGCAGGGACTCGTCCTCGAGGTGAACCGCGACCTGGCCGTCGTCCAGGTCCTCCAGGGCACGGAGGGGCTGGCACCGGGCAGCGCGCGGGTGTCGTTCTCGGGGCAGCCGCTGCGGGTCCCGGTCGGGCCGGGGTGGCTCGGCCGGGTGTGCAACGGGCGCGGCGAGCCGATCGACGGCGGGCCGCCGGTCTTCGGGTCGGTGACGGCGGCGGTCGCCGGGAGCCCGCTCAACCCGACACGTCGCGACCCTCCCGCGGAACCGGTGCTGACCGGCGTCTCCGCGATCGACGCGCTGACCACCTTGGTCCGCGGCCAGAAGCTGCCGATCTTCTCGGTGGCGGGGCTGCCGCACCTGGAGCTGGCCGCTCAGATCGCCGCCCGGTCCACGGCCGGGTCCGAGCCGTTCGCCGTGGTGTTCGCCGCGATGGGTCTGACGCATGCCGATGCGGCGGCGGTGCGAGCGGCACTGGAGGAACGCTCCGCCGCCGGGGAGCTGCTCCTGCTGGTCAACACCGCCGACGACCCGGTGATCGAACGGATCCTCACGCCACGGATCGCCCTGACGGTCGCCGAGAACCTCGCCTTCGCGCACGACCGGCACGTGCTCGTCGTGCTCGCCGACATGACCAGCTACGCCGAGGCGCTGCGCGAGGTGTCCGCCGCCCGCGGCGAGATGCCCGGCCGGCGGGCCTACCCGGGCTACCTCTACAGCGACCTGGCGTCACTGTACGAACGCTGCGGACGGATCCGCGACAAGGCCGGCTCGGTCACCGTGCTGCCGGTGGTGACGATGCCCGCCGGTGACATCACCCATCCCGTCCCCGACCTGACCGGCTACATCACCGAGGGCCAGATCGTGCTGTCGGCGGAGGTCAACGCCCGCGGCGTCTATCCCCCGATCGACCCCATGGCCTCGCTGTCCAGGCTGATGCGCAGCGGCGCCGGGCCCGGCCGCACCCGCGAGGACCACCTCGACATCGCTGCCCAGCTGCTGGCCGCGCTCGCCCGCGCCCGCGAGGTCCGCGATCTCGCGGAGATCATCGGTGCGTCCGCGCTGAACGACACCGACCAGCTCTACCTGAGGTTCGCCACCGACTTCGAGCAGCACCTCGTCAGCCAGCATCGCGGCGGGTACCGCACGATGGACGACACCCTCGACCGGTGCTGGGAGGTGGCCGACGTGCTGCCTGCCCGCGAGCTGACCATGCTGCCCTCGAGGCTGCTCGAAGCGCACCGGGGGCCGGGTCGGTGACCCCCCGGGCGGCTCCGGGCCGGGTCCCGCCGGGACGGGCCGGGCGGATGTGGCTGCGCCGCCGGCTCGCGACCGCGCAGCGCGGCCGCGAGCAGCTCGACCGCAAGCTCCGCATCTTGGTCCCGGAGCTGCAGCGACGGCGCATCCAGGCGGACCGGTGGCGTCGGCAGTGGGCCGCTGCGTACGAGGACGCGGACACCTGGCTGCTGCGCGCCGGCCTGCTCGGCGGGCAGGATGCGCTGCGCAACGCCGCCGCCCCGCGCCTGGCCCGGATCAAGGTCACCTGGGCCACCGCCATGGGCGTGAGCTACCCGGCCGACGCCAGCCTCGCCGACGACCACACCCGGTCGGCCACGCCTGCGCCGGGCCCGCCCGGCAACGCAGCGATCGCACCCGCGACGCTCGCCTTCGAGGCGGCGTTCCTGGCAGCCGTCCGCACGGCAGCGGCCGAGGAGGCCGTCCGTCGGGTCGAGGCCGAGATCGCGGTGACTCGCCGCCGGCTGCGGGCCCTGGAGAAGCGCTGGCTGCCGAGCCTGCAGGAGGCGCTCGGCCAGCTCGAGCTGTCCCTGGAACAGGCCGAGCAGGAAGACGGCCTGCGACTGCGTCGTGCCGCCGCTGTGCAGCCCGACGGAAGGGCCTGGCCATGATCGAACGCATCCTGCTGGCCGTCGACGACACCCGGGACTCACTGACCGCTGCGCGGCTCGCCGTCGTGCTCGCCGGCCAGCTGCATGCCCGGCTGCGTGTCGTGCACGTCAGCGCCGACCACGTGCTGGACGCCGCCCTGGCGGCCGCGACCGGGCGACCCGAGGCTCGCCAGGGACGTCACGACGCGGCCACCGCGATCCTGCGCCGGGTGGCCTCACTGGCGACCGCTGCCGACGTCGCCGTCGAGACCGAGCTGCTCACCGGCGACGTCGCGAGCGCCGTCCTGAGCGCCGCACGGACCTGGGCGGCGGACCTGGTGATCGTCGGGAAGTCGGCCCGCTCGCTGAGCGGCGAACCGTACGTCGGGGCTCAGACGCGACACATCCTCGAGTTCGCCGACCAACCCGTCCTCGTCGTCCCTCCGGCGAAGCCCGCACGGGCGGGCGGCTGAGTGCCTGGCGGTCGGACACCCGCAGCCGCCATGAGATCGCGGGTCCCGCCGGCCCGTCGTCACATCGTCGGCCTCGGTGCCTCGCGTCCGAGGACGGGAGTGTCCCGGAAGGAGAGGTGGATCTGCCGGTGGCGCAACAGGAACAGGCGCTCGTCGAGGTCCTTGCGGCGCAGCCAGCCCGTGACCTCCGCATCGCACTTGCTCGTGTTGCAGGAGCGGCAGGCCGGCACGATGTTGTCCAGGGTGTACCGGCCGCCCCGGGACACAGGCAGCACGCAGTCGCGCTGCAGAGGCGTGTCGGTCACGCCGCAGTAGGCGCAGCCGCCCCAGGCTGCCCTGAGAGCACACCACTGCTCGTCCGTGAGGTCGTGCTCGACGCGTCCCATGCGGCGCTTGCGCCGTTGCGCGGCCCGGACCCGACGGCTCCGGTGTGCTGCCATCGGGTCAGGGTAGGCGACGGCAGCGCAGCAGTGGACGAGCCGACGGGCGTGGTGCAGCACCATGGTCGCGTGGACGCCGAGGAGTGGGACGAGCGCTATGCCGATCAGGAGCAGCTGTGGAGCGGGCGGCCCACCGGGACGCTGCTGGTCGAGGTCGGTGCGCTGACGCCGGGAACCGCGCTGGACGTCGGGTGCGGCGAGGGCGGGGACGCCGTCTGGCTGGCGCAGCAGGGCTGGCAGGTCACCGGGCTGGACGTGTCCCGGGTGGCCCTGACCCGGGCGGCGGGCGCCGCTCGGTCCCAGGGCCTGGACGTGGAGTGGGTGTGCTCGTCGCTCACGGACCTGCACCCTCCCACGGGAGGGTACGACCTGGTCACGGTCCACTACCCGGCACTGTTCCGCACCCCTGGAGACGAGGCGGTCCACGCGCTGCTGGCCGCTGTCGCGCCAGGCGGCACCCTGCTCGTTGTCGGCCATGAGCGAGTCGACCCCGACCATGCGCGGGCCCATGGGTTCGATCCGGCCGACTACGTCCCGCCGCAGGACATCGTCGCCGTCCTCGGCGACGGCTGGCTCCTGGACGTGGACGTGGAGCGTCCCCGGGTCGACCCCTCACCCGCCGGCGCCGAGCACGTGCTGGACCGCGTGCTTCGGGCCCGTCGGGTCCCGACGTCCGGCTGACGTTCCTGCCGTCGGTCAGGGACACGCCGAGGTCCGAGGCAGGATGTCCGGACGGTCGACGGTCGGGTCGCGCGCGTGGCGTCCGGTCAGGGCTTCGTCCACGTGCTGCGGTGGTGGACCTGGAAGCCGGCGCGGTGCAGGTTCGCTGCGCTCACCGAGCCGGGCCGGACGGACGCCACCGCCAGCCCGCAGCCCAGGCCGGCAGCCAGCCGGACCCGGTGCTCGACCAGGCGCGCCTGGGCGCCACGTCCGCGGTGTGCAGGCAGCGTCGATGCCCCGCCGAGGACCGCGACGTCCCCGTGCAGTGTCATGGCAGCGGCAGCGATCGGAGCGCCGTCGTCGACGACGAGGAGTCGCCGCACCGCCGGACCGCGGTGATCGGCGGCGATGAACGCTGCGACCGGCCCGTCCACCCCGTACCCGGCCAGCAGGACCCGCAGGAACTCCTCGTCGTCGCCCGCGTCGACCACGTCGTGGTCTCCCGGGGCCGCCGGCGCCGCTGCAGCGTCGAGTCGCTTGAACGCCAGCGCGCGATCCGGACCGCGGACCAGGCCCGCCTCGAGGAGGTGCGCGGCCGCCGCGTCGTCCTCGTCGCTCGCCACGACCACCGTCGGCACGACAGCCTTCCACGCCGGCGCGCCGACGAGGCCGATCGCCGCGAGCACGGTCGCCGGCGTCACGCCGGACACGGTGCACAGGAACGCCAGGGCGGGATCGGTGGCCAGCACCGCCAGGAGGGGTCCCTGGTCCAGCACGAGGAAGTGGCCGGCCACACCCGCCGTCGTCGCCGCCTCGAACGCCAGCCGCGTCCGCTCGTGAAGTGCACGTTCGGCCCGGATCGCGTCAGGCGACGCGGCGCCGGGGGGCGCGCCTGCGGGACTGCGGCCCACCACGACTCCCCCGTCCTCGTCGTGGTCCGCCCGGTGATCCGGGCGCGTCATGAGTGGTCGTGCTCCAGACGCGCACCCGGGCGGGGTGCCTCGTCCGGGTAGACGGGCGCCGGGAAGTCGCTGGCGACGTCGACCGCCCGCCCCTGCTCGGCCGACGCCACCGCGGCGAGGATCACCTCGAGCGCATGGAAGGCGTGCTCGGGCCGGGTGAGCGACGGGCGGCCGGTGCGGATGCAGTCGACGAGGTGGTTGACGCCGTCGGCCCACGGCCAGCCCGGCGCGGTCTCGTCGAACACCTCCCAGCAGCCGGCGTCGTTGCGCCACTGCTCGAAACCGCGTGGCGCCCAGTCGTCCCCGAGCATGTTCATGGTGCGAGCGCCGCACCCAGCGTGCGCGCGTCCGGGAAGACGCGGGTCCGGACGGTCATCGCCCGGCACCGGCCCGGGCGACCGCGGCGTCGAGGTGCTCGCCCAGCCACCCGCGGTTGGCGGCCTGCTCGGCCGCGACGTGTGGGTAGTCGGCCCGGGGGGTCGGTGCGCGGTCCTGCTCGACGACGAGCCAGCCGTCGTACCCCTGCGCGAGGAGGACGTCGAGGACGCCGTCGATGTCGACGTCCCCCGCGCCGACGGGGGTGCAGACGTGCGCCCACCACGCGTCGAAGTCCGTGCGCCGCAACCGCTGCGCCTCGCGCAGGACCGCGAGCGAGACGTCCTTGACGTGCACGTGGTCGATCCGTGACCCCCAGGACGACGCGCACGCCACGGGGTCGCCGCCGGCGAGGGCGAGGTGACCGATGTCGAGGGTCAGCGCGACCTCGGTGAGCTCGAGGAGGCGCTCGACCTCCCACGGCGACTCGACGTACGTGCTGATGTGCGGGTGGAACGAGCACGTGATCCCGTGGCCGTCGGCGAGGTCGACGGCGCGTCGCACCCGGTCGGCGAGCAGCCTCCACTGCGTGTCCGTCAGGGCGAGCGACCGGTCGTCCCACGCGCGTGCGGGCCGGGCGAGGAGGGCGTCGCTCCCCTCGTCGGCGAGGATCGCGATCCCACCTCCGGTCGCGGCCAGCTCCCGGCACGTCGTCGTCATCCGCCCGAGATCCTGGTCGAAGGTCGTGGCCCCGGCCGTGAAGTGGATCGGGACGTAGCTCGCGACAGCCTGCAGACCGTGGTCGGAGAAGGCGGTCGCCGTCTCCTCGACGGACCCGAAGAACCTGGGTGGACCCAGCTCGGAGCCGGCGTACCCGGCGGCCGAGATGCTCCCGAGCAGGTCGGCCGGCGACGCGCCCTCAACGGTCGACCCGAAGACGCCGTAGCTCACGGGGGCGTTCGCCAGCGGCAGCACGTTCATCCGCTTCGCCGCGCAGTCTGCGGCAGAGGCGTCGACGACGCCCCTGCGGCCGGCTCGGCCGCGGTCCCGGCGCCGTCGGCCTCGCCCTGCAGCGTGAGTCCCTCCCGGCTGCTCGCGGCACGCAGGAGGGCCTGCAGACAGGCGATGTCGGTGGCGGCGCCGGCGGCGTCCGAGACGACCGGCACGCCGCCGGTGATGCTGGCGGCGAACGCCTCGAGCTCACGGACGAAGCCGGTCGTGTGCCCGGCGAACGACGTCGCGTCGCTGAGCTCGTCGCCGCAGAGGCTCTGCCCCCGCAGCCGGGCGCGGTGGGCCGGCAGGTAGGGACCGGGCAGGGTCAGCGTCAGCCGCCCGGAGGTGCCGAAGGCAGCGACCTCCTCGGCGTACTCGGGGTAGTCCGGCAGCCAGGTCCAGCCGAGCTGCAGCTGGGCCCCGCCGGGGAGCGCGGCGACGGCGGTGATCCGTGGCGGCCGGCCGGGGTCGGGGTCGGCGACCGGCGGGTCGACGTCGACGAAGTCGAACCGCTGCGGGAGAGGCAGACCGAGGCCGCGCAGCAGCGCCACCTCATGGATCACCGAGCCCAGCAGGACGTTCTCGTACAGCGCCGCCGCACCGGGCGGTGCGTCCCCCAGGGCGTCCTGCAGCCCGGCCTGCGAGTACGCGACGCCGCGCTCCACGAGGTCGCGCCGTGCGTCGTCGAACTGCTGCAACGCCACGTGCTCGAACTGGCACTCGTCCGTCGGGTGCAGCACCGTGACCCGGACGACGCGCAGCTCACCGATCCGGGCGAGCTCGGCCCGGGCGCGGGCGAGCAGCGGGTCGTACAGCTTCATGTACCCGACCTGGAGCACCCGTCCCCGGACGGTGGCCGCCGCACCCAGCCGCCGGGCCTCCGCCACGGAGTACGCGAGCGGCTTCTCCGAGAACACGTGCTTGCCCGCCTCGAGGGCGGCGAGCGCGAGGCCGCCGTGGCTGCCCGGGGTGAGGACGGCGACCGCGTCGACGGCGTCGTCGTCGAGCACGTCCCGCCAGTCGGTGCTCGCCCGGACGTCGCCGGGCAGGCCGTCGGCGACCGCGGCGGACAGCGCGGCGGAGACGTCGCACACGTGCGTCACGGTGAACAGGTGTCGCAGGGTGCGCAGGTTCGGCAGGTGCACCGACTGGGCGATGAGACCTAGCCCGACCACCGCCATCCGGACCTGCCCGTGCTGGACCATCTCACCGCCCCGAGCCGAGTCGACGTGAACCTCGTGGTCCAGAGATCCTGCAAAGTAGCGGGGCATGGTACGGAACTGTCAATGGTGGTCCGCCGGTGAACCATATGGGTTGTCGTGGGCTACCTTTGCCGCGTGGGCCCCCTGTCCGGCAGTACCGACGAGCCGCTGCGCTCGTCGCCGGTCACCGCCTACCGGCTGCTCCACGACTGGATCACCGCCGGCCGGTGGGGCGCCGGCGCACGCCTTCCCAGCGAGCGCACCCTCGCCGAGGAGCTCGGGGTCGGCCGGACGGTCCTGCGTCGCGCGCTCACCGGGCTCGTCGAGGCCGGGCTCGTCGAGTCGGCCTCGCCCCGCGGCTGGGTCGTCGTCGGACAGCATCTCAGCGAGGGGCCGAACGCCCTGCGCAGCTTCTCGGAGTCGGCGCTCGAGCGCGGGCTCGTGCCCGGGTCGACGATCCTCGTCCAGGTCGTCCGGCCCGCGACCTTCGACGAGGCCGAAGTGCTCGGCCTCGCGCCGGCCGCCGACGTCGTGGAGATCGAACGGCTCCGGACGCTCGACGGCGTTCCGGTCGCCGTCCACTCCGTGACGGTGCCGAGCCGGCTCGCCCCCGGGCTGGCGGACCACGACCTGACCGACGCCTCGCTCTACGACGTCCTCGGCGAGCTCTACGACCTCGTTCTCGGGCGCTGCGACTACACCCTCCAGGCGGAGGCGGCGTCACCGCGCGTCGCCGACCTGCTCGACGTGCCCGCAGGGTCACCGGTGCTCGTCGGCCACGAGGTGACCGTGGACCGGGACGAGCGCGCGCTGTCGCACGGCCGCGTGACCTACCGCGGCGACGCCTACCGGTTCCGCGCGTCGTTGTTCCGGGCCTGAGGCCCACCGCTCGCGACCGAACGGAGCCGACGATGACTCGACGCGCGACGCCCCGCCCGACGTACAGCCGTCCGACGGTCGTCCGCCCCGAGGAGGCCGTGCACCACCTGTGGGGCGACGAGGGGTCCGGCTTCGTCGGAGACGAGGTGCTGCTGTCCTCGGACCTCCTGCACGCACTCGTGTTCACGCTGCCGCCGGGCGGCCGGTTCGGTCACTCCCCCGACAACCGCACCGTGTTCGCCGCCGACGAGGTCTACGTCGTGCTCCAGGGCACCATCGCGGTGGCGGACCCGCAGTCCGGCCAGGTGTGCCGGGCGGAGGCCGGGGACTGCGTGTTCTTCCGCCGCGACACCTGGCACCACGGCGCCAACTGGGGTCGGACGCCGGTACGGGTGCTCGAGCTGTTCTCGCCGCCGCCGGCGACGGGCTCGTCGTCCGCGTACGCCCGCACGGTGCCCTACCTGGAGGAGCCGCGGTACGCGGAGGACGGGGTCCTCGGGCGCTGGCCGATGGCACGGGCCGAGGTGAAGGCCGCGGCCTCGCTGACCCTGGTCGGACGCCGGGACCAGCGGCTGCGTGCCGAGGGCGACCTGCACGTCGGCGTCGTGTGCTCCACCGAGCACCTGACGGTGACCGACAACGAGCTGCTCCCGGGGTGCCGCAGTCCGTTGCGGCGGCACGGCGGCGAGGCCCTGCTCCATGTCACCGCGGGCGTCCTGCACGTGCACACACCGGACAACGACGGCCCCACCTGGTGGCAGGTCCGGACCGCGGACTCGTTCGTCGTCCCGGCCGGTGTCGCGTACCGGCTCGTGAACCAGGGGAACGACGTGCTGACGTTCGTGCTCGGCGCCGCGCCCGGCTACCTCCCCGAGCCGTGACGCCCCGAGGGGGCACGCTCGGCCTCGACGTCGGCGGCACCAAGATCGCCGGGGCGGTGGTCGACCCGTCGGGCCGGGTGCTGCAGCGCCGGCGGACGTCGACCGGGCCCCACGGCCGCCGCGACCCCGGGTTCGCGGTGTCCCTGCCGTTCGCGGCGGCGATGCTCGCCGACGCCCGCGCGGCCGGGATCGACGTCGACGGCATCGGGATCGGCGTCCCCGAGTACGTCCGGCCGGACGGCATCGTGACGAGCACGGAGGTCATGGACTGGACGGAGCAGCCCGCCGAGGCGTTCGCCGGCCTGGCGCCGGTCACCGTCGACAGCGACGTGCGGTGCGGCGGCCGCGCCGAGGCGCTGCTCGGCGCCGGTCGCGGACGGCGCCGGTGGGTGTACGTCTCGGCGGGGACGGGCCTGTCGTCGGTGCTCATGACGCCCGACGGCCCGTGGCAGGGCGCCCGGGGGGAAGCGATCGCGCTCGGCGAGCTCCCGGTCGCCCGCGAGGCGGGCCCGCACGATGCCGGGTCGCTGGACGCGTTCGCCTCCGGTGACGGGATCCGGCGACGCTACACGGCGGGCGGGCACCCGGCCGCCGGTGCGCAGGCGGTCCTCTCGGCCGCCGCGGCCGGTGACCCCGACGCGGTCGACGTCGTCGCGTCCGCGGCCCGTGCGCTCGCGCACGCCCTGCACTGGGTCGTCGCCCTCGTCGACCCCGAGTGCGTCGTGCTCGGCGGAGGCCTCGGGACGAGCCGGGGGCCGTGGGCCGCCGCACTGGACGCCCGGTTCGCGGCCCTCACGGCGGGACGGCCCGGCGGACCGCCGCTGCTGCGGGCCGAGCTCGGGTCCGACGCCGGTGCGATCGGCGCCGCCCTCGCGCACCGGGGTCGGGTGGGCTGAGCCGGGCCGCGCGGTCACCGAGCGGGCGGGCGGTCTGCGCCGGCGCGCCCGCGGCGGCCAGACTGGTCGGGTGATGCCCGGGACGGACCTGCCGCTGCGAGCACTCCTGCCGGACGTCCTCGAGGCGCTCGGCGGTCGGGGGGTCGCCGTCCTCGTCGCCCCGCCGGGGACCGGCAAGACGACGCTGGTGCCGCTCGCGCTCGCAGGGCTGCTCGACGACGTGCCCGCCGCCCGGGGCGCCGGCGGGTCGGCGGGCGACGCGCGGGTCCTGGTCGCCGAGCCACGCCGGCTCGCGGCGCGGGCGGCGGCCCGGCGGATGTCGGACCTCGTCGGGGACCGGGTCGGCGGCCGGATCGGGTTCAGCGTCCGCGGCGAGTCGCGGACGTCGAGGTCGACCGTCGTCGAGGTCGTCACGACCGGGCTGCTCGTGCAGCGCCTCCTGCGGGACCCCGAGCTCGCCGGTGTCGACGTCGTCGTGCTCGACGAGTGCCACGAGAGGCACATCGACACCGACCTCGCGCTCGCCTTCTGCCTCGACGTCCGCGCGGTCCTGCGACCGGACCTGCGGGTGCTCGCCACGTCGGCGACGGCGGACTCCGCGCGGATCGCGGCCGCACTCGGTGCCGGGTCTGCCGCGGCGCCCGTCGCCCGGGCGAGCGGAGTGCTGCACCCCGTCGAGCCGGTGTGGTGCCCGCCGCCGCCGGGGATCGCGCCGCCGCACGGGATCCGCGTCGACCCGCGGCTCCTCGACCACGTCGCCACGGTGGTGCGCCGTGCCCTCGCCGAGCAGGCCGGTGACGTCCTGGTGTTCCTGCCGGGCGCCGGTGAGATCGCGGCCGTCGCCGGCCGGCTGGGCAGGCCCGTCGACCCGGCCGGGCGACCGGTGGACGTCGTGCCGCTGCACGGCCGGCTGCCCGCGGGCGTCCAGGACGCCGCTCTGCGCGCGACGCCGGACCGGCGCCGCGTCGTCCTGGCCACCTCGGTCGCCGAGAGCAGCGTCACGGTGCCCGGCGTCCGGGTCGTCGTCGACGCCGGCCTGAGCCGGACCTCCCGGACCGACCTCGGCCGTGGTCTCGACGCGCTCGTCACGGTCCGGGCGTCCCGCGCCGCGGGGACGCAGCGCGCCGGCCGGGCCGGCCGCGAGGCGCCCGGCAGCGTGTACCGGTGCTGGTCGCAGTCCGAGCAGGACCGGCTGCCGGCGCACGCCGAGCCCGAGGTCGCCACCGCGGACCTCACCGGGTTCGTGCTCCGGCTCGCCTGCTGGGGCGCGCCGGGCGGGCGCGGGCTGGCCCTCCTCGACGCCCCGCCGCCGGCCGCCCTCGAGGTGGCGACCAGGACGCTGGAGGGTCTCGGTGCGGTCGACGGCACCGGCCGCGCGACCCCGCGGGGGCGGGACCTGGCCGCCGTCGGGGCGCATCCGCGGCTCGCCCGCGCCCTGCTCGACGGGGCCGAGCGCCTCGGCACCCGGCGGGCGGCCCAGGTCGTGGCCATGCTCTTGGACGACGGGCCCGGCGCCGGCGGGGACGACCTCGCAGCCCGGTGGCGGTCCCTCGCGACCGGACGTGACCCGGCGTCCGACCGCTGGCAGGACGAGACCCGGCGCCTCGAGCGCTCGGTCGACGCGGCGGCCGCACCCGGAACGGGCCGCGGCGGCGAGGGCCCCGGCGGCGACCGCACGGCGCGCACCAGGCCTGGCGACGAGGCCGCCGTCGCGCTCGTCGTGGGGCTGGCCTTTCCCGAGCGGCTGGCCCGCCGCCGACGGGCGGACGGCCGGACCTACCTGATGGCCTCCGGGACCGCCGCCGAGCTCGCCGAGGGAACGTCGCTGTCCGGGGCGGCCTGGCTGGCGGTCGCCGTCGCGGACCGCCAGCCGGGCCGCCGCGACGCCCGCGTGCGCGCGGCCGTGCCGGTCGACGAGGACACCGCACGCGCGGTCGGCGACCACCTCCTCACCGTCGCGGACGAGGTGGTGTGGGCCGACGGCGACGTCCGGGCCCGGCGCGTCGAACGGCTCGGCGCGATCGTCCTGTCCGAGCAGCCGATCGCCCGGCCGGACCCCGGGCTGGCGGCCCTCGCGGTGGCCGAGGGGCTGCGCCGTGAAGGCCTCGGGCTGCTGCGCTGGACGGCCGCAGCAGTCGCGCTGCGGCGCCGGCTGGCTGCTTGCCGTTCCGGGCTCGGCGACCCCTGGCCGGCGGTCGACGACGCCGGCCTTCTCGCGCACCTCGACCTCGCCGGCGCCCGGTCGCGGGCGGACCTGCTCCGGCTCGACGTCGTCACGGCCCTGCGCTCGCTCGCCGGCCGGCGGCTCGCCGCGCGCCTCGACGAGCTCGCCCCCGAGAGCGTCGGGGTGCCGACCGGGTCCCGCGTGGCGGTCGACTACGCCGACCCCGACGCGCCCGCGCTGGCCGTGCGGGTCCAGGAGGTCTTCGGCTGGACCGCGGTCCCGCAGGTGGCGGGACGACCGCTCGTCCTGCGGCTGCTCTCCCCCGCCGGCCGTCCGGTGGCGGTCACCGCCGACCTGGAGTCGTTCTGGCGCAACGCATATCCGGGCGTCCGGGCCGACCTGCGCGGCCGCTACCCGCGCCACCCGTGGCCTGAGGACCCGCTCGCGGCGACGGCGACCCGGCGGCCGAACCCGCGCCGAGGCTGACGCGTTCGCGGGGTGCGTCGTCAGCCGAGGGTCAGTGACCCACCGGTCGGCAGCAGCTCGATCCACGTCCGGCCCGGTGGGACCGCCAGCCGGTCGCCGGCCGCGGTCGTCAGCACGACCGCCGCCCCGAGGGTGGCCTTCGACCAGCGGCCTGCCACGGCACGTCCCCCGGTGAGCAGGGTCGCCTCGCCCGACCCGGTGAACACCGACTCCGGCACCGGGTTGCCCCCGGGGTCGCGGTAGCCGGCGTCCCGGACCCGGACCCGCAGGACGAGCACCGTGTCGGCGACCAGGCGCCTGCCGTCGTCGCCGACCGCGGGTGAGCCGCCACGTTCGCTGCGGGCCCAGCGCCCGGCGCCGGCGTCGTAGGTCCAGACCGGGCGGGCCGCGCCGGAGAAGCGCACCGTCGCCGTCCGCGCACGCGTCGACCCGACCTCGGCGGCGAGCGGCCCGAACGGCAGGTACGGCACGGGCGGGGCTGTCCGGTCGGCGGACACCTGGTCCCAGACGGTCGAGACGTCGAGGTAGAGGTTGTGCGGGGCCGGCCGTGCCGAAGACCGGGAGAAGGCTCCGCGGACGTCGCCCGGCGCGACGAGCCGGAGGTCGGCCTTCGCGACGACACGCAGCGCGACCTTCGCGCCGCCGGAGAACGCCAGCACCCCCCGGGTGGGCCCGGCGATCGCCGCGTCGACGTTGCGGACGCTGCGCACCGGCCCGACGGTCCCGGGGTCCTTCGACTGGAAGAAGGCGGCGAACCGGGTGCTGCCGCCCTCGACGAGCTGCTCGACGACGATGTCCGCGGAGCCGAGCCCGCGCTGCGGGCGGGCCGCCGCGGAGTTCTCGATCTTCACGACGACAGCGGGGCGCCGCGCCGTCCCCTGCTGCCCGGTGAGCGGAAGCGTCCCGTCGCCGGCCGACGGCGTCGCGCTCGCCGTCGTCGACGTGGGCGCGGTGGAGGACGACGTGCCCGGCGGCGGCTCCGGGCCGGAGCCGCTGCATCCCGCGACGACGGAGCCGACCGCGACCAGCGCGACGACGAGGACGACGGCGGCCGGCGCCGGCTGCCGCACCGGACGACGGCGGGCCGGCGTTGCCGGGACGCCCGAGGTCATAGGTCGAGCCTCGCACGTCCCGCACCGTGCCCGTGCGCCCCCCGGCCCGGGCCGGTGGCCGGGTGGAGGGCGGCCGGGTGGACGATGGGCGGGTGGACGACGGACGCTCCACGACCGCACGACGGGAGCCCACGATGACTGCACCGACCGATGCTGCGTCCCTGCGGGCCGCCCAGGCGCCGCTCAAGCAGCGGTACCGGGACGACCCGGCGTCCGCGACGAGCATGCTCCAGGCGCAGGCGTCCTTCGCGGACCCCGGCATCACGTGCACCGTCGCGAGCTGGGCGGGTCCGGTCCGGGCCGGCCTCCACGAGGCGACCGGCGGCGACGGCTCGGACGCCTGCTCCGGCGACATGCTGCTCCAGGCGCTCCTGGCCTGCGCGGGCGTCACGCTGCGCAGCGTTGCCACGGTGCTGTCCGTCGACATCCGGTCGGCGACCCTCGCGGCGCACGGGACGTTCGACGCCCGCGGCACCCTCGGCGTCTCCCGTGACGTCCCCGTCGGCTGCACCGGCGTACGCGTCGAGGCGGTCCTCGACACCGACGCGGACGACGCGACCCTCGATACGCTGGCCCGGCTCACCGAGCGCTACTGCGTCGTCGGGCAGTCCCTGCGGGAGGCGCCGGAGGTCAGCGTCCGTCGGGCGACGGCGTCCGGGTAGCCGGGACGTGCACGTCGACGAGGGCTACACCGACCCGCGTCTGGCCCGGCTCTACGACGCCGAGAACCCGTGGCACCTCCAGGACGACTTCTACCTCGCCCTGGACCTGGCGGCCCGGTCCGTGCTCGACGTCGGCTGCGGGACGGGAACCCGGCTCGCCCGGGCACGCGAGACCGGGCACACGGGCCTGCTCGTCGGGGTGGACCCCGCGCCCGCGATGCTCGCCGTCGCCCGGGCGAAGACGGCCGACGTCGAGTGGGTCGAGGGCGCCGCGCAGAGCCTGGACCTCGGTCGGTGCTTCGAGCTGGTGTCGATGACCGGGCACGCGTTCCAGCTCCTCCTCGACGACGCCGCCGTCCTCGCCGCGCTGGACCGTTTCCGAGCGCACCTGACGCCCGACGGGCTGCTCGCGTTCGAGACCCGCAACCCCGGCCCGCAGCCGTGGCAGGCGTGGACGAGGGCGGCCACCGCGCAGCAGGTCGAGGCGCCCGACGGCGAGCCGTTCGAGCTGTGGGTCGAGGGCGCGTACCGGAGCGGACCGGACCACGTGACCTTCACGTCCGTGGCCCAGCGGCTGCGCACCGGCTCCCGGCGGACGAGCCGGGCCACGCTGCGGTTCCTCGACCCCGACCGGCTCCGCGAGCACCTCGCCGCGACCGGGTTCGCCGTC
Source organism: Kineosporiaceae bacterium (assembly GCA_036745175.1). Classification (GTDB taxonomy): domain Bacteria; phylum Actinomycetota; class Actinomycetes; order Actinomycetales; family Kineosporiaceae; genus R-H-3. Next base: position 21,217 of record DAIOGQ010000012.1, read on the forward strand.
GACGGCTGGTACGGCGACTGGGACCGCAGCCCGGTCACGGACGACAGTCCCGAGATCGTCGTCCTCGCCCGCCCCGTGCCCTGATCGCCGCCCCGACGTGGTCCCCGGGTCCGGCGCGGACCCGACGGCGCCCGACCCCGGTCAGAGCAGCGGCTCGCGCAGTCCGCTCGCCCGGCGGACCGCCCGCCCGACGGCGGCCCGGACCGCCGCCTCGGAGCCGAGCACCCGGACCTGCCCGCGGGTGCGGGTGACAGCCGTGTAGAGCAGCTCGCGGGTCAGCAGGGGCGAGGTCGGCGGCGGCAGCAGCACGGTCACGCCGGCGAACTGGCTGCCCTGGCCGCGGTGCACCGTCGTCGCGTGCACCGTCTCGACGGCGGGCAGCCGGTGCGGCCGGACGAGGACCGGTGCCTGCGGGTCGCCGAAGGCGGCGACGAGGCCGTGGCCATCGTGCCCCGGGTCGGCGACGACGACGCCGGTGTCGCCGTTGTAGAGGCCGGTGTCGCGGTCGTTCGCGGTGACGATGAGCGGCCGCCCGGCGTACCAGGGTCCGGACCTGCCACCCGGGTCCGGCCCGACGGCCTCGGCCACCCAGGCCTCGACCTGTGCCGCCCACCGGCTCACGCCGTACGGACCGCGCCGGTGCGCGAGGAGCAGGCGGTGGGACTCGAGCGCCTCCAGCGCGCCACGGATGTCCCCGGCCCGCGCCGCGGTGACGAGGGCGACGCCGGCCTGTTCCGTCTGCCGCCGGACGGCGTCGACCTGCTCTGGGGCGAGGCCCTCGTCCGGCGTCTCGCCGAAGGCCACCGCGAGGTCGCCGGCCCGCAGCAGGGCGAGCACCGCGTCGCCGTCCCCCGCCCGGACCGCAGCGGCCAGGGCGCCGATCGCGCCGCCGAACCGGTGGGCTGTCGTGAGCCGGACGACCCCGTTGCGCAGCCCGCCGACGTCCGCCGCGGCCAGCTGGCCGACGTCCCGCGGCAGCGCGGCGGCGAGCGCCGCGGGCAGCGCGTCGGCGACCGGCGGCCGCGCGACGAGGTCGCCGAGCACCGCTCCCGCCTCGACGGACGCGAGCTGGTCGGGATCGCCGACGAGGACGAGGCGGGCCTGCGGCCGCAGCGCCTCGAGCAGGCGTGCCATCAGCGGCAACGAGACCATCGACGTCTCGTCGACGACCACGACGTCGTGCGGCAGCCGGTTGCTGCGGTCGTGCCGGAAGCGGGTGCTGCTGCCCGGTCTCCAGCCGAGGAGCCGGTGCACGGTCGTCGCCTCCGGCGACCCGACCCGCCGCCGGTCGGCGGCCTCGAGTCCGGCGACCTCGGCCCGCACGGCCTCCTGGAGCCGGGCGGCCGCCTTGCCGGTCGGCGCGGCGAGCGCGACCCGGAGCCCGGGACCCGCCACCGACTGGAGCACGGCGAGCACCCGGGCGACCGTCGTCGTCTTGCCCGTCCCCGGGCCCCCGGTGACGACGGTGACCCGGCTCAGGGCCGTGGTCGCCGCGGCGACCCGCTGCGGGCCGTCGCCGGGCCTCGGGAACAGCCGGTGCACGGTCGGTGCGAGCGCCGCGTCGACGGCGAGCGCGCCGGCGGCGAGCCGGGCGTCCACCTCGGCGCGCACGACCTGCTCGTCGCGCCAGTAGCGGTCGAGGTACAGCCGGCCGTCGATCCACCGCACCGGCGGGTCGGGCAGCCGGCCCGGCGCATCTGCCGGTCCGGGTCCGACCGCGACGAGCGGGCTCGCCGCGACAGCGTGCCGCCACGGTCCGTCCTGCGGCCACGGCAGATCTGCGGCCGGTGAGGCGCTGCCGGTGAGGACGCCCTCCTCGGTGTCGGGCACCGACAGCGCGTCGAGGTCGTCGAGCGTCACGCACACCGACCCCGAGCGCACCGCTCGGACGGCGAGCGCGACCGCGAGGAGCACCCGCTCGTCGGGCTCGTTCGCGAGCCGGCCGAGCCGCCCAGCGACGTGGACGTCGGCAGCCGACAGGATCCCGGCCTGGTTGAACACCCGCAGCAGCGGCCCGGCGCGCACCGCCGTCCGGGCGTCGAGCGCCGTCACGGTGCACCGCCGCCGTCGAGGAGCGTCGACAGGGCGGCGACGAGGGAGCCTGGCGGCCGCCACGCGAGGACACCGGCGGGGGCGCCGTCGAGCACGGGCGTCGTCGGCCCGCTCATCCCCCGGACGAACAGGTAGAGGCCACCGCCGAGGTGCCGGTCCGGGTCGTACCCGGGCAGCCGCCAGCGGAGGAACCGGTGCAGCGCCACGAGGTAGAGCAGCAGCTGGAGCGGGTAGTCCGCGTCCGCCATCGCCGCGACGAGCGCAGCCGGCCGGTAGTCCGCGGCGGACAGCCGCTCACCCGGTGGCCGGAGCCGGTTCGTCTTGTAGTCGACGACGAGGTAGCGCGCGTGGGTCCCGTCGTCGCTGCGCACCCGCAGGACGGCGTCGATGCTGCCCGTGAGGTAGCCGCACAGCCGGGTGCCGGCGAACGACGAGGTGGCGAGCCGGTCGGCGTACGGGCGGAACGGGTCGCCCGGGTCGAGGTGCTCGCGCAGGAGGTCGGCGAGCATCGCGACCGTTGAGCCCGGTCCCGACGGGGCGTCGCCGCCCGCGAGCGGCAGCTCGAACTCGAGCTCGGCGAGCCGGTCGGACGGAGCGACCTCGCGCAGCGCGCGGCCGCCGGCGGCGGGACCGAGCGGCGTCGTGAGGACGGCGCCGAGCGCGGTCGCGAGCCGCGCCGGGTCGGCCCCGCCGAAGCGTGCTGCCCCCGCATCGTGGCAGCGGCGCCGGACCTCCGCGTCGAGGTCCGGGACCGAGGTGTCGACGCGTTCGAGGACCGTGTGGACGAGCGTGCCAAACGCCGCGCCGGCGGGCAGGTCGGCCATCGGCAGGTCGGACCCGCCGGTCCCGTCGGCGAGCCCGTCGCCGACGCCGCCGCCAGGCCTGTCGCCGAGCCCGGCCAGCGTCGCGTCGACCTCGTCCTGCACACCGGTCGTCTCCGGCTCGCTGCCGACGCCCGCCACGTCTGCCCCCCGGCCGACGCCGCCCGGGCCGGCGGCGACCGCCGCGGCCTCGGCGGCGTACGTCGCGGCGTGCGCGGCGGCGGTGAGCCCGGTGTACGAGGTCCGGCGCCAGGAGACGTCGAGCCGGCGGGTGAACCGGGCGACGTCGAGCGGCGGCCGGGGGGCCGGCGGCGGTTCCCAGCGGGCCGGGACGGGAGGGGTGTCCACCTGCTCGACGGCAACGGTCCCGCCGGACGCCGCGGCCAGCGGCGCGAACGCCGCGACGGCGTGCTCGTCCCGGGTGAGCGTCACCCGGGCGGGCGGCTCCCGGCCCGGGCCGGGGCGGCCCGCGAGCAGCCGGGTCAGGGGCCCGGACGCCGAGTTGTACGACGGCGCCCACCAGAGGGCGACCTGGGAGCGGGCCCGGGTCAGCGCGACGTAGAGCAGCCGGAGGTCCTCGCCGCGTTCGGCGGCCATGTGGAGGTCGCGTGCGGCGGCGTAGCCCGGCGTCCCCGGCCCGCCGACGTGGAGCACCCGGGTGCCGTCGTCGAGGTGGTAGCGCAGGATCGCCGGCTCGCGGCTCTCGTACCGGTCCCATGCGAACGGCACGTAGACGACGGGGAACTCCAGGCCCTTGCTCGCGTGCACGGTGACGACCTGCACGGCGGCGGCGTCCGTCTCGAGCCGGCGGCTGCGCTCCTCGGCGTAGTCGCCGTCGGCCTCGTCGGCCCGGCGCCGCAGCCAGTCGGTGAGCGCCGCGACGCCGAGCCCGTCGGCGGTCGCGGCCAGGTGCAGGGACTGCGCGACGTGACGAAGGTCGGTGAGCGTCCGTTCGCCGGACGTCGTGGCGAGCAGGCGCTCCGCGAGCCCGTCCGCGGCGGCGGCCTCGAACAGCGCCGCGACCCCGCGCCGGCTCAGCACCTGGGCCCAGGCCCGGACCGTGTCCGAGAGCACGTCGCGCTCGGCGGCCGACGCGCCCGCGAGCCGGCCGGCGTCCCAGCCGACGAACGGTGTCAGGGCGAGGGCCGCGGTCCGGCCGGAGTGGCCGGGCTGCTCCAGCGCGGTGAGCAGGGTGAGCCAGGCCCGGGCGGCCGGGGAGCCGAAGACGCTCGCGAGGCCGGACACGACCGCGGGGACGCCGGCGGCGACCAGCGCGTCCCGGACCGTCACGGCGTCCGCGTTGCGGCGCGCGAGGACGGCGACGTCCCCGGGCGCCACGGGCCGCCAGCCGTCGCCGTCCCGCAGCCTGGCCGACCCGAGCTGGCGGACGACGTCGGCCGCGACGTCGGTGGCGATCGCCCCCCGGACGGTGCCGACCGGCGGCGTACCCCGGGCCGAGGCGCCGAGCGCGGGCCGGGTCAGGTGCCGCAGCCGGACGGGTGCGGGCCCGTCGTGCCGGCGCTCGGCGTGCGCGGCCTCGACCCGGTGCACGAGGATCCGCGGGTCGCCGAGCGCGGCCCCGCCGAGGAGGACGTCGAGCCCGGCGAGGAGCGCGGCGTCGCTGCGCCAGGACCGGCCGAGCGTCGCGGTGCGGTCCGCCGTCGCCCGCGCCGTCAGGTAGGCGACGACGTCGCCGCCGCGGAAGGCGTAGACGGCCTGCTTGGGGTCGCCGATGAGCACGAGGGTCCGGTGCCCGTGGAAGGCCGCGGCGATGATCTCCCACTGGACGGGGTCGGTGTCCTGGAACTCGTCGACGAGGACGACCCGGTACGCCGACCGCACCCGCTGCGCCGCCGCGGCGCCGTGCACCGGGTGCCGAAGCGCGTCCCGCAGCAGCATGACGAGGTCGTCGTAGTCGAGCAGCCGCCGGGACCGCTTGCGCCGCTCGACCTCCCGGGCGACGTCCCGGGCGAACGAGAAGCGCTGTGCCGCGATCGACCCGGGCGGAGCCTGCGCCGGCTCGAGCCGGGCCTGCGGGTCGCCGACGGCCGCCCGCGCGACGGCCCGGGCGTCGGCGACCCGCAGGTCGGGCGCGGGGGTGTCGGCGTACCGCTGGAGGTAGAGGTCGTCGACGACCTCGTCGACGAGGTCGGCGAGGTCGGGCACGAGGACGGCGTCGGCGTCGACGTCCGCCGAGGTGCCGAGCGCGGTGAGCATCTGCTGGCAGAACCCGTGCGTCGTCGCGACGGTCGCGGCGTCGAACTGGGCGAGCGCCCGGGTCAGCCGCTCGCGCCGGCGGCCCAGCTCGGCGTCGTCGACGGCCGCGAGGTGCCGGACGAGCGGGTCGTCGGCCGTCCCGGCCCCGGGTCCACGGAGCGCGCGCTCGGCGCTGACGAGCCGCTCGCGCACCCGGTCTCGCAGCTCCGAGGTCGCGGCCCGGCCGAACGTCACCAGGAGCAGCTCGGGCAGCTCCGCGACGCCCTCGGCGACGTACCGGGTGGCGAGCGCGGCGATGGTGAACGTCTTGCCCGTGCCGGCGCTCGCCTCGAGGACCGTCGTGCCGGTCGGCAGCGGGCCGAGGACGTCGAAGACGGGCGCGGTCCGCGCCTCGTCGGCCCCCTCGGTCGGTCCCCGGGTCGGCTCCCGGGTCGGCTCGTGGGTGCGGGCGCTCATCCGGTGCGCACCTGCTCGACGTCGAGGAGCGGCTCCCACACCCGGCGGGCGAGGAGCCCGAGCCGGGTACCGTCCGGGAACCACGTCCGCTCGGTCGCGTCCGGCAGGCCGAGGACGTCGGCCAGCGCCGCGCCGTCGCCCCAGCAGAGCGCGTGGTAGCGGTCCTCGACCTCGAAGGAGCCGGTCCAGGCCGTCCGGGCTGCCTCGAGCGCCTGCTCCTCGACGTCGCCCGCGTGCCGGCTCCGCGCGTAGGCGAGTGCCGTCGCGGGCGGCATCGGCAGCGGCTCGCGGAGGGCGCGTTCGCGCAGCCGGACGAGCTCGTCGAGCCGCTGCGCCGCGTGCACCGCGGACGGCGCCCCGATCGTGGAGACCGCCGCGCCCGGCCGCGAGCCGCCCGCGCGGCCGACGGTCACGGCGCGCCAGGGCCGGTCCGGGTAGGCGGCCGCGAGGGCCAGCACCTGCACCCAGGCCCGCAGGCGGTGCTTCGCGCCGAGCCGGGAGAAGACGGACCGGACGACGGTGCCGTCGTGGACGCCGGGGACCGAACCGACGAGGGTCGCTGTCGACGGCAGGTCGGCGGTCACGTCGACGACGCCGGGCTCACCGACGAGGAACGGCTGGACGGCGGCGGCGATCGGCACGACCTGGTCGCTCACGGCGGCGAGGGTCGCTCGGCCGAGCTCGCGCGGCGGGACCTCGCCGCGGCGCCACTCCGCGTGCGTCGCGCGGTCGCGGGCGACGCCGGCCAGACGGGCGGCGAGCAGCCGGTCGCCGATCGCCCAGCGGCCGAGGGCGTCGAGCTCGAGCGGCAGCCGGTCGACGACGTCGTCGTCGTCCCCCAGCAGCGTCACCGCGAGCCGGGTCCGCAGGAACCACCGGGCCGGGTGCTCGAGCAGGGCGACGAGGTCGTCGAGGTCGATCGTGTCCGGCCTCGGCTGCACCGGCAGCGGCCGGGTGAGGAAGGGCAGCCGGCCGATCCGGTCCCTGCGACCCGCGACGGCGGCCCGGTGCGCGGCGGCGTCGAAGCTGAACGGCCCGAGCCGGCGCAGCGCCCCCGCGGCGAAGTTCCGCTCGTCGACGGGCTGGAGCGGATGACGGACGACGACGTGCTCGCGGACCGGTCGACCGTCCGCGGCCGTCGCCGTCAGGTCGAGCGCGTCGAGCAGCTCGCCGACCGGGACCGCGGGCGGCCGGAGGGCGCCCGTCCGCTCGTCGGCGCCGCTGTGCAGGACGACGAGGAGCTCCCCCGCC
>DAIOGQ010000013.1:0-1515 GCA_036745175.1 Kineosporiaceae bacterium
GCGATGGAGACCGGCTACCAGCGCGGCCGGATCCAGGACGAGTCGATGCTCTACGAGCAGCGCAAGCACGACGGCACGCTGCCGATCGTCGGGGTCAACACGTTCCTCGACCCCGAGGCGGGCACGTCCGCGCCGTCCGGACCTCTCGTGCTCGCGCGCGGCACGCATGACGAGAAGCAGTCCCAGCTGAGCCGGCTGGCCGCGTTCCACGCCGAGCACCGGGACGAGGCGCCCATGATGCTCGACCGGCTCCGCGAGGTCGCCGCGAGCGGTGGCAACACGTTCGAGGTGCTCATGGACGCCGTCCGGGTGCTATCCCTCGGCCAGGTCAGCCAGGCGTTCTTCGAGGCCGGCGGCCAGTACCGCCGCAACGTCTGACCCGGCCACCCCCCGGACCATGACCGCCGAGACAGGATGTCGAGCATGCCGCCCTCCCCGCTCCCCTTCGACCCTGTGGCGCAGGCGCGCCGGCGGTGGACCGAGCAGGGCTGGGGCGAGGCGGCGGACGGGATGGCCGCCGTCACCTCCCTCATGCGCGCACAGCAGATCGTCCTGGCCCGGGTCGAGGCGGTGCTGCGCCCGCTCGGGCTGACGTTCGCCCGGTACGAGGTCCTCATGCTGCTGCTCTTCAGCAGGCGCGGCAGCCTGCCGCTCAGCCGGATCGGCGAACGGCTCCAGGTGCACCCGGCCAGCGTGACGAATGCCGTCGACCGGCTCGAGGCGACCGGCCTCGTCCGCCGGACCCCGCACCCGAGCGACCGCCGGACCACGTTGGCGTCCCTCACGCCGGACGGCCGCGAGCTCGCGACGAAGGCGACCGAGGCGTTGAACGCGCACGTGTTCAGCGTCCCCGGGCTGTCCCCAGAGCAGACCCGCTCGCTCGTGGACACGTTGGCCACGATGCGCCGCGACGCCGGCGACTTCTGAGCCTGCGACCAGGGGGGCGCCCGCCGCCGCTGACCCTGTCCGGTCCGGCGGTCCTGAGCTGCGGCCGACCGGTCAGCCGCCGAGCCGCTCCACGTGGGCCCGGGCCCGGTCGACGGCCCGCTGCGCGACGTCGAGGGCGTGTCGGGCACTGTCGTGCTCGCGCTTGCGTGGCCGGACCGCGGCGGTCGCCGCACCGGAAGCCTCCTGGGCGCTGCGCAGGGCCTCCTCGAGCTCGGCGACCTTCGCCTGCGCGCGCTCCTGGTCGGCCCGGGCGTCGGCGAGGGTGTCGGCGGCGGTCTGCTCGGCGAGCCGGGCGTCGGCGAGCGAATCCTCCGCATCCTCGAGCGCCGTCCGGGCTGCGCGGCGTTCGGCCTCGAGCCGCTCGGCCTCGCGGCGGCGGCGCTCGGCCTCGCGGCGCCGCTCGGCCTTCTCCCGTGCGGCCTCGGCGTCCCGGACCGCCGCGCCCGGGGCGTCACCGTCGTCCGCCCCCGCGACCGCCGCGTCGCCGTCCAGGCCGTCCGGGCCGTCCGAGTCGTCCGAGCCGTCCGAGCCGTCCGAGCCGTCCGAGCCCGCGACGGCCGCGGCGCC
>DAIOGQ010000013.1:1615-6315 GCA_036745175.1 Kineosporiaceae bacterium
CGTCCGAGCCGTCCGAGCCGTCCGAGCCGTCCGAGCCCGCGACGGCCGCGGCGCCCGGGTCCCCGACCGCGCGCAGTGCGGCCCGCGCCGCGCGCCGGGGGCCGAGCGCGACGACGCCGGAGAGGTCCACCTCGCCGAGCCCGGCGTACGACAGCGACGTGGTGAGCCGTCCCGTCCGGACCGCGTCCGCTGCGGCCGGGTCGGCGAGGGCCGCGCGGAGGGTCTCCGCGACGTCCTCCTCGATCGCGGAGCTCACCGGGTGCCCGGCCTCGCGGGCCAGCCGGCGGCCTTCCCGCGCCATCGCGGCGACGACCTGTGCACGCTGCCGGCTCAGCTCCTTGAGCTGGTCGCCCGCGAGGGCGGCCTGGGCGGTCCGGAGCGACTCACCGAGGTCGAGGAGCGCCTCCACCCGGTCTCCGGCCCGGCGGACGAGGAGGTTGACGACCCACGCGCCGGCGGACGGCTTGCGCAGCCCGGTCACCGCCTTGGCGAGCTCGCGGTCCCCGGACCCCTTGGCGCGCTTGGCGTGGTCGTCGCGCGCGGGGATGAAGTCCTCGGGCGCGAGCCCGTAGAGCTCGTCGGCGATCTCGTGGACGTCCACCCGCCCAGCATCCCCTCGGCATCATGCCGCTGTCGCCCCGACCCGCCTCGGGCGAAGACCACCGGTTCTCGACCCGTGTCCGCGCCCACCATCGGGTCGAGACCGGCGATCTCGAGGGTGGGACGGTCAGGTCGCCGATCGCGGGCGCGAGGACGACGCAGTAGTACTCGTGGAGGATCCCGTTCATGAACGAGAAGACGAGCCCGGTGACGAGCAGCCAACCGCACCGGAGCAGGAACCCCGCGCGGGTGCGGTCGGTGCGTGGCATCCGCCGGGTGAGCCACAGCCCGGCCGTCAGCAGCACGAACGTCCCGGGGATCAACCAGGACGCCTGCCCGCCGTTCGAGGCGTCGAACAGCCGGAAGAGGCCTGTCGGGCCCCAGCCGTTGCCGCTGCCGACGCTGCCCTCCTCCTCGCCGGTGAGCCGGCCCAGCCCGTTGTACCCGAGCGTCAGCTCGAGGATCGAGTTGTTCTGCGAGCCACCGACGTAGGGGCGCATCGATGCGGGGACCAGGTGGTCGCGGCGAAGGTCTCGGCGATCACCAGCCAGCAGACCACGCCGGAGACGCTGGTCGCCGCTTGGTGCAACCTCCGCAGTTGCGCCGGATGCGCCAGCTCGCCGTCGAGCGAGCCGTCAGAACGACCACGACGCAACCAGAACCCACTCCGGGCCGCCGTTCGTGCAGCCAAGGGGCGGGTTCTGGTTGCGTTGTGGCCCGCGCACTCACGATCAGGGCAGCACGACGGCGTCCATCGCCTTCTGGATCCGCTTCTCCGACACCGGGTACGGCGTGCCGAGGTGCTGCGCCCAGAAGCTGACGCGCAGCTCCTCGAGCATCCAGCGGATCTCGTCGAGCGCGGGCGGCACCGGCGCGCCCGGACGCAGCCGGGACCGCAGGGCGGCGTACGACTGCTGCACGAGCTCGACGCGCCACATGAGGTCGCGGTCCCGCTCGGGGCGCTCGGGCAGCTTCTCGAGACGCTGGAGGGCGGCGCGCAGGTAGCGCGCGACGTCGCGGAGCCGGTGGTAGCCGGTCGCGGCGACGAAGCCGGGGTGCACGAGCGCCCCGAGCTGCTCCCGGACGTCCGTGAGCGCCGGGAGCAGGACCGGGCTCGACGTGCTGCGCACCGCCCGCTCGACCTCGCCGGCGACGGCGAGGATGTCCGCGACGACAGTGACGACGTCGGCGAGCACCGGCTCGGCCCGCTGCCGGACCTCCCCGCGCAACCGGGCGAAGCCGGCGGCGTCCCACGCCGGGCCCCCGGCACCCTCGACGATCGCGTCGAGGGCGCACGCGAGACAGTCGTCGAAGAGCGCCACGGCGCCGCCGTGCGGCGCGTGGCTCAGGGCGAGCTTGGCCCGGTTGTCGAGCCGGCCGAGCACGGTCCTGGCCGGCGACGGGGTCGAGAGCAGGAGCAGCCGGCGGGTCCCGGCGGCCATCGCGCGCTCGGCGTCCGCGGCGGTCGGCAGCACCGTGACGGCGACCGAGGACCCCTCGTCGACGAGCGCGGGGAAGCCCCGGACGCCGTCCGCCGCGAACGTGCGCGGCAGCTCGCCGATCGTCCAGTCCCGCAGCCCGGTCCGCTCGATGCGTTGCGCTGCCTGCGAGATCGTCGTCGCGACCGTGGGCCGCAGCCGCAGCTTCAGCGCCTCGAGGTCCTTCCCCTCGGCGAGCAGCCGGCCCGTTGCGTCCTCGACGCGGAACGTCATCCGGAGGTGGTCGGGCACCTTGGTGACGTCGAGCTCGGTCGGTGCGACCGGCTGCCCGCCGACCCGGGCGAGCTCGCGCCCGAGCGCCTCGAGAAGCGGCTCCTGGCGCGGATGCAGCGACGCCAGCGCGGCGCGCGCGGTGTCGGGTGCCGGGACCAACGTGCGCCGCAGGCTCTTCGGCAGCGAGCGGATGAGCGCGGTGACGAGCTCGTGCCGCAGGCCGGGGATCTGCCACTCGAAACCGTCCGGGTTCACCCGGTTGAGCACGGGCAGCGGGATGTGCACGGTCACCCCGTCGGCGGCCGCGCCCGGCTCGAACTGGTAGGTGAGCCCGAAGGTCAGGTCGCCCTGGCGCCAGGTGTCCGGGTAGTCGGCCTCGCTCACGGTGTCCGCCTCGTCGCTGACGAGCAGGTCCGGGGTGTACGTGAGCAGCTCCGGGGTCTCGCGGCGGGCGTTCCTCCACCAGGCGTCGAAGTGCGCGCCGGAGACGACGTCCGCGGGGATCCGCTTGTCGTAGAAGGCGAAGAGCGTCTCGTCGTCGACGAGGATGTCGCGCCGGCGGGCCCGGTTCTCGAGGTCCTCGACGTCGTCGAGGAGGCGCCTGTTCTCGGCGAAGAACGCGTGCCGGGTATCCCAGTCCCCTTCGACGAGCGCGTGCCGGACGAACAGGTCACGCGACAGCTCGGGGTCGACCTTCCCGTAGCCGACGGTGCGTCCCGCCACGATCGGGACGCCGTAGAGCGTGACCCGCTCGACAGCGACGACGGCGGCACGCTTCTTCTCCCAGTGCGGCTCGCTGTAGGTCCGCTTCACGAGGTGGCCCGCGACGGGCTCGACCCACTCCGGCTCGATCCGGGCGACCGTGCGGGCCCAGAGCCGGCTCGTCTCGACGAGCTCGGCCGCCATCAGCCACGACGGCTGCCTCTTCGCCAGGGCCGAGCCGGGGAAGACGGCGAACCGCGCGTTGCGCGCGCCCTGGTAGTCCCTGGTCGCGGCATCCCGCAGGCCAACGTGCGACAGCAGCCCGGCGAGCAGCGACTGGTGGACCCGCTGCGGGTCGGCCGGCTCGCTGTTGAGGGTGACGTCGACGCCACGGGCGAGCTGGCGCAGCTGGGCGTAGAGGTCCTGCCACTCGCGCACCCGAAGGTAGTTGAGGTACTCGCTGCGGCAAAGCCGGCGGAACTGGTTGCCGCTCAACGCCTTCTGCTGCTCGCGCAGGTACTCCCAGAGGTTGAGCAGGGTGACGAAGTCGCTGCTCTCGTCCGCGAACCGGCGGTGTCTGTCGTCCGCCTGGGCCCGCGCGTCGACGGGCCGCTCGCGCGGGTCCTGGATCGACAGCGCGGCGGCGATCACCATGACCTCGCGGACGCAGCCGTTCTTGTCGGCCTCCAGGACCATCCGGCCCAGCCGCGGGTCGACCGGGAGCTGGGCCAGCCGGCGCCCGACCGGGGTCAGCCGCCGGGCCGGGTCGCTCTGCGCCGGGTCGATTGCACCGAGCTCGACGAGCAGGTCCATGCCGTCCTTGACGCTGCGCCGGTCGGGCGGGTCGACGAAGCCGAACCGCTCGACGTCACCGAGGCCGAGCGCCGTCATCTGCAGGATGACCGACGCGAGGTTGGTCCGCAGGATCTCCGGCTCGGTGAACTCCGGCCGCGCGAGGTAGTCCTCCTCGGCGTACAGCCGGATGCAGATGCCGTCGCTCGTGCGCCCGCAGCGACCCGCCCGCTGGTTCGCCGACGCCTGCGAGACCGGCTCGATCGGCAGCCGCTGCACCTTGAGCCGGTGGCTGTAGCGCGAGATGCGGGCTGTCCCGGGGTCGACGACGTACCTGATGCCCGGGACGGTGAGCGAGGTCTCGGCGACGTTGGTCGCGAGGACGACCCGCCGCCCGGTGTGCGCGGAGAAGACCCGGTGCTGCTCGGCGGAGGACAGCCGGGCGTACAGCGGCAGGATCTCGGTGTGCCGCAGCTCGCAGCGGGCCAGCGCCTCCGCGGTGTCCCGGATCTCCCGCTCGCCGGACAGGAAGACGAGGATGTCGCCCGGCCCTTCGGCCGCGAGCTCGGTGACCGCGTCGCAGACCGCCTCGACCTGGTCGCGGACGACGTCCTGCGCCACGGGCTCGGGGGTCCGGCCGCCGCGCGGTCGCCGTGCGGGCGGCGCGTCGTCGGGCTCGTCGTCCAGCTCGTCGGACAGCACCGCCTCCTCGACGAGCGGGCGGTAGCGGACCTCGACCGGGAAGGTCCGGCCGGAGACCTCGACGACGGGCGCGCCGTCGAAGTGCTGGGAGAACCGCTGCGGGTCGATCGTCGCGGACGTGATGACGACCTTGAGGTCGGGGCGCCGGGGCAGCAGCTGCCTGAGGTAGCCGAGGATGAAGTCGATGTTGAG
>DAIOGQ010000013.1:6415-13362 GCA_036745175.1 Kineosporiaceae bacterium
CCCGTCTCGCCGGCGACGACGACGACCTGGTGGTCGCGGATCGCGGCGGCGATGTCGTCGCGGCGCGCAGTGACCGGGAGCTGCGGCGGGTAGGTCACGACCGGTAGCGCCGCCCGCCGGACCGCGACCCGGTGCTCGGCGGCCTGGACGTCGGCGGCGATCCGGTCGAGCACCTGCACGCGGCGTCCGGCGTCCTTCATCCCCCTCAGGCCGTCGAGGCGGCGCCCGAGCCGGCGTTCGTCGCGGAGCGTCAGCGTGCCGAGGCGGTCGCGCAGCGCCGCGACGGCCTCGCGCGCGGGATCCGGGGGCGCGTCAGACATACCGTCGCCAGGATAGGCAGCCGCGGCCCCGCCTCCCGACGACTTTCCCGGGCCTCGTGCCGCGGGCCGACCTGGAAGGCTGCGGCCATGGGCGACGTACTCCACGACACCGGCCACCGCGGCTTCGCGAGCGACAACTACTCCGGCGTGCACCCGGAGGTGCTCGAGGCCGTCGCCGCGGCGAACGGCGGCCACCAGGCCGCGTACGGGCAGGACGCGTACACCGCGCGTCTCCAGCAGGTGGTGCGGGCGGAGCTCGGGGACGCCGCCGAGACCTTCCCGGTGTTCAACGGGACCGGCGCCAACGTCGTGGCACTGACGGCGGTCCTGCCGCGCTGGGGCGCTGTCGTCACCACGACCACGGCGCACGTCCACACCGACGAAGCGGGTGCACCCGAGCGGGTCAGCGGCCTCAAGCTGCTCACCGTCGACACCCCTGACGGAAGGCTGACCCCCGACCTCGTCGCCACGCAGGCCTGGGGCTGGGGCGACGAGCACCGAGCACAGCCGCTGGCGGTGAGCATCACGCAGCCCACCGAGCTCGGCACCCTCTACACGCCGGAGCAGGTACGCCTGGTCGCCGACTTCGCGCACGAGCACGGGATGGCGCTGCACATGGACGGCGCCCGGATCTGGAACGCCGCGGCGGCGCTGGGGGTGCCGTTCCGCGGGTTCACGACGGACGCCGGGGTCGACGTCCTGAGCCTCGGCGGCACGAAGAACGGGCTGCTCGGGGCCGAGGCCGTCGTCGTCCTCGACCCGGCGCGCGCCGACGGGCTGCTGTACCTGCGCAAGCTGAGCATGCAGCTGGCGAGCAAGATGCGCTTCACCAGCGCGCAGCTGCTGGCGCTGTTCGAGGGCGGCCTCGGCCTGCACTCGGCGGCGCACGCGAACCGGATGGCGACCCGGCTGCGCGGCACGCTCGAGTCAGGTGTCGCCGACGGTTCGATCACCGGGCTGGGCTTCAGCCACCCCACCGAGGCGAACGCGGTGTTCGCGGTGCTCGCGAACGACGCGGCCGACCGCATCCGCGACAGGGTGCCCTTCTACGACTGGGACCGCGCCGCCGGCCAGGTGCGCTGGATGTGCGCCTGGGACACCACGGAGGACGACGTCGACACGTTCGTCGCCGTCGTCCGCGACGCGCTCGGGACCTGACCGACGCCGCCCTGCGACCGGCGGCCCGGCGAGCGGCCGCTCAGCGGCCGAGGTAGTCCACCACCCCCGCGGTGAGCGCCGCCGCCGCGACGCCGTCCTGCCAGCTCGGGTCGGTGAGCAGGGCCGCGTCGAGGGCGTCCCGCATGTTGCCGAGCTCGACCATGACGACCGGCCGGTCGCTCCAGTTGAGCGTCCCGAGGTCCGAGCGGACGTCGTAGCCGTCGCGCGACCCGACGTAGCGCGCCGGTCGGACCCCCGCCGAGCGCAGGGCGTCGTGCACCGCGACCGCGAGCCGTCTCGACGGCGCCGCGACGTCGTCCGTCCAGCCCCGCACCGACGCCGGCCGGATGACGTGGAAGCCACGGGCACCCGCGGGCGCGCCGTCCGCATGGATCGAGACGACGGCGTCCGCCCGGACCGCGTTCCCGTACCGGCCCCGCTCGTCGATGCACGGGCCCCAGCGGTCGCGGTCCTCGCGCGGCCGGGTGAGGACCACCCGAGCACCCTGCGCCTCCAGCCGGGACTTCGCCGCGAGCGCGACCCGCATCGTGAGCCGCGACTCGGGGTAGCCGTCGTTCGTCCGCGTCCCCGTCGTGTTGCACGGCTTGCGGACACCGTTGCCCGCGTCGACCGTGCGGGCGGCCTGCGCCGGGTGCCGCCCGTTGCCGACCTGGTGCCCCGGGTCGAGGACGACGGTCCGGCCGGCGAGGGTGCGCGCGCGGACGACGGGAGCCGACGCGGCGCGCGGGCTCGTCGACCGGGGTCCGGACGGCGTCGTCGTGGCCGAAGCCGTCGTCGGGGCGGACCCGGACGTCCTCCCGGCGGCCAGGCCGCCGCACGCCGCCGTCAGGACCGCGAGCAGCGCGACCCAGACCGGCCGCAGCCCACGGGCGCTGCGGCGCGGGGAACCGGGTCGCCTCGCCACGGCCGACAGTCTCGCAGGCCCACGACGGCAACGACGGGCATGATCGTCTCGTCCCGTCCGCGGGCCGGCGACACGGTCGGTGGGCACGAGGCACACTGGCGGGACCGACGAGCGGGAGGCACGGTGCACCGACGACGCACGGGGCGCGTCCGCGCCGCAGGTGCGGTCCTGCTGACGGCCCTGCTCGGGACGTCGCTGACGGCCTGCGGCCCGGCCGGCGACGGGGACACCGCAGCCGGCCCGGCCGCGGCGAGCACCGCGGCCGCCACGACCCCGCCGGCCGCCATCACGCCGGTCGCCCCGACGCCGTCGGCGACCACGCCACCACCGGCCCCGACGACCTCCGCGCCCGCGACGGTGGCCCCGGCGGCGACGACGCCCGTGGCCGGCGCCTCCTCGGCGACCCCCGCGCCCGCCTGGATGGGCCGCCGCGCGCTGAAGCTGCGGTCCGACGGCTACGGCGCCATGGGACCGACCCCGAAGGAGCTCGACCCGCGGAACATCGCGACGGTCGACGTCCTGCCGCCGCCGCCCGCCGGCACGTTCCGGTCGACGGTCTCCGCGGTGCCGTCCTCGGTCCTCGCGCGCTCGACGTGGTCCGCTGGCTGCCCCGTCACGCTCGCCGACCTGCGCTACGTCACGGTGACGTTCCTCGGCTTCGACGGCCGCCCGCACACCGGCGAGCTCCTCGTGCACCGGACGGCCGCGGCGGCGATGGTGCGGGTCTTCCGGAAGCTCTACGCGGCGCGCTTCCCGCTCGAGCGGATGGTCGTCACGACGGTCGAGGAGCGGGACGCGCCGCCGACCGGCGACGGCAACACGACCGGATCGTTCAACTGTCGGTCGGCCGCCGGCACGACGAGGTGGTCGGAGCACGCGTACGGGCTCGCGGTCGACCTCAACCCGTTCATGAACCCGTACGTGAAGGGCGGGATCACGCTGCCCGAGCTGGCCACGACCTACCGCGACCGCGGCGACGTCCGGCCGGGGATGCTGACCAGGGGCTCTGCGGCCGTGAAGGCGTTCCAGGCCGAGGGCTGGGTCTGGGGCGGCACCTGGGGCTCGCTCAAGGACTACATGCACTTCTCGCCGAGCGGTCGCTGACCGGCCGCGGTCGGGGCTGTCGCGAGTGCGGCCAGGGGCGCGCCTGCGTGCACGTCGCAGGGGTGCACGTCGCAACGGTGCACGTCGCAACGGTGCACGTCGCAGGGACGCGCGTCCCAGGTGCGCGTCAGGTGCGCAGGTAGGACGCCCCGTTGAGGTCGAGGACGGCCCCGCTGGCCCACTCGGCGGCGTCCGAGGCGAGGTAGACGACGGCCGCGGCGACCTCGTCCGGCCGGGCGACCCGGCCGAACGGGCTCTGCGCCCGGACGGAGTCCCCCTGCGGCCCGTCGAGCACCCGGGCGGCCATGTCGGTCTCGACGAACCCGGGGGCGACCGTCGCGACGGCGATCCCGTGCGGCGCGAGCGCCAGGGCGAGCGACTGGCCGAGCGCGTTGAGGCCGGCCTTGCTCGCGCCGTAGGCGGGCGAGTCGGGCTCGCCACGGAACGCGCCGCGGCTCGACACGTTGACGACCCGGCCAGGGGCACCCCGGTCCATGAGGTGCCGGGCGACGCAGTACGTGACGTTCGCGGTCCCGACCAGGTTGACCGCGAGGGTCTGCGACCACGCCTGCTGCCACTGCTCGTACGACACGTCGGCGACCGCGTGGTCCAGCCAGACCGCGGCGTTGTTGACGAGGACGTCGACCCCGCCCAGGCCCGCCACCGCGTCGTCGACCATCGTCCGGACGGCGGCGGCGTCCGCGAGGTCGGCCCGGACGACGAGATGCCCGTCGCCCGGCAGGGCCTCCCGGACGGCGTGCCCGCGGTCGAGCCCGGCGGAGCAGTGCACCGCGACCCGGTCGCCGAGGCCGGCGAACGCGTGCGCGACGGCGGCGCCGATCCCGCGCGACGCCCCGGTGACGAGGATTCCCCTGCTCATCCGCACTCCCGACATCGTCACCCGGCCCGCCGCCGGTGGGCGTCCATGAGACCAGGCGCGCGCCGCAAACCACGCAAGGCCCGCCGATGGCGGGCCTTGCGGGTGCTGGTGGCGCGGGTGCTGGTGGCGCGGGTGCTGGTGGCGCGGGTGACGGCCGGTGGGGACACGGTCGGCGGCGAACGTCGGGGGCCGTCGCCGCCGACCGTGGTCCATTGGGCGGGTCACCCGGGGCCGCTGCGCTCGACCCCGGGCGACCTCACCTTCCCTACCCCACCCGGTAAACGTTCTGTGAGTGGAAGATTACTGAGGGCGACCCCTTCTGCCAAGCGGTTCTGCGAAAAAAGTTCACTCGGCGTGTCAGGTCGATCACATTCAGTGCACAACGGGTCAATCCTGCGACGATTCGAGCCGCCGGGGCCGCCGAGGCCATGCGCACAGAACCGCCACGACTCCGGCGGGCCGCAGCGGCGGCCCGCGACGTACAGTCGAGGGGTGAGGTTCTCCCGCTGGCTGGTCCCCGCCACTGTCGCCGCCACCGTCGCCGGTGGTGTCGTCGTCACGTCCGCGTCGGCCGGCGGTGCGCCCACGGTGCCCGACCGGACGCCCGCACAGGTGCTCGCCTCGGTCACCACGTCCAGGGTGTCGGCGCTGTCCGGCACGGTCTCGACCCGCGCAAACCTCGGCCTCCCGAGCCTGCCCACCTCGATCGGCGGCAGCCGCGGCCCGGACGGCGACGCCGCCGACCCGCGGGCGGTCGCCCTGCGACTGCTCACGGGCCGGACCACGCTGCGGGTGTGGCTCGACGGCCCGCAGCGGCAGCGCGTCCAGCTTCTCGACGACTTCGCCGAGGTGGCGTTCGTCCACGACGGCCGCGACGTCTGGGCCTTCGACACGAACCGCAACGCCGGGACGCACGTCGTCCTCCCCGACGAGGCCGCGCTCACCTCGCTCGCCGAGCGGCGGGCGGCGCAGCAACGGGCGGCCGGCGCCCTTCCCGGACCGCTCGGGGGCGACCCGCTCGGCACCGGGACACCGGACGCTCTCGCCCGTGAGGTGCTGGGCCGGCTCGACCCGACGACCGCCGTCACCCTCGACGCGCCGCAGACGGTCGCCGGCCGCGCGGCGTACACGCTCGTCGTCACACCACGGACGGACGCGACGCTCGTCGAGCGGGCCGTCCTCGCGGTCGACGCCGCGAACGGGATGCCGCTGCGGGTGCAGGTCTACGCCCGTGGCACGGCCGACCCGGTGCTCGAGAGCGGGTTCCGCGACCTCGACCTGGCCCGGCCCGACGCCGCACGCTTCGCCTTCACCCCGCCGGCCGGGGCCGACATCACGACGCAGACCGTGCCGCTGCCCGACGGCACCGGTCCGACGCGGGCGGTGAAGCCTGACGTCGTGACACCGAAGGGCTCCGACCGCGCAGGCGCCGGGGGCGGGCACGCCGGCACCCGGGTCATCGGCTCGGGCTGGTCGGCGATCGTCGAGACCCGCCCGTCGGCGGACGGCGCGGCGACCGGTGCGGCCGCGATGCTCGACGAGGCGCTCGTGCAGCAGCTGACGACACCGGTCGACGGCGGTCGCGCCGTCCGGACGGCGCTGTTCAGCGTCCTGCTGACCGACGACGGCCGCGTGCTCGTGGGCGCGGTCCCGGTCGAGGCGCTCGTCTCCGCCGCCCGCTGACATCACGAGCGCGCTGACCGCGGGCCCGGGCCGGTCGGGTGGCCCGAGTACGGAGGTTCCGTGGTGACGGTGGTGGGGGACCGGAACGACCCGGACCGCGACGTAGCCTGACCGGGTGACCGACCTCGCGATCCGTACCCACGGTCTGACGAAGCGCTTCCGCCGGCAGACCGCCGTCGACGCCGTCGACCTCGCGGTGCCGACCGGCAGCGTCTACGGGTTCCTCGGGCCGAACGGGTCGGGCAAGACGACGACGATCCGCGTGCTCCTCGGGCTCGCGGGCGCGACCCGCGGCGAGGTCGAGGTGCTCGGCCGGCCGATGCCCGGCGACCTGCGAACCGTCCTGCCCCGGGTCGGCGCGCTCGTCGAGGGGCCGGCGTTCTACCCGTTCCTGTCCGGCACGGCGAACCTGCGCCGGCTCGACGCCGCCGACCGCGACGCACCGCGCCGCACCCGGGACGCCCGGGTCGCCGAGGCGCTCGACCGGGTCGGCCTGGCGAACGCCGCCCGCAAACGGGTCCGCGCGTACTCGCTCGGGATGAAGCAGCGCCTCGGGATCGCCGCGACGCTGCTCGGCCCGCGCGAGCTGCTCGTCCTCGACGAGCCGACGAACGGCCTCGACCCGCAGGGCACCCGCGAGGTGCGCTCGCTCGTCCGCTCGCTCGCGGCCGACGGCACCACGGTCTTCGTCTCGTCCCACCTGCTCGCCGAGGTCGAGCAGATCTGCACCCACGTCGGCGTCATGAGCGCCGGGCGTCTGGTCGCCCAGGGCACGCTCGACGAGCTCGGCGGCGGGGGCGCGGTCCGGGTGCGGGTCACGACCCCGGACGCGGCGGACGCCGCGGGCGTCCTGGCGCGGCTCGGTCTGGCGTCCCCC
>DAIOGQ010000013.1:13462-27777 GCA_036745175.1 Kineosporiaceae bacterium
CCCGGACGCGGCGGACGCCGCGGGCGTCCTGGCGCGGCTCGGTCTGGCGTCCCCCCACGTGGACGGCGAGTCCGTCGTCGCGACCGCGCCGGTCGACCCGGCGGTGGCCGCGGAGGACGTCGTCGCGGCGCTCGTCGCGGACGGGGTGCGCGTCCGGGGGTTCGTCGTCGAGCACGAGAGCCTCGAGGACCGTTTCGTGGCGCTCACCGGGGAGGGGTTCGAGGTTGTCCGCTGAGACCACGACCACGGCGGCCGGCGGCGGGCTGCTCGCGTCGGAGCTGCTCACCCTGTTCCGGCGGCGCCGCACCCAGGCGATCCTCGCCGTCCTGGCCGGGGTACCGATCCTCATCGCCGTCGCCGTCCGGCTGTCGTCGTCCCCCCGGCCCGGCGAGGGGCCGCCGCTGCTCGACCGCGTGACGCAGAACGGCCTCTTCGTCGGCGTCACCGGGCTCATCGTCTCGATCCCGCTCTTCGTGCCGCTCGCGATCGGCGTCGTGGCGGGCGACACGATCGCGGGCGAGGCCAACCTCGGGACCCTGCGCTACCTGCTCGTCGCCCCGGCCGGCCGGACCCGCCTGCTCGTCGTCAAGTACGTCGCGACCGCGGTGTTCTGCCTCGCCGCCACGCTCACCGTCGTCCTCGTCGGGGCGGTCGTCGGCGGCGCCCTGTTCGGGCTGCGACCGGTGACGCTCCTGTCCGGGGACGCCGTGTCCGTGCCCGAGTCGTTCGTCCGCGCGCTGCTCGTCGCGGCGTACGTCAGCGTCTCGATGCTCGGGCTGTCGGCGATCGGCCTGTTCGTCTCGACGCTCACCGAGATCCCCGTCGGGGCGATGGCAGCCACCGTCACGCTCGCCGTCGCGTCGCAGATCCTCGACGGCATCCCGCAGGTGGACTGGATGCACCCGTACCTGTTCAGCCACCACTGGCTCGACCTCGGCGACGTGCTGCGCACCCCGGTGGTCTGGGAGTCGTTCGCCGACAACGCCCGGCTGCAGGCCGCGTGGATCGCGGTGTTCGGCTCGCTCGCATGGGCCAGACTGACGACGAGGGACGTCCTGTCGTAGCCGGACGCCACCCACCGGCGGTGTTCTTGGGGGGACCGTGGACGAGCAGACGAGCCGCGTCGCCGACGCAGTGGCCACCTACCTGGAGGAGGTCGTCCACGCCGCCCGGCAGGGCCGTCGGCCGGGAACGCCGATCGGGGCGGCGATCGGTGACCACCTCGGCCTCGACCCGGCCGAGCTCGCCGTCGTCACCCACCGGGTCGACCGCCACCAGCACGTCAACCTCGACGTCGCCCTCGAGGTGCTCGTCGCTCAGCACGGCGGAGGCTCGGTCATCGGGGTCGGCGGCGGTGACCAGCGCCACCACGTCTCCTTCGGCGACCTGATCCACCAGTCGGTGATGTGGGCGCAGTTCCCGGTGGCCGCGGTCGAGCGGGTCAGCCTGCCGACCGGCCCGGACTCGCAGCGCGAGGCGGTGGCGTTCGGCGTCCATCTGTTCCGCTACGACGGCGTGCCGGTCGCGGTGCTCGAGTCCGTCGGGGAGCAGCGGTTCGGCGAGGCCGGCGCGATGCTCCAGGTGGCCGCCCCCGAGGGCGTCGCCCAGGCACTGCTCGGGGACGTCCGGCGGCTCGTCGTCGAGCGCAGCGTGTTCCGCGGGCAGATCCTCACCCTCGGGACGGCAGACGACGCCTACCAGCCGAGCGTCGGCGGCATCGGGTTCAACCCACGGCCGCGGCTGAGCCCCACCGACGTCGTCCTGCCGGACGGCGCGCTCGACCGCGTCGAGCGCCACGTCGTCGGGACGGCGCGGCACCGTGACAGGCTGCGCGCCGCCGGCCAGCACCTCAAGCGCGGACTCCTGCTCTACGGTCCGCCCGGCACCGGCAAGACCCACACGGTGCGCTACCTGCTGGGACTGCTCGACGGCGTCACGGTCGTCATCCTGTCCGGCACCTCGTTGCGCTTCATCGGTCCGGCGACCGAGCTCGCCCGCGCCCTGCAGCCCGGCGTCGTCGTCCTCGAGGACGTCGACCTCATCGCGGAGAGCCGCGACCTCAGCCCGGACGCCCAGCCGCTGCTCTTCACCGTCCTCGAAGCGATGGACGGCCTCGAGGGTGACACCGACGTCGCGTTCGTCCTCACGACGAACCGGGCCGACCTGCTCGAACCCGCTCTCGCGCAACGTCCCGGGCGCGTCGACCTCGCCGTCGAGGTGCCCCTGCCCGACGGCGCCGCCCGGCGCGCGCTCGCCGGGCTCTACGCCCGCGGGCTGCCGCTGTCGGGGCCGGCCCTCGACGAGGCCGGCCGCCGGACGACAGGCATGACGGCGTCGTTCTTCAAGGAGCTCGTCCGGCGGACCGTCCTCGTCGCCGCCGAGGCCGGGCACGCCGCCTCGGATGCCGACCTGAGTGCGGCCCTCGACGAGCTGCTCGACGACCGCGAGCGGCTCACCCGCTCGCTCCTCGGCAGCGCCGAAACCGGCTGAGCCGGAAGCTGCCCCTCCCAGGGCACTCTCACCTGCCGTCGCGGGGCTCCCAGCGGTGCCGCCGGACCGCACCGGTGCGAGCCATCTCGGTCTGCGCGCGCCACGAGATGACCACGGAGAGCGCGGCGAGCGGCAGCTCGACGAGGACGGCCGCCGCGAGCGCGCCGGCGAGCCGGTCACCGCCGGGGGAGGTCGTCACGTCGAACCAGGCGTCGACGACGAGCAGCGTCGCCGTGACGCTAGCCACGTTGACGACGAACGGCGAGCGGCGCCACGCCAGCCAGCCGGTCCGGGCGAGCGCGAGGAGCAGCATGACGTCGAAGCCGACCCACGCGAGCCGGTAGTTCGCGCTCACGGCCCGGTCGGGCAGGGTCTGCACCAGGACGGCGATCCACGGGACCATGCAGGCGGTCATGACGAGGTAGACGGGCGCGACCCACCAGCCCGGACGGCGTGCGGCGAGCTCCATGACGGCAGGATCGCCGCCCCGTGGCCGGATCGCACGCCGCCGCGCCCCCGCCGGACCGCTCGCCCGCGGGGCCGGCCCGCGGCCCTACGCCACGGCGAGCACGAGGAGCGCGACGTCGTCGCGGTCGCTCGCGAACTCGACGACCTCCTTGACGACGCGGTCGGCGACGGCGTCGGCGACGAGCGACGCGGCCGCGGCCCCGGTGCGCCCGCGCAGGCCGGCAGAGGTCCCGGCCAGCACGTCGGCGAGCCGCTCGTCACCGAACATCTCGCCGTTGCGGCGGGCCTCGGTGACGCCGTCGGTGTAGGCGAGCAGCACGTCGCCCGGCGCGAGGTCGACGGTCGTCTCGCTCACGGTGACCTCGGTGAGCAGCCCGAGCGCCGTCCCGGGCCGGCCGACGGCGAAGACGGTGCCGTCGGCGCGTCGGACGAACGGCGGGGGGTGGCCGCCGAGCGACACCGTCAGCCGGACCCCCGTCACCGTGCCCGCCGCCGGCGCCGCGGTGATCCGGCCGTAGACGACGGTGCAGAAGCGCTCCTGCTCCTCGCCCGGTTCGAGGGCCACGTTGAGCTGCTCGAGCACCTGCCGCGGGCTCCAGCCCTGGGCGCTCAGCGCCCGCACGGTGTAGCGCGCGGTCGAGGTGACGATCGCGGCCTCGACCCCCTTGCCCGAGACGTCACCGAGGACGAACGCCCACTCGCCGCCGGTGGCCGGGTGGACGTCGTAGAAGTCCCCGCTGACCTGGGAGCCGGCGCCCGCCGGCAGCGACCGCGCGGCGAGCCGCAGCCCGGGGACGTCGGGCAGCCGGGCCGGACGCAGGCTGGCCTCGAGCGTCTGCGCGAGCCGGGTCTGCTGGGCCAGCAGGTCGGAGAGCCGGCGCTGGGTCCGCATCGTCTCGGTGACGTCCCGCAGGACGGCGAGCCGTCCGGTCTCGGCGCCGCCCCGGTCGAAGAGCGACGTGAGGATCAGCGAGACGTCGGTCGAGCGGCCGCCGAGGTCGCGGAGCACGACGTCGTCCCGGGTCGTCGTGCCGGGGATGTGCCGGGTCAGGGCCGGGTCGAGCGCGGGGACCACGTCGCCGAGGGGGCGTCCGACGACGCGTGACCGGCGGTCACGGACGAGCGCGGCCGCCGCCGGGTTGGCGTCGACGATCCGGCCGTAGGCGTCGAGCACCAGGAGGCCGTCGGTCATCTGCTCGACGACGACGCCGCGCGCGACGGGCACCAGGTCGAGCAGCCGCAGCCGGAAGAAGCCCCAGACGAGGACGACCGCCGTGACGACGAAGCAGAACGGCGTGGGATCGACGGTGCCGAGGAAGCCGGCCTCGAGGTTGTACAGCAGGTTGACGACGAGCGGCATCGCCGTCGCGGCCACGAGCGCGTAGGCCTGCCGACGGTAGGGCCGCGCGATGCCGACGAGATGCCGGGAGAGGACGATGACGCAGACGGCCACGCCGACGTACGTGTAGACGGCGTGCGGCCAGAACAGCGACCCCGGGATCGGGATCGGGCGGTCCTGGCTGCCGCCGGCAGCGGCGGCCGCGTACCTGTGGACGAGGTCGTGGGTCGCGGGCAGGGCCAGCGCCACGAGGACGACGGCGGGTTCGATGCAGAGCAGGGCGAGCCCGCGCCGTCCGAGCCGGCGCCGTCCCGTGTACTCGTCGACGAACCACGCGAGACCCGGCAGGACGGCGACGATGCCGACGAACTTCAGGCCGGACCAGAAGCGGTTGACCTCGACGGTGTACGAGACGAGCTCCATCGCGTAGGCCGTCGACCAGACGAAGACGGCCAGCGAGAGAGCGACGAGGCCATGTCCGCCGGCGGCGCGCCGATGCCGCCACACGTACCAGGCCAGGGCCAGGTAGCCGGCTGCGCCGACCCCGAAAGCCACGCCGAGCACGATGGAGACGGACACCGTTGAAACCCCCGGACCTCCCGCGACCCGCGGGACCTCGTGGGAAACGCTACGCCCGCCATCGGGGCACGGACAGGCCCGTACACCCATGCCGGTGACCGAACGATGACAGATCGTGGTGGCAGGTAGTCAGCGGTTCACCGAATCGGGACCGACGGTTCCCGTCGGCGACGGCTGCGGACGGCTGCGCGGCTCAGCCGGCCATGATCCGCGCCGCCTCGGCGGGCCGGCCGAAGTGGTAGCCCTGTGCGAGGTCGCAGCCGATCTCGCGCAGCCGCCGCGCCTGCCGTGCCGTCTCGACCCCCTCGGCCGTGACGAGCATCCCGTGCGCATGCGCGAGGTCGACGATCGCGGTGACGACGGCGTCCGCGCGCCGGTCCTCCCCGACCTGGGCGACGAACGACCGGTCGATCTTCATGAAGTCCAGGTCGAAGCGCTGCAAGTAGCCCAGCGCCGAGTACCCCGTGCCGAAGTCGTCGATGCCGACGTCGATCCCCGAGCCGAGGAGCTGGCGCAGCGACCCCTCGCCGCCGGGCGTCGCGGACAGGAAGCTGCGCTCGGTGAGCTCGACCTTGATGTCGGTGGCGGCGACCCGGCGCTGCCGGACGGCGTCGAGCAGCCCGCGCACGGCGCCCGGGTGCTCCATCGACCGGGCCGAGACGTTGACCGACAGCCACGGGGCGTCCTGGCCGCTGGGGACCAGCTTCGCCCAGCGCTCGACCTGGTCGATCGCGGTGTCGATGACCCAGCGGTCGACGTCCACGACGAGACCGGTGTCCTCGGCGACGTCGATGAAGACGTCCGGCAGGAGGAGACCGTCACCGCTCTCGTCGCGGATCCGGACGAGCGCCTCGGCACCGACGACACGGCCGTGGGCGAAGTCGACGATCGGCTGGTACTGGACGGCGAGCCGGCCCTGCTCGAGCGCCGTCCGGAGCAGCCGTTCGGCGCGCAGCCGGGACTGCGACCGCGCACGGAGCACCTCGTCGTAAACGACGTACCGGTCGCGGCCGGCGTCCTTGGCGCGGTACAGCGCGAGCTCGGCCTCGGCGAGCAGGTCGTGCGTCGAGACGGCGCGACCGGACGTCGTCGTGATGCCGAGGCTCACCGGGCAGACGAGGAGCTCGCCGGAGTCGGGCAGCACGTAGGGCATCCGGAGTGCGTCGGTGATCGCCTCGGCGAGCCGCCGGACGGCGAGCAGCCCGAGCCCGGGCCGGGGCAGCACGACGAACTCGTCGCCACCCATCCGCGCGACGAGCGTCACGCCGTCGGCGACCGCGGTGATCCGCCGGGCCACCTCGACGAGCAGCCGGTCGCCGACGTCGTGCCCGAGGGAGTCGTTGACCTGCTTGAACCGGTCGACGTCGAGAAGCAGGAGTGCGACGTCCACGCCCGGCTCGGCGAGCATCTCGGCGAGCCGGCGCTCGAAGGCGGCCCGGTTGCCCAGCCCGGTGACCGGGTCGGTCGCCGCGAGCCGTTCCAGCCGGGCCCGGTCGCGGACCTGCCGGGTGACGTCGAGGACGGCGCCGCGGACCAGGCGCGGCGTCGGCAGCTCGCCCGGTCCCGCGTCCGGGACGGCCTCCGCCCAGGCCTGCACGTGCCGGACCGCGCCGTCGGCGCCGACGAGGCGGAAGGACTCGCCGACCCCGTCGGTGCGGCTCGGCGTCCCGGCGGCGAGGCGTCGGACCCGCTCGACGTCGTCGGCGTGGACGAAGCCGTGCCAGTGCGCGAGGGTCGGGCTGATCTCCCCGGGCTCGAGGCCGACGAGCCGGAACATCTCCGGCGACCACTCCATCGAGTCGTCCGACGGCCGCCAGGACCAGACGGCGCAGCCGGTGAGCTCGCGGACGGCGCGCAGGTGGGCGGCCTCGTCGGGGCCGACGCTCGAGGGGGTCGCGGCCCGGCTGAACGCCGTGACGTCGACCACCGCACCCACCGCACCGACGAGGCCGTTGCGGTTGCGCTGGACGTCACCCCAGACCTGCACCGTGCGCACGTCGCCGTCCCGCCGGACGAGGCGGAACGTGCACGTGAGCGTCGAGTCCCCGATGCGCCGGGCGGCCGCCTCCCGGACGGTCGCCTCGACCCGCGAGACGTCGTCCGGGTGGACGAGGGCTCGGAACGCACCGAGCACCCGGGGCCGACCGGACGGCAGGCCGGCGAGCTCCTCGACCGGCTCGCTGAGGGTGGCCATCCCGGTCGCGGCGTCCCACTGCCACAGTCCGAGGACGGCGGGTCGCGACTCGACGGTCTCTGCCCGCTGCGTCGCCCCGGCCGGCTCGACCCTTCCCACCGGCGCGGCGGTGTCGGCCACGACCACCTCGGCGGGGTCGGTCCGCACGCGGCCGCTCGTCGCCTCGGCGCCGGTGCCGCGCTCCGGAGCGGCCGCCGGCGACGGCCCCGCGGCGAGCGCGAGGGTCGCGTCGAGGTCCTGCCCGGCGGTGGGCCGGCGTCCGGGCGGCGGTTCGGTGACGTCGACGACCCGGCGGCCGTCGCCGCCGCGCCGCGGCGCGGGCGTGCGCGGGGTGACCCGCGGCGGGAGCGCGGCGAGGAGCACGTCCGCGGCGACCTCGGCGACGAGCGTGACCGTGTTCTCGTCGACGCCGTCGAACCAGTCTGGCCGGTCCGACGTCAGCGCGACGACCCCGACGGCGGTCCCCCGGACGGCGAGCGGCACCGAGAGCATCGCCCGGGCGGGCGGGCAGCACGAGCCGTCGGGCTCGCCGGACACGGGGTCGTTGCTGTCACCGACCCGGACCGGGACGCCGGACCGCAGGGCCTCGCCGCACACGCTGGTCGCCGTCTCGACCCGGACCCCGAGCGGCAGCCGGCCGTCGCCGGTCGCCGCCCGCCGGACGAGCTCGCCGTCCTCGAGCAGCGACACCGTGGCCGGCGCGTCGACGAGCTCGGAGACGGCGTGGACCAGCCGGTCGAGCACCGCCTCGGTCTGCCCGGTGACGGCGCGGATCCGGTCCTGGGCCGCGCCGACGCCGGTGACCCAGGAGTGCCCGCCCTGCCCCGTGGGCGCGCCGGCGCGCGGCCGATGGGACGACGACACGGGGAAGCACCTCCGAAGCCCTGTGGTCCGCAGACGCCCCCGCGCCGCACCGGAGGTGCGGTCCACCATGGACGACGTCACCCAACGCAGTGCTTTGACAGCATGCCGTTACAGCGGCGGGGTGACGTGGCGCGACACTCGCGAACATCGGCACGAGTCCTGCGCGTCGGTCGCCGACGCGGACCAGGACGTGCGGAGCAGGACATGCGGAGCAGGACTAGAGCTGGGGTGACTCGCCCGTGCGGGTGCCCAGCACGGTGAACCGGCGGCCGGTGAGCCGCTCGGGCCGCAGCCGGACGAACCGCTCCTTCGGCGCGGCGTTCCACGGGAACAGCGGCAGCGCCTGCGCGCGGTAGAGGTCCTCGAACCGCTCGAGGTTGTCGGCGCGCCCCTTGACGACGACGCTCCAGGCGCGACCGTGCTCCGGCTCGTAGCCGTCGACCTCGAACGCCACCCTGCCCGCGAGCACGATCTCGACGAGCTTGGTGCCCTCGGCGGTCCGGAACACGATCGACCCGTCGTCGAGCGCGAAGTTGACCGGGAAGATGTCCACATCGCCGGCGACAGCGATCGCCAACCGGCCGACCTCGACGCTCCCGAGCAGCTCCCAGCACTGCTCGGCGTCGAGGATCTCCATCGCACCGGTCTCCCGGGCGGTCTCGTCGACTTCCCCGGTGGACGGGGCAGCCGCCCCGCGGGTCGTCTGCGCATCCATGGCGCAACGGTGCCACCGCCGCGCGCGGCCCGGGCCGGGGCAAAGGTCCTGCGCGCGACGCTCACCCGGACGACGCGGGCCCTCCCCCCGGTGGGTCCGCGTCGTCCGGGTGTGCTTCGGGTGCGGCCGTCAGGTCCGCAGGCGTGGTGTGTCCGGCCGGGTGACGCTGCGCAGCCGCAGACCGAGGACGCTCGCGGCCAGGATCGACAGCCCGGTGACGAGCAGCGCCCCGGCGGCGCCGAGCGCGCCGTCCGTGTAGTGCAGGACCGCCTGCGGCACGACGGTCGCGAGCGCGATGACGCCGACGACGAGCACCCCGACGTGCCGGGTGCGGACGTAGGCGACGAGGCCGGCGGAGGCGAGGGCGCCGAGAGCCAGGAAGCCCGCCGACGCGTAGCGCTCCTGGACGGCGAGCACCTCGCCGCCGACGAAGGCGACGGACCCGGCCACCGTGAGCCCGAGGGCCACCTCGTCGAGGAGCCCGGTCACGGCGAGGGCGAGCCAGCCGGCGGCGACGCCGAGCAGCGCGGCGCCGACCCAGACGCCGGACCAGGTCTGGTCGACGACGGCTGTGTCGAGGACGAAGCCCGCCAGCCCCGCCGCCGCGGCGGCGGTCGCGACGTGGAGCACCGGCGTCCGGCACGTTGCGTATGCCGTCGCGACGACCGCGACCGCGGTGCCCGTCCAGAGCGCGCCGTCCCAGCGCCACGGGTCACCGACGCCGACGCCGACGACACTCACGCCGCCCGCGAGGGCGGCCGCGACGAGCGCGAGGCCGGAGGCGAGGCGGCGACGCGGTCCGCTGCCGCGGCGCTCGTGGACCGGCCAGCCGCCGGTCGCCGTCGCAAGGACGGCGGCCGCGGCGACGACCAGGGCGAGCGCCGGAACACCGAGGATCGCCAGTCGGGCCGCGGTCCCGAAGTCCGCCCAGCGCGGCCCGGTGAGGACGATCGCGGCGGCCAGGACGAACGCCCCGCCGACGTAGCCACCCACCTCGGCGACGACCGTGGTCCAGGCGGGGCGGGACGCCGTGCGCCCCCCGGCGGTGCGTGGGGCCGGCGCAGCGGCTGACGGTGACGGGGTCGTGTCGGTGGAGGCGGTGGAGACGCCGGTGGGGGCGCCCGCAGTGGCGGCGGCCGGGTCGACAGCGCGGGCGGCTGCGGCCAGCGCGTCGTCGACGGCGGCGGCCTGCTGCGGGGTGAGAGTACCGCCGGCGACGAGCCGGCCGAGGGTCTGCTCCGTGAGGGTGCTCATGCGGCGAACGTACGCCGGGCGGCGATCGACATCGTGAGTACATCGGCTCAAGGGCCGGCGGCCGTCAGCGGCCGAGGACACCTGCGAGCGTCGCGTCGATGTGCCGTTCCAGTCCTGGCCACGGATAGGCGGGTTTGGCGGTGCGCAGCGAGACGACGCCGTGCAGCGCCGTCCAGACTCCCAGCGCCGCGCCTCCCGGGTCCGCCGGCGGGGGGTCCATGTCGGCGAGGAGCGACGCGAGGTCCCCCAGCAGGTCCGCACCGGCGGTGAGCGCCCGCTCGTCCTCGGTGCTCAGCTGCCGCAGGGCCCGGCCCTCGAAGACGACGGTGTACGGACCCGGGTGCTGCAGACCCCATCGCACATAGGCACGGGCCACCGCGCGCACGCGGTCCGGTGCGGGCCGAGAGGCCGTCCGGGACGCCGTCCGGGCGAGTGCGGCGCCGAGATCGGCGACATGCCGCCGGATGAGCGCGACGGCCAGCTCGTCGAGGTCCGCGAAGTGCGGGTAGACGCTCGGTGCCGACACACCGGCCTCGCGCGCGACGCCGCGGAGGGTGAGCGTGGCGTCGCGACCACCGACGTCGAGCAGCCGGGTCGCGGCGTCGAGCAGCTCCTCACGCAGCCGCGCGCCCTGGCCGCGCGGGTTGGTCGTGCGCACCACCGGCAGCCTCCTCGGGTTGACCCCAAGACTAACACTCGTTAAGTTGGCGATGAAGGCTTACAGATGTTAGGTGACTAGGTACCAAGCGATTGGGAGGAGCCCAGATGGCGACCGACACCCCGGTCCTCGTGACCGGCTGCAGCACCGGGATCGGCCGGGCCACCGCGGAGCGGCTGCTCGACGGCGGCCACACCGTCTACGCGACCGCCCGCCGTCCTGAGACCCTCGCCGCGCTCGAGGCGCGCGGCGCCCACGTCCTGGCGCTCGACGTCACGGACGAGGCGTCGATGCGAACCGCGGTCAAGATGGTCGAGTCCGCGCACGGCGCGGTCGGCGCCCTCGTCAACAACGCCGGCTACGGCGTCTACGGACCGGTCGAGGAGGTCGACCTCGACGCCGCCCGCGCACAGTTCGAGACGAACGTCTTCGGGCTCGGCCGGATGTGCCAGCTCGTCCTGCCTGGGATGCGACGTGCCGGCCGGGGCCGGATCGTCAACGTCTCGTCGATGGGCGGGCGGATCGTCTTCCCGACGGGCGGCTGGTACCACGCGAGCAAGTACGCCGTCGAGGCACTGAGCGACGCGCTGCGCGTCGAGGTGGCCCCGTTCGGCGTGCGCGTCGTCCTCGTCGAGCCCGGACTCATCCGCACCGAGTTCGAGTCAGTGGCGTCCGGCGGGCTCAGCGCCGGGGCGGAGGGCTCGGCCTACGCCGACCTGCGCCGGCACGCCGACGCCGTCATGAGCCAGGCATACCGGTCCCGGGCGGGGGCCGAGCCGTCCACGGTGGCGCAGGTCATCGCCAAGGCCGTCGAGACCCGTCGGCCCCGGACCCGCTACGTCGTCACCGCGGCCGCGAAGGCCCAGGTGCAGACCCGGCGGCTCGCCGGCGACCGGGTCTGGGACGCGTTCGTGCGCCGGACCTACCGACTCGGCTGAGCCGGTGCGGCGGCACAGCCGCCGGTCGGGTCTCCCCAGTCGATCCCCGGGCCGTCGACCCGGGTGAGGATCTTGGCGCAGACGGTGCGCAACCCGGCGAGCTCGTCGGCGTCGAGTGCGTCGACGACGAGCTCGCGGACCCGGGCGACGTGCCCTGGCGCGGTCGCGACGACCTTCTCCCAGCCGGCCCGGGTAAGGACGGCGAGGGTGGAGCGGCCGTCGCCGGGAGCGGTCCGGCGCTCGACGAACCCGCGCCGTTCCAGGCGTCCGACGACGTGCGAGAGCCGGGACGGCGACCCGTTGGCCCGGTCGGCGAGCTCGCTCATCCGGGCGCTGCGGTCCGGGGACTCCGAGAGGTGGGCGAGCACGAGGTACTCGAACTGGGTCAGGTCGGCGTCACGCTGCAGCTGGGTCTCGAGCGCGCCGGGAAGGCGGAAGAGCAGCGCCGCGAGGTGGAGCCAGGCCCGCCGCTCGGCGGCGTCCAGCCACCGCACGCCGGTCGCTGAGGTCGCGGCGCCGTCCGGGCCTACGAGGCCGGCGGCGTCGGGATGGCGGTCGTCGGTGGAGCGGGTGGGGCTGGTCATGGGTCGAGTGTAGACGAAGCACTTGACGCCTCAAGTGTTGCTGACTAGCGTTACTTGAAGTATCAAGTTAAAGTCGTCGCCCCCGCCGCGGTCGCGGCGCCGGACTCTGGAGCCCACCCGATGAACACCGCCCTCTGGATCGTCGCCGCCCTGCTCGCGCTCGTCTTCCTGGGCGCCGGCGCGAGCAAGGTGCTGCAGCCGAAGTCCAAGCTCGTCACCAACCCGAACCTCAAGTGGACCGAGGACTTCTCCGAGCCGCAGCTCAAGGCGATCGGCACCCTCGAGGTGCTCGGCGCGATCGGGCTCGTGCTGCCACCGCTCGTCGGGGTCGCCGAGGTCCTCTCGCCGCTCGCCGCGGTCGGCCTCGCGCTGACGATGGTCGGCGCGATCGTCGTCCACCTGCGCCGCAAGGAGAACCAGGTCGTCCCCGTGAACCTCGTCCTGCTCGCGCTGGCCGTGTTCGTGGCCTGGGGCCGGTTCGGTGACTACCCGTCCTGATCACGCCCGGCCGGGGTCCGGCCACGGCCGGCCGGCCTGATCACGCCCAGCCGAGGTCGTGGAGCCGGTCGTCGTCGATGCCGAAGTGGTGCGCGATCTCGTGGACGACGGTCACCTGGACCTCCTCGACGACCTCGTCCCGGGAGCCGCACATCCCCAGGGTCGGGTTGCGGAAGATCGTGATCCGGTCCGGGAGCGAGCCGGCCCACGTGTCGTCCCGCTCGGTGAGCGGGGTGCCCTCGTAGAGCCCGAGCAGCTCGGGATCGTCCGCCGGGGCATCGTCCTCCACGAGGATCACGACGTTGTCCATGAGACGGGCGAGGTCCGGCGGGATCCCGTCGAGGGCGTCGCCGACCGCGTCCTCGAACTCCTCGTGCGACATCTCGACCACGCGACCATTCTTGCCCGCCGCGTACCCGCGTCGTCCGGCGGTGCGCGGCCCGCCTGCCGGCGGCGAACCGGCCGGCCGTCAGCTGCGTGCGTCGTAGAGCCGGTCCAGCTCCTCCTTGGTGAGGGCGAGGTCGGCGGCCTTGACGGAGTCCTGGATCGTCTCCGGCCGGGACGAGCCGGGGATCGGGACGACGAGCGGCGAGAGGGCGAGCTCCCAGGCCAGGCACACCTGCTGCGGGCTGACACCCCGGCCGTCGGCGACCTCCTGGAACGCGGAGAAGGCGGTGCCCAGACCGGCCGCGTTGGAGATGCCGCCCAGCGGGCTCCACGGGAGGAAGGCGATCCCGAGGTCGTCGCAGACGTCGAGCTCCGGCTCGCTGCTTCGGAAGGCCGGCGAGAACTGGTTCTGGACGCTGGCGAGCCGGCCGTCGAGGATGCCGTACGCCTCGCGGATCTGGTCCGGGTTCGCGTTAGAGATACCTGCCAACCGGATCTTGCCTGCGTCGAGGAGGTCACGGATCGCGCCGACAGAGTCGGCGTAGGTGACCGTGGGGTCCGGCCGGTGGAGCTGGTAGAGCCCGATCGCCTCGACGCCGAGGCGCGAGAGCGAGGCCTCGCAGGCGGCCTTGAGATGGGCGGGCGAGCCGTCGACCGTCCAGGAGCCGTCGCCGGGCCGAAGGTGGCCGCCCTTCGTCGCGACGAGGACGTCGGCGGTGTCACCCGACCACGTCGAGAGCGCCTCTGCGATCAGCGACTCGTTGTGGCCCACCTCGTCGGCGAACTGGTGGTAGGCGTCGGCCGTGTCGATGAGCGTGACGCCGGCGTCGAGGGCGGCGTGCAGCGTCGCGATCGACCGGTCGCGGTCCGGGCGGCCCTCGATCGACATCGGCATCCCGCCGAGCCCGACCGCCGAGACCTTCACCCCACCGATCTTGCGCTTCAGCACTCTCGCTCCTCCGCCTCACCCGTGGCGATCATTGTCGCCGCCGATCATCGTCGGCGGGACCATCCTCGCCGAGCGGTCGCGGCCGGGCATGTCGGGTCGTCGCGACGATCGATGTCCGGCGGTGCCCCGGCCGGCCGGACCGCGTCCAGGACGGGCCTGGAGCCGGGGGTATCACTTTGGAGATGGGCCCGGGTTGCCCCTATGCTGTCGGAGTCCTCGACGGGTCCTGGACGTCTGGGGTACGTCGCGGAGCGACGCCCCCATCGTCTAGCGGCCTAGGACTCCGCCCTTTCAAGGCGGCAGCACGGGTTCGAATCCCGTTGGGGGCACGGTCTTGGGCCATCCAAGGCCCCGTAGCGCAGTTGGTTAGCGCGCCGCCCTGTCACGGCGGAGGTCGC
>DAIOGQ010000014.1:0-26471 GCA_036745175.1 Kineosporiaceae bacterium
TCCTCCTTGAGGCCGCCGACCCGGTTGAACATGTAGTGCATCCGGCCGCCGGAGATCTCCTCCATGACGGCCTGCAGCTCCTCGCGCTCACGGAAGGCGTAGAAGACCGGCGTGATCGCGCCGAGCTCGAGCGGGTACGAGCCGAGGAACATGAGGTGGTTGAGCACCCGGTTCAGCTCGGCGAGCAGCGTGCGCGCCCACACGGCGCGTCCGGGCACCTCCATGCCGAGCATCTGCTCGGCCGCGAGGACCACGCCGAGCTCGTTGGCGAACGCCGAGAGCCAGTCGTGCCGGTTCGCCAGGACGACGATCTGCCGGTAGTCGCGGACCTCGAACAGCTTCTCGGCGCCGCGGTGCATGTAGCCCACGATCGGCTCCGCGGAGACGATCTGCTCACCGTCCACCCGGATCCGCAGCCTCAGGACGCCGTGCGTCGCCGGGTGCTGCGGGCCGATGTTGAGCACCATGTCGGCGGTCGCGAGGCCACCGGCCCCGACCCCCACCGTGAGCTCGCGACGCTCGGCGACCGTGTCCACGACCCGGAGTCTGCCACCCGTCGTCCGGGTCGCGCTGCATGAGAGGGTGGGTGGATGGGCAGCAGCCGGGCATCCGAGCCGTTCGACCCGGACGGCGTCGTCTGGTCGAGCGTCTCGCCGCGACTGGCGTCGGCCCGCCGGGTGAGCGGCTGCCTGCCGCTGCTCGTCCTCGCCACCGGATGTGCCGTCGCGGCGGTCGTCGTGCCGTGGCCGCCGCTGTGGCCGCCCGTCGTGGTCTTCGCGGGCCTCACCGTCTGGGTCTACTGGCTCGCCGGCCGGCAGGCCCGGGCGTGGGGGTACGCCGAGCGTGAGGACGACCTGCTCGTGCGCAGCGGCATCCTCTTCCGCCGCGTCGTGGTCGTCCCCTACGGCCGGATGCAGTTCGTCGACGTCCAGGCCGGTCCGATCGACCGTGCCTTCGGCATCGCACGCGTCCAGCTCCACACCGCCTCCGCCGCGAGCGACGCGGCGATCCCCGGCCTGAGCCCGGACGAGGCCGCCCGGCTGCGGGACCGGCTCGCGTCGCGCGGGCAGGCCCAGCTGGCCGGGCTGTGACCGCCCCGGACGACGCACCCGCGCGGCGGCGCGCCCCGGCGGCCGCCGACGGCCAGTGGCACCGCGTCCATCCTCTGACGCCGGCCGTGAAGTCGTGGCAGGTGCTCGTCTTCGTGCTCGTCTTCCTCGCCCAGGACTACGGTCAGCAGGCCTTCCGCGGCGGCTTCGGCGACGAGGGCGGCGGCGACGGCGGGTTCGACGTCGGCCGGATCGGCACCGGCCTGCTGGCCGGCGGCAGCGCGGTGATCGCCGTCGTCGTGCTCGCCGCGGTCGGTTTCGCCGTCCTGTCGTGGCGGATGACGCGCTACCGGCTCACGGCCGAGGCGCTCGAGCTGCACCAGGGCGTCCTGTTCCGGCGGCAGCGGGCGGCCCGGCTCGACCGGCTCCAGGCCGTCGACGTCGTCCAGCCCCTCGTCGCGCGCATCTTCGGCCTCGCCCGGCTCAACCTCGAGGTCGCCGGCGCCGGCGACTCCAAGATCGAGCTCGCCTACCTCACCCACGAGCAGGCGCAGAGCCTGCGCGGCCACCTCCTCGCACGGGCCGCGGGGGTCGTCTACGAGACGGACGAGGCCCCGCAGGCCCCGGAGCACCACGTCTTCGAGCTCCCGCTCCAGCGGCTCTTCGGCTCGCTGCTGCTGTCGGGCGCCTTCGCCACCGCGGTCGTCGCCGCGCTCGCGTTCGTCGCCTTCGGTGTCGTGTCGGTGCTCGTCGGGAACGGCGACCTCGGGCCCTTCGCGGCCGGTGGCATCCCGCTCCTGCTCGGGGTCGGCGGTGTGCTGTGGGGCCGGTTCAGCAACGGGTTCGGCTTCCGGGTCGCGACGTCCCCGGACGGCGTCCGGCTGCGGCACGGGCTCCTCGAGCAGCGCACCCAGACCGTTCCGCCGGGGCGGGTGCAGGCGGTCCGGCTGAGCCAGCCGCTGCTGTGGCGCGGTGTCGACTGGTGGAACGTGCGGGTCAACGTCGCCGGGTACGGCGGCGGCTCCGGCGAGCAGAGCGGGGAGTCCGAGACGACGCTGCTGCCGGTGGCCGACCGCCGCGAGGCTCTCACTGTGCTCGCGATGGTCGTCCCCGACCTCGGCGTCGTGCCCCCGGAGCACCCCGTCGCGGTCGTCGAGGCAGCGCTGTCCGGCTCCGGCACCGCGTCGGGCTTCGTCACGAGCCCGCGCTCGGCCCGCTGGCTCGACCCGCTCGCGTGGCGGCGCACCGGCTACCGCGCCACCGAACAGGTGCTCCTCGTCCGGCGCGGCCGGCTCACCCGGCAGGTCGACGTCGTGCCGCACGCCCGCACCCAGAGCCTCGGCGTCCGGCAGGGACCCGTGCAGCGTCGGCTCGGGCTCGCGACGTTCGCGGTCCACTCGACGCCGGGACCGGTGTCGCCCGTCGTGGCGCACCTGTCGTCAACCGCCGCCGCCGTCCTGCTGGCCGAGCAGGCCGGCCGCTCGCGAGTCGCGCGGCTCGCCGCCGGGCCGGAGCGCTGGATGGACGTCGCCGGGTCGATCAGCCCGGCGGCCGGGAGCCCTTCTACCGCAGCGGATCCGCCCGGGACGGACCCCCCGGGGACGGACCCGCCGGCAGCAGGGCCGGCACCGGACGCCCGACCGCCTGCAGCGACCAGCTGAACCCGCCGAGTCCGGCCGGGTCGAGCAGCTCCGCGGCCGCGGACCGCTCGGCGAGCGCCCGCAGGACGTCGGCCGCCCCCCGGGACGCGGGGCCCGGCAGCGGACCTGCGACCCCGAGCGCGCGCAGCGCCGTCCGCTGGTCCACGAGCGGCCCCGGCGAGGCGCCCGCCCGCTGCGCCGCGGCGGCGACGGCGTCGAGCGCGACGTGCGCCGTCACGTCGCAGGAGCCGTCGGGCACGGGTCGCACGAGCCGGCCCGCGCGATACCCCGCGAGCGAGCCACCGGCCGGCCGGGCGTCCCGGGTGTGCGCGTAGTCGACGGCGAGCAGGACGGCGCCGCGCGGCGTCGCCCGGCACCGGCCGGCGAGCCCGGCCCACAGCCGGTCGCGGGCCCGGCCGACCTCGGCCCGGGTGCCCGGCGGGGAGCCCGCGAGCGGCCACCACCCGTCCAGCCACGCGGCGTCCGGGCCCCCGACCGGGGTCCCGAGCGCCTCGTCCCCGGTCGTCGGGTCCACGAGGACCAGCCGGGGCACGCCCGCCCCGTCGACCTCGACGACCGGGCCCGGGACCACGTCGAGCAGCTCCCAGCCGACGACGAGCGCGCCGTCGAGAACGGCGTCCGGCAGCGCGTCGAGCCCGGTCGACCAGCCGATCCGGCCGGGCAGCCCCGCGGGCCGGCCGACGACGTCGCAGCCGTGCAGCACCGGCGGGTCGCAGCCGCTGCGGCCCTCGATCCGGGCGAGCGCCGCGAGCAGCTCGCCGCGACCCGCCCCGACGTCGACGACCCGGTCGCAGCCGGCGCGTCGCGCGAGCCGGGCGAGGGCTGCGGCGAGCAGGTCCGGCGCCGCGTGCGACGCCGTCCGGAAGTGCCCGGCCGGCCCCTCGGGGCGGCGGTAGAAGCCCGCAGGTCCGTAGAGCGCCGTCGCCCAGGCGTCGGACCACGGGACGTACGCCCGACGGGGTACGTCGCGGCCGGCGACATCCGTCCGCGGGGGAACGTCAGCGGCGCTCATGCTGCCTACCCTGGCAGGGATGGACACCATGCGCCCCGCGCCGGCCGGCCCGCCGCCGGCCCCGCCGGAGCGCTCGGGCCCGCCCGCCGGCGCTGGTCCCGTGCTCCTGCCGCCGATGCTCGACGGAGTCGTCGCCGCGGGTCTCGCGGGTCTCGCGCTGCTCGTCACCGCTGCGGTCGGCGGGATCACCCCATGGACGTTCCTGCTCGTGGTCGCCCTCTGCACCCCTCTGGCGTGGCGCCGGGTCCGTCCCGAGGTGGCTGCCTGGTCGGTCTTCGGCGCCGCCGCCCTCCACGTCCTCGGCCCGGCGACGTACCCACTGCTCGCCGACGTCGCGGTGCTCGTCGCGGTCTACTCGCTGACGGCGTACGGCCGCGGCCCCTCGGCCCGGGTGGTCGGCCTCGCCGTCGGGCTCGTGGGCTCGGTGGCCGCCGTGCTGCGCTGGGGGACAGGTCTGCTCTCCACCACGTCGCTGCCACGGATGGCCCTCTCCTTCGCCTTCTTCACGGGGTTCGTCGCGCTCACCGTGCTCGTCGCGTGGGGTTTCGGCCTGCTGCGGCGCTCCCAGCTCGCCCGCACGTCGGCGCTGCGCGAGCGGGCCCGGCTCGTCGAGGTCGAGCGGGACCAGCAGGTCCGGCTCGCGACCCAGTCCGAACGCGCCCGGATCGCCCGCGAGCTCCACGACGTGGTCGCCCATTCGCTGTCCGTCGTCATCACCCAGGCCGACGGCGGCCGGTACGCCTCGGCCGCCCGCCCCGAGGCGGCGCTCGAGGCGCTCGAGACGATCGCGGACACCGGACGACGGGCGCTCGGCGAGATGCGCCGGCTGCTCGGCGTCCTGCGGGACGACGCGCCGGCACCGGACGCCATGACGGCGCCGCAGCCCGGGCTGGAGGACCTGGGGGACCTCGTCGACCGGGTCCGGGCCGGCGGGCTCGCCGTCACACTGGAGTCGCAGGGACCGTCGACCCCGCTGCCGCCGGGCCTCGGCCTGGCGGCCTACCGCATCGTCCAGGAAGGGCTGACCAACGTGCTCAAGCACGCCGGACCCGGGGTGACCGCGCGGGTCTGCCTGTGGTGGTCCCCCTCGGCGCTCACCGTCGACGTCGTGGACGACGGCCGCGGTGCCGGAGCGCCGACGACGTCGGACGGTGGCGGCCACGGTCTGCTCGGGATGCGTGAACGAGCGGGCCTGCACGGCGGCGCCGTCCAGGCCGGGCCGCTGCCGGGCGGCGGCTGGGGCGTGCGCGCGGTCCTGCCGTTCGTCGACGCCGCGGCCGGCGGGCCGGGCGCACCCGGGGTCGGGGTCCGGCCGTGAGCGTCGGGACCGAGCAGCCGGGCCCGGCGGGTCGGCCGGGCCAGGCCATCCGGGTCGTCCTCGTGGACGACCAGGCACTCGTCCGGGCGGGACTGCGGATGGTCATCGACAGCCAGGCCGACCTCGAGGTCGTCGGCGAGGGCGCCGACGGGCTCGGCGGGGTGCGGGCGGCCGAGCGGCTGAGGCCCGACCTCGTCGTCATGGACGTCCGGATGCCCGTCCTCGACGGCATCGAGGCGACGCGGCGGATCGTCGCGCTGCCCGACGCGCCGAAGGTGGTCGTGCTCACCACGTTCGACCTCGACGAGCACGCGTTCGCGGCGATCCGCGCCGGCGCGAGCGGGTTCCTGCTCAAGGACGCGCCGCCCGAGGACCTGCTCTCGGCGCTGCGCACCGTGCACGCCGGGGACGCGGTGATCGCCCCGTCGACGACTCGCCGGCTGCTCGAGCATCTGGCGCCGCTCGCCACGGATCCCGTTGCGCTGCAAGCGGTTCAGACGTTGACCGACCGGGAGCGCGAGGTGCTCCTCGCGATGGCGAAGGGCTGGTCGAACGCGGAGATCGCGACCAGGCTGTTCGTCGCCGAGGGAACGGTCAAGACCCACGTCGGCCGGATCCTCGCCAAGCTCGACGCGCGTGACCGGGTGCAGGCCGTGATCCTTGCCTACGACGCCGGGGTCGTCCGTCCCGGCGGCTGAAGACAGACCCCGGGTCGGCCCGCAGGCATACGGACCCGCGCCGCGAACACCTCGCCCGGCCGACGAGGACCGCCGGGTGCGGTCCCTAGCGTCGAGGCCATGACACAGCAGCGGAACACGTGGTCGTGGCCCGGTGCCGGGCTGCCCGGTCAGCCACCGAGCCCGCCGGCGTCCGTCCCGTCCACCGCGCCGGTCCAGCCGCTCGCACCGTCGCCGGCGCCCGCCGCCGGCCGGCTCGCCGCCCGCACCGTCGGGCTCGTCAAGGTCTTCGGTGACGGGCCGACGGCGGTCCGGGCGCTCGACGGCGTCGACGTCGGCCTCGAGGAGCACCGCTTCACCGCGATCATGGGCCCGTCGGGGTCGGGCAAGTCGACGCTCCTGCACTGCGTCGCGGGCCTGGACTCCCCGACCCACGGCCAGGTCTGGCTCGGTGACACCGAGATCGGCGGGCTGTCCGACAACGACCTCACCGTGCTGCGCCGCGAGCGGGTCGGCTTCGTCTTCCAGTCGTTCAACCTCCTGCCCACGCTCACGGCGGGGCAGAACATCCTCCTGCCGCTCGAGCTCGCCGGCCGCCGCCCGGACGCCCGGTGGACCGGGTACGTCGTGCGGACCCTCGGTCT
Source organism: Kineosporiaceae bacterium (assembly GCA_036745175.1). Lineage (GTDB taxonomy): Bacteria > Actinomycetota > Actinomycetes > Actinomycetales > Kineosporiaceae > R-H-3. Next base: position 6,362 of record DAIOGQ010000014.1, read on the forward strand.
CGAGGACCGGCTCCACCACCGCCCCGCCGAGCTGTCCGGCGGGCAGCAGCAGCGGGTCGCCGTGGCCCGTGCCTTGCTGACCCGGCCGGCGCTCCTCGTGGCCGACGAGCCGACCGGCAACCTCGACTCCCGATCCGGGGCCGAGGTCCTGACGCTGCTGCGGTCGAGCGTGCGCGAGCTCGGGCAGACCGTCGTCATGGTGACCCACGACCCGGTGGCGGCCTCTTACGCGGACCGCGTGCTGCTCCTCGCCGACGGCCACCTCCAGGGGGTGCTCGACGCACCGACCGTCGAGGCCGTCACGGCCGCCGTCGCCGGCGCCGACACCCGGCAGGCCGGCTGATGCGGACCGTCCTGCGCTCACGGTTGCGCCACCAACGGCGGTCCGCCGCGTCGGTGGCGCTCGCCGTGACCATCGCGGTCGCCTTCGTTGCGGTCGTGCTCGCCGCGACCGCCTCGCTCACCCGATTCGTCGAGGACGCCGCGGCCCCCCGCGCCCGCCTCGCCGACGTCGTCGTGAGCCCCGGTGTGGACGCCGACGGTGCCGTGCGGCCGATCCGGCCCGCCGACGTCGCCGCCCTCCGGGCGGTCCCGGGTGTCGCCGTCGTCTCACCCGTGCGGTCGGCGTACGTGTCCGTCGGCTGGCCGGACGGCCGCGCGTGGAGTCGGGTCGACTCCCTCCCGGACGACCCGCGGCTGGCCTGGTTCCGCGTCGTGTCGGGGCGGCTGCCGGCCACGGACGGCGAGGTGCTCCTCGACGCCGCGACCGCCGGGAAGCTGGGAATCGCCCTCGGCGACCGGCTCCCGCTCGACCTGCTGCCGGTCGGCGGCGCACCGCCCCGGTCGTCGCCCGGGAGCGTCGCCGTCTCCGGGACGCTGCGCACGACCGGCCCGTCGGTCGCCGGCCGGACCGTCCTGGCCCGGGGCGGCGCGGTCGCCGCGTGGCAGGAGGCGACGGGGGACGCCCCTGGTGACGAGGTCCTCGAGGTCGGCGTCCTCGCCGACCGCGGCGCCGACCCGGGCAGGGTGCTGGCCGCGGCGGCCGCCGCACTGCCGCAGCACGCGGTGAGGACCGGGGCCGGGGCCGCGTACGCGGCGGCGGAGTCGGTCACGCGGGACGCCGACGTCCTCGGCCGGCTGCTCCTCGGCTTCACGGCGATCGCGCTCGTCGTCGCCACGCTCGTCGTCGCGAACACCTTCGCCATCATGTTCGCGCAGCGGACCCGCGAGCTGGCGCTGCTGCGCTGCGTCGGCGCGACCCGCCGTCAGCTCCTGCGCTCCGCGCGCGGCGAGGCGCTCGTCGTCGGCCTCCTCGCGTCGGTCGTGGGCGCGCTCGCCGGCAACGCGCTCGTCGTCGGGGCCGCCCTGCTGCCGCGGTTCTCCCCGGTGACGAACGGCGCGCAGGCCGTCGTGGGCGCCGTCACCGTCGGCGCACCCGTCGTCGTCGGCGTCCTCCTGACGGTGCTCGCGGCGACGGCGCCCGCCCGGCGGGCGACCCGGGTCGCGCCGCTGGCCGCGTTGCGCCCCGAGACCGTCGCCGCGGCGCGCCGGGTGAGCCGGCTGCGGGTCGCGCTCGCGGCCCTCGCGGCGCTGACCGGCACGGGCGTCGTGCTGCTCGCCGTCCGGCTCGGCGGCGGTCCGGGCGCCCTCGTCGGGGTGCTCGGCGGGTCCGTGAGCGTCCTCGCCGTCGTCCTCGTCTCGCCGGTGCTCCTCCCGGCTCTGACCCGGTTGCTCGGCCTGCCGGTCGTCACCGCGGGACCGATCGCCCGGATCGCGGTGGCCAACACGGCGCGGAACCCGGGTCGCTCGGCCGCGACGAGCACGGCCCTGTTCGTCGGGGTGTGCCTCATCAGCGTGCTCTCGGTCGGGGCCGCGACGGTGAGCGCGGCGGTCGCCGACGAGATCGCCGCGAGCCGCCCGGTCGACGTCGTCGTCGGCGCGGGCACCGGTGCCGGCGCCTCGGACGGCGTGGCCGCGTCGACCGACGGGGCCGCCGTCGCGTTCGACGCCCGGACGCTGCGCCGGCTCGCGGAGCTCCCCGGGACCGCCGCGGTCGTCGGGCTGCGCTCGGTCGACGTCGAGATCCGGCCCCCGGCCGGGCCACGGGCGGGCGAGCCCGGCGAGGCATTCACCGTCGCGCTGGCCGGCGCGCCGGACACCGAGGCGCTGCGTCGCGTCTACCGGACCGCGCTCCCGCTCGACGACGGGGTGCTGCTCGTGCCGCAGTTCGCCGTCGACACCTACGGTGGCGCGGACAGCCGGGTGAAGGTCACCGCGGGATCGAGGAGCGCCACCCTCGTCGTGCGCACCGCGGCCGGCCTGGACACCCCCCTCACCTCCGCGGCGGCACTCGACCGGCTCGGCGCGGAGCAGGCCGTGCGTACTGTCTGGCTGCGCGCGCAGGACGACGAGGACGCGGGCGACCACCTCTCCGCCGTGCAGTCCGTCCTGCCGCGCGGCGCGTCCGTCGTCGGTGGCGGCATGCAGGACCGGGCGAGCGTCCAGCAGATCGTCGACGTCCTGCTCCGGGTGGCGACCGGGCTCCTCGGCGTCTCGGTGCTCATCTCGCTCGTCGGCGTCGGGAACACCCTGGCGCTGTCGGTCCACGAACGGTCCCGGGAGTCTGCGGTCCAGCGGGCGGTCGGGATGACCCGCCGCCAGCTGCGGCGCGGCCTGGCGGTCGAGGCGGCGCTGCTCGCCGTCGTCGGGTGCCTCCTCGGCGTCGCCGTCGGCGGCCTGCTCGGCTGGGCCGGCGCGGCGACGCTCGCCACCGACGTCGCCCCGGTCTCCGGCCCTGTCGTGCCCTGGGGTGACCTGGTCCTCGTCGTCGGGGCCACGGTCCTGTCCGCGGTGCTCTCCTCGGTGCTGCCGGGCCGCCGCGCCGCGCGGGTACGCCCGGTGGAGGCGCTGGCGCAGGTGTAGCCGCGGGCTGCGCGCGGCGGGTCGCGGCGCGGGTGCTCAGCCGGCGGGCGGACGCCGGAGCACGGCGACGACGTCGGTCACCGTGAAGAGGAAGCGGTTCTCGTCGGAGAGCCGGCGCAGCGACCGGACCCACTGCTCCGCCTGCGCCGCGAGGTCCGCGTCGCCGGCCGCGGCCGCAAGAACGCCGCGGGTGACCTTCCAGGCGACGGAGTCCTCGTCGAAGCGGCGGTGGCAGTCGGCCCACGTGACGACGTCCGCGACCTCGAACGGGGCGGCGGCGGCCAGGGTGAGGAGCTTTCGGCCCATGAAGCCGTCGGCCCGGTCGGCCCACGTGGGAACCGTCACGACGAACCGGTCGACGAGCCGACGGGTCAGCGCGTCGTCGTCGCTCGTGAAGAGCACCGTGTCCCAGTCGCTGTGAGCGAGCACGAGCAGGCCACCGGGACGCAGCACGCGGTGGCACTCGACGACGTGGGCGCGCGGGTCGGCGAGATGCTCGGCGACGTTGATCGACACGATCCGGTGCAGGCTCGCGTCCGCGAACGGCAGCGGATCGTCGAGGTCGGCGATCACCGAGCGGACCCGTTGGTCGTGGAGCAGGTCGTCGTCGAGGGAGCTCGAGACGTCCACCGCATGGACCCGCAGCGGCACGGCCGCCGCCTCGGCGGCCCGCAGGATCGCGCGGACGGTCCGTCCGTAGCCCGTGCCGAGGTCGGCGACCTCGAGCGGACCCCCGCCGTCGGGGGTCTCGAGCGCCGTCAGCTCGGCGATGCGGTCGTGCCGTCCCACCTCCGCAGACTAACCTCGCATCGCGTGGGGGAGCGCGAGGTGCCGCAGAGCGCGCCGGGTCCGCATGCGGCCGACCGGCCGGGCCGGCTCGGGGTCGGCGTCGTCGGCGCAGGCCGGGTCGGAGCCGTCCTCGGGAGCGCGTTGCGCGCCGCCGGGCATGCGGTCGTCGGCGTGAGCGCGGTGTCGGCCGCGAGCCGGGACCGGGCGGACGCCCTGCTGCCGGGGGTCCCGGTGCTCGAGGTGCCGGACGTCGTCGAGCGCGCCGAGCTCGTGCTGCTCACCGTGCCGGACGACGCTCTGACCGACCTCGTCGCGGGCCTTGCGACGACGGGTGGCTGGCAGCCGGGCCAGCTCGTCGTCCACACCAGCGGGCGCTTCGGCTGGCGGGTCCTCGGCCCGGCCGTGGCGTCGGGCGCCATCCCGCTCGCGCTGCACCCGGCGATGACGTTCACCGGTACGAGCCTGGACCTCGTGCGCCTGACCGACTGCTGCTTCGGGGTGACGGCGCCCGGCCCCGTGCTGCCCATCGCGCAGGCGCTCGTCGTCGAGATGGGCGCCGAGCCGGTCGTCGTCGACGAGGACCTGCGCCCGCTCTACCACGCCGCGCTCGCGCACGGCGCGAACCACCTCGTCACCCTCGTCGCGCAGAGCCTGGAGCTCCTGCGACTGGCCGGGGTCGACGAACCCGGCCGGCTGCTCGGGCCGCTGCTGTCGGCGTCCCTGGACAACGCGCTGCGCCGCGGGGACGACGCGCTCACCGGACCCGTCGCCCGCGGCGACGCCGGCACCGTCGCCGTCCATGTCGAGGCGCTCACCGCGGCCGGCGCGGCCGACGTCCTCGCGACGTACCGGTCGCTCGCCCGCACGACCGCGGACCGCGCTCTGGCGTCGGGCCGGCTGCGGGCCGCGGCCGCGGAGGCGTTGCTCAGCGCGCTCGCCGAGCCGCGCGGCGACGCCCCGTGACGGTCTGCGCGCGCGTCGCGTGCCGTCCACCCGGGGCGGACAGCGGGCCGCGGCGATGTCGCCCCGATCCGGCGGATCGTCGAACGTCGCGCCCGTCCCGGCCTAGAGTGATCGCGCTGGTCGGTCCGGGGGGATCACAACGTGCTCGGTGTCCTCTCCCGGGCGGGTCCGATCTCCCGGGGAGAACTGAGAATGCGCCGTTCCGGAACGCCGCCGACGTCCGCCCGCTCGCGCCTCGCCGTGGCCGCCCTGACCTGCGCGGCCCTCGCGCTCGGTGCCGCCGCTCCCGCTGCGGCGTCGGCCGCCGGCGCATCTCCATCGAGCCCGGCCGGGCCGACGACGGCCCGCGCCGCGGCGCCGGTCGTGCCCGGCGCGCTACCGGTCGGCTGGTCGTTCGCGGACGGGGGCGCGCGCCTGCTCTGGACGGCGCCGACGCCCGTCCCGCTCGGCGGGGCCTGGCTCGAGGTGCACGCGGACGGCGCGGTGCTCGGCGTGGCGACCCTGCGCCCCGACCGGCGCACGGTGAGCGTGGCCGTCGGGCCCGACGCGGTGCGCGACCTCGCCTCGCTCCAGGTCGTCGCTGCCGGCCGCCGGCTCGACGCCGGCCCGACGTCGCTCGCGGCCGCCGCCCGGACGGCGGCTAGGGCCGCCCCGCAGCCGAGCCGCGCGGCGAGCGGCGAGGCGTCCCCGGGCGCCCGGAGCGCCGCGCAGGCGGCGAGGCCGCCGGCCGTCCCGGCGGCCGCCGACCCCGGCCGGCCCGGCCCGTACCGGACCCGCACCGGCGAGTACACGCTCGCGGACCTTCCGGTGACAGACCTCCCGGCGAAGATCGAGATGCAGGCCGTCGTCGTCTCCCCGGTCGGTGCTCCCGGTCGCCGTCCGCTCGCGCTGTTCCTCCACGGCCGGCACGAGCCGTGCTACTTCGTCGCCGGCGACCCGGACACCTTCCCGGAGGAGTTCTGGCCGTGCCCGACCGGCTGGAAGCCGGTGCCGAGCTACCGCGGGTACCTGCAGAGCCAGCGGCTCCTCGCGTCCCAGGGCTGGCTCACCGTCTCGGTGAGCGCGAACGGGATCAACGCACAGGACTTCGCGTCCGCGGACGGCGGCGCGCAGGTGCGGTCGGAGCTCGTCCGCGCCCACCTCGCGCAGTGGGCGCGCTGGGTGTCCTCGTCGGCCCGCTGGGCGGCCGCGCCGGCGGCCGTCCGGTCCGGCCCGAAGCCCGACCTCGACCGGGTCCTCCTCGTCGGTCACTCGCGGGGCGGCGAGGGCGTCAACCGGGCCGCGCTCGACAGCGCCGTCGACCCGAAGGCCGGCTGGACGGTCAAGGGTCAGCTGCTCCTCGCGCCCACCGCGTTCGGCCGCAACCCGGCGCCGGGCGTCCCGACCGCCGTCGTGCTGCCCTACTGCGACGGCGATGTCTTCGACCTGCAGGGCCAGTCCTTCCTCGACGACGCCCGTGACCTGGTGAGCAACGACCGGTCGCTGCGCAGCGCCGTTCTCGTCCTCGGCGCGAACCACAACTTCTTCAACGTCGAGTGGACGCCCGGGGAGTCGGTCGCCCCGTCGGTCGACGACTGGTTCGCGGCCGACGACCCGACCTGCGGCACGTCGGCGCCGAACCGGCTCACGCCGGCGCAGCAGCGGGCCGTCGGCGCCACCTACGTGGCGGCGGCCGCGCGGGCGCTCGTCGGCCGCGACACGAGCGTCGAGCCGCTGCTCGACGGGTCCGCGGTCCGCGCCGCCTCGGCCGGCCCGGCCGTCGTCCGGACCCATGCGCTCGGCGCGCGACGGACCGGGCTCGTCGTGCCGGGGTCCGAGCGTCGGATCGTCGCGTCCGGTGCGGTCCGGGCGCGCTCGTGCGACGTCGAGCCGGACGACGGCGCCACCGACGGGTGCCTGGTGGACGACACGCTCTTCGGTGCGACGCCGCACTTCCCGCTCGACTTCTTCGGGGTCCAGGGGGCGCCGTCGCGGCGGGCGTTCGACGTCTCGTGGACGTCGGCGGGCGGCAGCGCCCGGGTCGACCTGCGCCGGTCGGTCTCGCTGCGCGACGCCGACGACCTCGCACTGCGGGTCATCGTCCCGACGAACGCCCCGGCGACCCGGTTCGCCGTCCGGCTCACCGACCGCACCGGCGGCCGGGCGGTCGTCGGCGAGGCAGCGGTGACCGGGCTGCCTGGCGCGGTGGCCGGCACCGACGGGATGCCCGGCAAGTACTGGGCGCAGGAGGTCCGGCTGCGGCTCGACGCCGCGGCGCTGGCCGCGGCCGGACTCGACCTCGCGCACGTGCGGGCGCTGGAGCTCCTGCCGCGCTCGGCGAAGGGCCGGCTCTGGCTGCTCGACGGCTGGGGCCGCGACCCGGGCCTGGCCCGCGACCGGACGGTGCCGTTCGTCCGGGTGGACGTCGGCACGCTCACCGTCCAGGAGGGCGACGCCGGTACCCGGGAGGTCCGGCTGCCGGTCACGGTCACGGGCCGGCTGGACCGGGCCGCGAAGGTCTGGATCGGCGCCGCCGACTTCACCGGTGCCCCGCTGCCGGCGGGACTGCCGAAAGTCGTGACGATCCCGGCTGGGACACGCCGGCTCGACATCCGGGCCGGGGTCGCCGGCAACACGGTCGACGACGAGGACGTCCGCGGCCTCGACCTGTTCGTCCGGGGCGTCCGGTCTGCGGTCGGCGGCACCTGGATCGGTGGGCTGCGGATCCTCGACGACGACCCGGCGCCCGCGCTGACGGTGACGCCGGCGGCGCAGGCCGCCGAGGGCGCGCCGCTGACCTGGACCCTCACGCTCGCCGCGCCCAGCAACCGGTTCGTCGGCGTGCCGTTCCGGCTCACGCCGGCACCGGCGGGGGTGACGCCGATCATGTCGGACGACGTGCCGGCGAGCTGGCTCACCGACCAGGGGCTCGAGGCCCCGCCGTCCCCGCCGGTACCGCTCGCGGAGCTGCCGCTGTTCCTGTTCGCGCAGATCGAGCCCGGGCGGACGACGGCGACTCTCGAGATCCCCACGGTGGCCGACGTGAGGGTGGAGGGCGCCGAGCACGTGGTCCTGCGGATCCCGGCCGCGGGCGAGCAGTTCCCCGGCGACCCGGGCGTCCCCGGGCTGCCCGGCGGCGCGACGGTGACCGGGACGCTGAACGACGCCGCCTGAGCCGGGCGCGGGTTCGATACCGTGCCGCGCGTGACCGCGACCTCGTCCGCGCCCGTCGTCGCCCGCACCCGGGCCGAGCTCGCCGCCGCGCGCTCGGCCCTGGCCGGCAGGGTCGCCGTCGTCATGACGATGGGCGCGCTGCACGAGGGTCACGCCTCGCTCGTCCGGCGGGCGCGCGCGGAGGCGGACGCCGTCATCGTGACGATCTTCCTCAACCCGTTGCAGTTCGGGCGGAACGAGGACCTTGCGAAGTACCCGCGGACCTTCGACGCCGACCTGGAGCTGTGCACCGGCGAGGGTGTCGACGTCGTCTTCGCGCCAGGGCCGGACGTCGTCTACCCGGACGGCGACCCCGCGGTGCGGGTCAGCGCAGGCCGGCTCGGGGACGTGCTGGAGGGCAAGAGCCGGCCCGGGCACTTCGACGGGGTGCTCACCGTCGTCGGCAAGCTGCTCCACCTCACCCGGCCCGACCGGGCGTACTTCGGCCAGAAGGACGCCCAGCAGCTGCTGCTCATCCGGCGCATGGTGCGTGACCTGGACTTCGCCTGCGAGGTCGTCGCGGTGCCGACCGTCCGCGAGCCCGACGGCCTGGCGATGAGCAGCCGCAACGCCTACCTCAGCGCGCTGGACCGCGAGGTGGCGCTCACCCTGCCACGTGCGCTGCGCGCCGGCCGGGCGCATGCCCCCGAGGGGGCCAGCGGCGCTCGCAGGGCCGCGCGCGACGTCCTCGTCACCGAGCCGCTGTGCCGGGTCGACTACCTCGTCCTGGTCCACCCGGCAACGCTCGACGACGTGCCGGAGTGGTACCGCGGGGAAGCGTTGCTCGCCGTCGCCGCCCGGGTCGGGACGACCCGTCTCATCGACAACGTGCTGCTCACCATCGGACAGGACGGCGACGCGCCGACCGGCGCAGGCTCCGCCCGGTGAGTCGGGCGGCCGCCGGCGCTCATCAGGGCCACGTCTGCGACCCGGTCGTCAGGACCGCGTCTGCGACGCCTGGACGCCGGTGAGGTCGATCGGACCGGACGGGTGCTCACGGCCCTGCCGTGGAAGCCGCTCGCGGACGTCGGCCGGGGTGTTCAGCAGGCGGACCCGCCAGCGGCCGTGGAGCGCGACGATGAAGTCGATCCCCGCGGCCTCGATGCTCGTCACGTCGTCGAGGTCGACGACGACGCGCTGCAGCGCGAGCCGGGAGACCTCCTCGATCGCGGCCGAGAGCCGGGGTCGACGGGTGTCGTCGACGTCGCCCGAGAGCCGCACGACGACCTGGGTGCCGATCCGCGTGACCGTGACGCCGTCCACGTCGGTCCTCCGTCCTCGCAGCCGTCGTCGGCATGCGGGTTGGCGTCGGTGTCGGGCCGCGGGGGCTGCCCCGGCGCTCGTCACATGCTCACAAGGATGTGGCCAGGGCGCCACCGGAGAACTACGCCTGCTGACGATTCCTGCCGACTTTCCTGCCGACCTTCCTGCCGACCGTACCAAGCAACTTCCGCGCCGCGGGCGTCCTCGGATGCACGCGCGCGGGGTCAGCGGTGGTCGAGCCCGAGCAGCCGCTCGTAGACGCCGCGCAGCGACTCGGCGATCCCGACCCGCTCGGCCCAGCGCCGCTCCGGGTCCGACCGCCACACGTTCCCCTGCTCGCGCGCCGTCCACAGCGCCTTGCCGAGCGAGTCGGCGAGCGCCTGGACGTCGCGGCCGCCGGCCAGGACGTCGCCGTCGTAGGTCAGGCACGGCCGCTGCTCGGCGGCGTGCGTCGCGGCGGGCAGCAGCGGCTGGGTGCCCAGGTCGGCGCACGCCTCGGGCCAGATCGAGTGCGAGCCGTGCAGCCCCGGGACGACGGAGACGTCGAGGGAGAAGAGGTGGTCCCAGAGCCGGCTCTCGCTGAACGGCTGGTGCACCCGGACCGCGCCGCCCACGCCGGCGACGAGCTCGCCGACGCGGCGGACGACGCCGGGCGCGTAGGAGTTCGAGCCGGCGTCGAGGACGGTCTCGTGGAGATGGACGACGAGGCGGGCCTCCTCGACGCCGCGGACCGCGCGGGTCAGGGCGTCGACGAACAGGACCGGGTCGACGGGCATCCGCAGGGCCGCGAGGTGGGTCCCCACCAGGAGCCGGTCGCCGGGCGGCTGCGGGCGGCGCTGGCGCATCCGGACGAAGTCGACGGCGTGCGGGTGGGGCAGCACGAGCGGCTCGACGCCCCAGCGGGTGCGGATCTCGTCGGCCGCCGACTCGGTGAGGGTGACGACGGCGTCGGCGCGCGGGACGAGGGCGTCCAGCCGGGCACCGTGCGCCTCGGGGTCACCGCCGGCCGGATCCGTGAGGTGGTAGGCCGTGACGACCAGGGGCGTGCCCGCCGCGCGGACGGCGTCCGCCGTCGCCGCCACGTCGTCGGCCCCGAGACCGGGCGGCAGGCCGAGCACGTGGACGACGTCGACGTCCGCCAGCCCCTGCGTGACCCAGCGCCGGTCGAACGTCGCGCGCTGCCGGGCGGCGCCGGGTGGGCCGACGGTCGTCCGATGGACGGCGTCGACGCCCTCGGGGTGACCCAGGTGCCGCGCGTAGAGGCCTCGGCCGGGAATCGTCGCGACCCGGATCGTGGGACGACCTTCCCAGGCGGCGCTGGCCCGGCGGCGACGGCGGGAGGGGGACACGGCGTTCACCTCGGCTGGGGGTGGCTGGTCTGTACGCAGGTACGGTGATCACGCTCAATGCCCCAAACATCCCCAATAGTGGTGTGCTTCAACCCTGTTTCTGGGAACGAGTTGCCAGTGGTCGTCACGATCCGCACGGGAACCGAGGAGGCATTCGTGGTCACTGCCAGGGAGTACGGGGACGAGCTGCTGCGGCGGCTCCTCGACCACGCGACGACCGCCACCGGTGCGCTGGGGGCGGGTCTGAGCCTGGCGGACGGGACACCGCGGTCGGTCGCCGCGGTGGGGGTGGCGACGGTCCTCGACCGCGCGCAGTGGACGAGCGGCGAGGGGCCCCTGTGGGACGCGTTGCGCGACCACCGCCGGCTCGTCGTGCCGGATCCGGACTCGGCTGACGAACCGTTTCGACCCGAGCGGCACGCCGCCCTGGCGGACCTCGTGGGGTGCGACGCGCTCGCCGGCGTCCGAGGGGTCGTGGTGGCGGCGGGGGAGTGGGGCGGGGAGGAGCCGCTCGTCTTCTCGCTGTACCTCGACCGGCCCGCGGACGCCGGGGTCGTCGCCACTGTCGACGAGTACGAGAGCCTGCTCGGCGGCGCGCTCGCCGTCGTCGAGTACTGCGCGGGCGAGGAGCTGCGCGCCGAGCAGATGCTCCAGATGGTCGCCTACCGGCGGGTCATCGAGCAGGCGAAGGGGCTCGTGATGGCGAGCACGGGCGACGACGCCGCGGCCGCCTTCTCGACCCTGTCGAGAGCGAGCCAGCACTTCAACATCCGGCTGCGCAACCTCGCCGTCGCCCTCGTCGAGCATGTCGGGAGGGCCCCCGCCGAGCGGCCGGACGACCTCACCCAGGTGGTGCTCCCGTCCGACCACGACCGCACGGTCGCCGCCCAGGTCTGGCTCGCGCTGTCCACGCCGTCGGTCGGTCCGTGACCGACGATCACTCGGTTCGATCACGTGCGCATGAGATCGACTCGGCCGGGTACTGACGGACCCGACCGTCCGTCCGTACCGACCCGGGTATCCCCACCCGGCCCTGAAGGAGGCCCTCAGTGACCACCCTGCTGTGGATCATCGCCGTCGTACTCGTCATCGCAGGAGTCCTGGCGCTCCTGCGGCGCCAGATCCTGTGGGGCGCGGTGCTCATCATCGTCGGGCTGCTCGTCGGCCCCGGCGGCGTGAGCATCTTCGGCTGACGCCGCTGACGCGTGTCCGGCCGTCCGCCGTAGGGGTCCGGCGGACGGCCGGCGAGCCGAAGGTCACGATCCGGCTGCACCGGGAACATTCCCGGCGCGCCGATGCTGGAACTGTGTGTAGTTGCATGATTACTTGGAGTTCCTGATCCGCCACGTCGGGTCAGGCTTCCGCCTCCGGCACCGGGTCCGAGCAGCGGGAGTCGTCGCGCGGCGATCCGCGCCGACCCTCGAGAGGTGGCGCACCGGTGGTGACGACGACGGTGCACCAGGATGCCGGGCGCCCGCCCGAGCAGGGTCGCCGGCGCCCGGGCCGCCATGTCGAGGGGCGTCCCGCCGAGAGCCGCCCCGCCGAGAGTCGTCCCGCCGAGAGTGCCGCTGACAGTCCTGGCACCCGGGACGCGCAGAACGACATCACGATGGCCGAGCGGCGTCCGGCCGACGTCACAGTGGCCGAGCGGCGTCCGGCCGACGTCGTGCTGGCCGAGCGCCCGCGGCCCGCACCGCTGGGCGTCGTGCGCCAGCTCCTGCGCTCCGCGGTGGCCCTCGAGGCCGAGGACCTGCTGCGCACGATCGGTGCGCTCGCCGTCGCGTCCCACCGGTCCGAGGGGACCGCCGCGGCCGTCGACTGGATCGGCTGGGTGGAGCGCGACGTCCGCGACCTCGGCCGGCTCGCCCGGGCCGCGCTCGAGGTCGGGGCGACCCTGCCCGCCGGCCTCGACGTCGGCGGCGGCGATCCCGCGCGCCCGGAGACGGTCATCGAGGGTCTGCTCGCCGGCCACGACGAGGTCCTGCGCGTGCTGCGCGACCTCGACGCCGTCGGCGGCGACGAGCCGTGGAACGAGGTCGTGGCCAGGATCCTGGCCCGGCGCGAGGCCGAGGCGACCGCCCTGCGCGTCAGCGTCGGTCCGGACTCCCCGCGTGAGCGCGAGGTCACCCACATCGGCCGCTCGCCCGACCGGCACTTCACCCCCGACCTCCTCGTCTGAGCACCGGTTCGCGGCCCCGACGACCCCGGCTGCCCGACGACCCCGGGCTACTCGACGAGCCCGGATGCCCGTGATCGTGCGACTTCCGACGGCGGGTTGCCGCGCGATCCAGCACAGTGACGCGGTTCTGTGCCGTGCGAGCCGGCGAGGACCGGTCTGCCGTCAGATGTGAGGGCAGAGCAAGGCGCCCGGAAGCACTCCGCCGCGGTCGGCCGGTGCGGCTCGGCCGGCGACAGCGGCCCGGTAGCGCGCCGAAACCCTGTCGGGGCCCTACGCGCCCGCCGGTAGCCTTGACCGTCGTGACGCAGGAGCAGCCGGCGACCGGCGAACCCACCGACGACACCGACCTGCCCGAGCAGATCCGGGTCCGCCGGGAGAAGCGCCAGCGGCTGCTCGACGCGGGCGCCGAGGCATACCCCGTCGTCGTGCCGCGGACCCACACGCTCCTCGAGGTCCGGCAGGGCCATCCCGGGCTCGAGCCGGGGCAGCAGACCGACGACGTCGTCGGTGTCACCGGCCGCGTGGTCTTCGTCCGCAACACCGGCAAGCTGTGCTTCGCGACCCTCCAGGAGGGCGACGGCACGCGCCTGCAGGTGATGCTCTCGCTCGCCGAGGTGGGCCAGGAGCCGCTCGCGGCGTGGAAGGCGGACGTCGACCTCGGCGACCACGTCTTCGTGCACGGGCGCATCGTCGCCTCAAAGCGCGGCGAGCTGTCGGTCATGGCCGACGCGTGGCAGCTCGCGGCCAAGGCGCTGCGCCCGCTGCCGGTGCTCCACAGGGAGCTGAGCGAGGAGGCCCGGGTCAGGCAGCGCTACGTCGACCTCATCGTCCGCCCGGCCGCGCGCGAGACGGTCCGGATGCGCGCCGGCGTCGTCCGGTCGCTGCGGGACTCCTTCCACCGCAGGGACTTCCTCGAGGTCGAGACCCCGATGCTCCAGGTCCTCCACGGCGGCGCCGCGGCCCGACCGTTCACGACCCACATGAACGCCTTCGACATCGACCTGTTCCTGCGGATCGCCCCCGAGCTCTATCTCAAGCGGTGCATGGTCGGCGGGATCGAGCGGGTCTTCGAGATCAACCGCAACTTCCGCAACGAGGGTGCGGACTCCACGCACTCGCCGGAGTTCGCGATGATCGAGGCCTACGAGGCGTACGGCTCCTACGACACGATCGGTGCGCTGACCCGCGACCTCGTCCAGGAGGCGGCGACCGCCGTTCACGGCTCGACGACGGTGACCCTGGCCGACGGCACCGAGTACGACCTCGGCGGCACCTGGCCCGAGATCACCCTGTACGGCGCCTTGTCCGAGGCGCTCGGCGTCGTCGTCGACCCGATGACGCCGATGGAGCGCCTCGTCGAGCTCGCCGCCAAGCACGACGTCCCGGTCCTCGGTCACTACGGGCCGGGGAAGCTCGCCGAGGAGCTGTTCGAGGAGCTCGTCGTCCCGGACCTGTTCGCGCCCACGTTCGTCCGCGACTTCCCCGAGGAGACCGCGCCGCTGACCCGCGCCCACCGGACGACGCCCGGCCTGGCCGAGAAGTGGGACCTCTACGTGCGCTCCTTCGAGCTCGCGACGGGGTACTCCGAGCTCGTCGACCCCGTCGTGCAACGCGAGCGGTTCCTCGACCAGGCGCGGCTCGCGGCCAGGGGCGACGTCGAGGCGATGGCACTGGACGAGGACTTCCTGCGCGCGATGGAGTACGGCATGCCGCCGGCCGGCGGGATGGGCATGGGCCTGGACCGGCTGCTCATGGCGGTCACCGGTCTCGGCATCCGCGAGACGATCCTCTTCCCGCTCGTCAAGCCCGAGTAGACCCGCTCACCACGCCGGCCCGGCGCCGCCGTCGGTCAGTCCAGCCCGACGCCCCAGAAGGCCGCGGCCCGCGCCGCGCCGGCGACCCCGGCGGTGTCCGCGCCGAGGGTCTGGCTCCCGGCCCCCGACGGGCCGCCGGCCGTTGCCGCGAGCATGAGCGACAACCCCGCGTCCGCCAGCGGGCCCACGTCCTCGCCGGGGATCCCGACGAGCACGTTGTGCACCGACGAGCCCTGGACGGCGGCGGTCGCCACCGTGCGCCCGAACGCGTCGCCCGGCTCAGCGGAACCGGCGACGCCCGCCGTCTCCTGGCTGACCCGCGAACCGCCGTACCCGGCGGTCGACAGGCCGGCGGCCGACCCGCGCACGAGAGCCATCGTCCCCGCGTCCCGGGTCGCGCCGAAGGCGTCGTTCGGGATCCCGACGACGAGGTCGGCGAAGCCGTCGCCGTCGAGCGGGGCGACCGCGACGGAGTACGCGAAGAAGTCGTTCCTGCCCGCCACGCCGTCGACGCCCGCGGTGTCCTGGCTCAGGATCTGTGCACCGGTGCCCGTGATCTTCCCGGCTGCGTCGCTGAACAGCGCGGAAACGGCCCCGTGGCCGTCGTTCTCGCCCGGGACCCCGGCGACGAGGTCGGCGTCACCGTCGCCGTCGACGTCGCCGGCCGCGACCGCGAAGCCGAAGCTGTCCCCGCTCTCGGCGGCCCCGGGCACCCCGGCGGAGTCCTGCGACCACGTCGACGCCACGACCCGCTCGTTGAACCGGACCGCGGACCCGTCGAGGACCTGGACGATGCCCGCCCCGTCGTTCTCGCCGGGCACGCCGACGACGACGTCGTCGATCCCGTCGCCGGTGACGTCCTGCGCGGCGAGCGCGAAACCGAAGGCGTCGCCGTCCTCGGAGGCTCCCGGGAAGCCCTGCGAGTCCTGGTGGACGACGATGCTGCCGATGTGGCCCTCGAGGCCGTCGGCCTCCCCGTACAGGACCGCGATGCTCCCCCGGTCGAGGCCTTCCTCCGCGACGGTGGCGAAGGGGATGCCGACCGCGAGGTCGTTGACGCCGTCTGCGTCGAAGTCGCCCGCGGCGAGCGAGAACCCGAACGACTCGTTGCGCGCTCCTCGTCCGCCGGGTACCTCGTCCGGCGTGATGAACTCGGATCCCGTCGTCGTCAGGCCGGTGACCGACCCGTAGAGGACGACGACCGCGCCGGCGTTCTGGCTGTTGCCGGGGACGCCGATCGCGACGTCCGCGCACCCGTCGCCGTTGAGGTCCTTGACGAGGGTCGTCGCACCGAACCCGTCACCGGCGGTGTCGACGCCGGAGATGCCGCCGACGCCCTGGGCGAAGACCTGGTCGTCGGGCGCGTCGCCCGTCGCCGAGGTCGCGAGCCCGCTCGTCGTGCCGTAGAGCACGTGAGCCCGCCCGCCGGCCGGTGACCCGCCGTCCGGCTCGCCGACGGCGACGTCCGCGAAACCATCGCCGTTGATGTCCTGCGGCTCGCCGGAGCACTCGATGACGACCGCCCCCGCTGTCCCTCCGACGGCCACGAAAGCGACCGGGAATGCGGAAAGAAGTAACGCAGCGACGGCGATCCGTGCGCTCCGTGTTCGGATTGATGCTCTGGGGGTCATTCGACACCTTGCCGTAACAGGGCGCCACCCGCGCCGAGGGCCGCCAGTATCCACGCAGAC
Organism: Kineosporiaceae bacterium; assembly: GCA_036745175.1. Classification (GTDB taxonomy): domain Bacteria; phylum Actinomycetota; class Actinomycetes; order Actinomycetales; family Kineosporiaceae; genus R-H-3. The sequence goes on from DAIOGQ010000014.1 coordinate 22,524, forward strand.
AAGCCACCTGGACAGCCCCGGCTCCACCGTGTGCCGGACGGGTACCGGCCGCGGGTCCGGCCGGGGGGACGTATCCTCACAACATGGTGGACTTCCTGCTCGCGGTGCTCCCGAGTGCCGGGGTGCTGTTCATCTTCTGGATCGGCATGAGGGCGCTGCTCGGGGCCGACCGGCGGGAACGGCTTGCGCAGGCCCGGATCGAGGCCGCCGAGGACGCCGCGCGCGGGTCCGCCGGTCCGACCGGAGCAGCGCCGGGCCGGCCGGGCGGGCCGGACCGGTCCGCCGGGACCGGCGGGTCCGGGGCCTGATTCCCTGTTCGGCCGGACGACACCCGTAGTCCGTCTTCGCCGATATCCGCTCGTCGAATTCGGATGACATGTGTGTCGAGGCACCGGTCTGGTTGTCGCGGCCGCGCCGGGCCTCGCCCGGGCGAATTGCCTGCGGTCCGGGTATCACCGCCACCGGTGATGACGGCGCCGCCGAAGGAATTGCCCCGTCCGGGCGTCTTCTTTTGACAGATGAGGGTCTTGGCGAGAGTATTTCTCGTGGGCGGGGGAATTCATATCGAAAGCACAGGAGAATCGATGGCCCAGAAGGTTCAGGTCATACTCGTCGACGACATCGACGGCGGGGAGGCCGACGAGACCGTCAGTTTCGCGCTCGACGGTGTTAGCTACGAGATCGACCTGTCGGAATCCAACGCCCAGGACCTGCGTGAGGCTCTGGCCCAGTGGGTCGGGCATGCCCGTCGGGTCGGCGGCCGGTCCACGGCACGACGTGCCGCGGCCCCCCGGAAGAACGGTGCAGCGGTGGCGTCGGCCCGCCCCGACCTCGGTGAGGTCCGCGCGTGGGCCCGCGAGGCGGGATACGAGGTGAGCGACCGCGGTCGCGTCTCCGGCGAGGTCCTCAAGGCGTTCGAGGACGCCCACTGAGAAAGCGCCTCCGGCGGCACAGCATCGCGGCGGGTCTGCCTTTCGGGAGACCCGCCGCGCGGCTTTGCGGACCGATCGTTGCGGACCGATCGTTGCGGGCCGACCTGCGCAGACCGACGCCGTTCAGCCGGCCGCCCTGTCCTTGAGGACCCGGCGCAGGATCTTGCCGGACGCCGACTTCGGGACCGCGTCGATGAACTCGAGACGGCGGATCTGCTTGTAGTGCGCGACCTGGCCAGCGACGAACGCCTGGACGTCCTCGGCCGAGGCCTGCGCCCCGGGTTTGAGGACGACGTAGGCCGCCGGGATCTCCCCGACCTCCTCGTCCGGCACTCCGACGACGGCGGCGTCGGCGACGTCGGGGTGTGTGAGCAGGAGCGCCTCGAGCTCGGCCGGCGGCACCTGGAAGCCCTTGTACTTGATGAGCTCCTTGAGGCGGTCGACGACATAGACGTGGCCGTCCTGGTCGACGTGCCCGATGTCTCCGGTGTGCAGCCAGCCCTGTTCGTCGAGAGTGATGGCGGTGGCCTGCGGGTTGTTGAGGTATCCCGTCATCACCTGCGGCCCCCGGACCCAGATCTCGCCGTCCTGGTCGAGGCCGAGGTCCTCCCCGCTGCCCGGGTCGACGACCCGCATCTCGGTGTTCGGCGCGGTGACCCCGACCGAGCCCGGCTTGAACCAGCCCGGCGGGGTGAGGTGCGAGACCGGCGACAGCTCGGTCATGCCGTAGCCCTGCACGACCTCGCAGCCGAGCCGCTTGCCGGCCTCCAGCGCGAGCTCGGCCGACAGCGGCGCGGCGCCCGAGAAGATCTGCTCCAGCGCCGAGAGGTCGTAGTTGTCGACGACCGGGTGCTTGGCGAGCGCGACGACGATCGGCGGGGCGACGAACGAGCGCGTCACCGCGTACGTCTGGTGGACCTCGAGGAACTGCTGGAGGTCGAAGCGAGGCAGCGTGACGATGGTCGCGCCGGCCCGCAGCCCGCAGTTCATGAGGACCTGCATGCCGTAGATGTGGAAGAACGGCAGCACGGCGACGAGCGTCTCGTCCTCGCGGAGCTGCGCCGGGGCGAGCACCTGCGCGACGTTGGCGACGAGGTTGCGGTGCGAGAGCATGACGCCCTTCGACAGCCCCGTGGTCCCCGAGGAGTACGGCAGCACGACGGTGCTGTCGAGGTCCACGGGCACCTGCTGGGCCAGCGGCGCCCCGAACAGCTCGGTGACCGGCGGCGCGCCGTCCGCGTCGCCGATGACGAAGATCTCGGTGACGCCGGTGCCCTCGGCGGCGGCCCGCGCGACCTCGAGGAACGGTGCCACGGTCACGAGGATCTGCGCGCCGGCGTCGTTCAGCTGGTGGTGGACCTCCCGCGCGGTGTACGTCGGGTTGATCGTGGTGACCACCCCGCCGGCGAGGGCGACGCCATGGAAGACGACCGCGTACTCGGGGATGTTCGGCGCCATGATGGCCAGGACGTCGCCGGGCGCGAACCCCCGTGCGACGAGCCCGCCGGCGAGCGACCGGACGCCGGCCTCGAGCCCCGCGTACGTCAGGGTGCGACCGCTCGCCCCGTCGATGAGCGCGGGCTTGTCGCCCAGCTCCGCGGCGCGGGCGAGGACGTAGTCCGTCAGCGGGGTGACCGGGATCTCGACGTCGGGCAGCGGACTACGGTGGATCATGCGTCACTCCTTCGTGGCACCGGGTGCTCCCGGTCGCGGTGGGCGAGCGCCATCCGTTCGGCGTCACGGTACGGCCTGGGTGACGGGCCGTCACCCCTGTCGCGGTGACCCGTCCCCGACGGCGACACCCTCGGCGTCCCGACCGTGCGCGTCGTCGTCCCGGGAGCCCCGGGTCGCGAGCAGGCTCGTCACCGTCACCGTCGCGAGGACGCCGAGGATGACACCGAGGCTGAGCAGCGTCGGGATCTCCGGGGTCGACGGCCAGACGGTGTGCGCCCAGTGCAGGAGGAGCTTGACGCCGATGAAGCCGAGGATGACCGCCAGGCCGAAGCCGAGGTGGACCAGCCGGCTGAGCAGGCTGTTGAGCAGGAAGTACAGGGCCCGAAGGCCGAGCAGGGCGAAGGCGTTCGTCGCGAACACGAGGTACGGGTCGTCGGTGACGCCGTAGACGGCCGGGACCGAGTCGACGGCGAACACCACGTCGGTGGCGAGGACGGCGACGACGACGAGCATCAGCGGCGTCAGCGCCCGACCGCCGGCTTCCCGGACGACCATCTTCGTGCCCCGGTAGTCGTCGGTCACGGGGAAGAGGCGCCGGATGACGCGCACCGAGCGGAGCTGCCCGACGTCCACCTCCTTGTCGTGGCCGGTCCGGGCGTCGAGGTACACCTTGACCGCGGTCGCCAGCAGGATGAGCCCGAAGACGAGGAACGTCGCGGTGAACCGCTCGAGCGCGGCCGCGCCCGCCGCGATGAACACGCCGCGCAGGACGAGCGCGCCGACGATGCCGAACAGCAGCACCCGTTGCTGGAGGGCGGCGGGCACGGCGAAGGCCGTCAGCAGGAGCATGAAGACGAACAGGTTGTCGACCGACAGCGACTTCTCGACGAGGTAGCCGGTGACGAACTCGGTTCCCCGGGCGGACCCCCAGTGCGCCCACACCCAGCCGGCGAACCCGAGCGGCAGGGCGACGTAGAAGATCGACCAGCCGGCGGCCTCCTTCGTCGACACCTCGTGCGGGCGGCGGGTCAGAAGGAAGTCGACACCCACGAGGACGACGACGGCGGCGATCGTGACCCCCCACAGCATCGGCGTGCCGACGTTCGCGGGGCCCGTCGCCGTACCGGTGGTCTCGGCGGCCGACGTCACTGCCGTCAGCACGGATGTGGCGGCAACGGTCATGGAAGCAGGGTCTCCTCGGTCAGGGCACCGACAGATGCACTCGCCGAGGTCTCCTCCACCCGGCCCGGTCGCCCGGGCAGGCCGCCACCCGGGGGCCTGGTCGCAGGCCCGTGATGACCGGGAAGGCGCGGCGGGAGTACTCCCCTCGCTGGCCCCACTG
>DAIOGQ010000015.1:0-26253 GCA_036745175.1 Kineosporiaceae bacterium
GGCGGCGGCATGAGGGCCGCCGGGACGCCGTCCGCCGGCGCGTCCGCCCCGGCGCCGGGGTGGGCGCCGCCGTCCAGGAGCGTCACCGCCCCGAGCAGGTCGGCCCCGGCGACAGCATCGGGCGACGGGGAGGCGGCGGGCAGGGGCGGCGGCGTGGGCCCGGTCGGCAGCGGCGGGGGCTGACTGACGTCCGGCCGGCCGAAGGGCGCATCGAAAGGCCCGCCGGAGGGGAGTGGCGGCTCGTCAGGCGGTGGCGCGCCCCGGCCCTCTCCGGGCTGCCTGCCCCAGAGACTGCGTCGGCTCACCGGCTCGACCGGCACCGCCGGGACCCGGCTCTCGAGCGGGACCTCGAGCGCCGCGGGCGTCTGCGCCGGTGCGGCGGTCCGGACCGGTGCGGCCGTCTGGACCGGTGCGGACGCCGGGACGTCGTCCCCGAGGTGCGCCGACAGCGCACTCAGCTCGGGGGACGTGCCGCCGGTGCCGAGGCTCGTCGACAGCCGCCGGTCGCCGAGCCGGCGCTGGAGCGCCGTCTGCTGCTGCCCCGCGCCGACGGGACGGCCGAGGATGGCCCGTCGCCGGGCGAGCATCGCCTCGGTGTCGTCGCGCGACCAGTGGCCCTCGTCCTCGGCCGGCTCGCGGGTCCATCCGCCGGGAGCGGCCGACGCCGGGGCCGCCTCGGGGATCCCGGCGGCCCCTGGCAGGGTGTCCTCCGCCGGCGCCCCGTCTCCGGACCCGAGGTCCGGTACCGCGTCCGGCGACGCGTCGTCCGGCGCAGCGGCGTCCGCCGGCACCGTCACATCCTCGTCGGCCGGGACGGCGCCGCCGTTCGCCGCCGCATCCGGTGGACCGGCGAAGGCCGGGACCCGGAGGGCCTCGATCCCGGCGGCCACCCCTGTGTCGGGATCGGGGGAGGGCGCGGCGACCGAGGTGGGCGGGCGGTCGGTGCCGGCGACGGCACCGGGCAGCGGGGGCGGCAGGACGAGCGACGCCGGAGGTGTCCGCAGGTCGATGACGTGGTCGTCCTGCGGCGGCTCGGGCTCGGACGCGTCGCGGTGCGCCCCGTCCTGGTGGTCGGTCGCCGGGACGGCCGGGAGATCCGGGAGGTCGATGCCGCCGGACCCCTCGGCGGCGGCGACGTGCCGCGCTGCCCCGGCACGGCGGCCGCCGAGCAGCAGGCCACCGGTCGGGTGGTCGCGCGGTGGGCCGGGAACCTCGGTCGACGCCGGGCGCGCGTGGAGGACGGCGTCGAACGACGGCGCGGCGACCGGCTCGGTGGTGGCTGCGTCGACGCGCTCCGCCTCCGGCTGCGCCGCGGGCGGGACCGTGGGCGCGTCCGACACGCGTCCCGGCAGCGGGACGACCACGGGGGGCGCGACGTCGGTGGCGGGCAGCTCGACGACGTGCTCGACCGGCGGCGGGAGGGACAGCCCTGCAGCGGCGCCGGCCTGCGGCGCGGCCGGGCCGTCGTCCGGGGACCAGTCCACCTCGTGCTCACCGGGGGCGAGGAACGTCGCCGGGAGGTCGACGACGGCCGGTGCCCGCCCCGCCATGCCGGCCACGGACGGCGGGTCGAGCGCGGGCGGGTCGTCCGCGTCGTGGTCTGCGTCGGCGTGCGAGGGGTCGGCCCCGCCGGGTGCCTCGACGACGTCCGTGCCCTCGGCGACGGCGTCGTCGGACGCCTCGTCGCCGTCCGGTGCGTCGTCCGGTGCGTCGTCGAACGAGCCGTCGGCAGGCTCGTCAGAGGCCTGGTCGTCGGCCTGGTCGTCGGCCTGAAGGCCGGTGTCGTCCGTTGCCGCGCCGCTCGCCCGGTCCGTCGAGAACGGGGCCATCTCGGACAGGTCGAGCGCGACCGTCAGCGCCTCGTGCGGGCTGATCGGACGGGCCGGAACGAAGAGGTCGGCGGGTGCCCGCTCGGAGTCGTCCATCCGCCACCAGTTGAACTGGGTCCCCGTTGCGGAGGGGACGGACTGGTCGGCGGGCACGCTCGGCGCGGGCACGGGGGAGCGTGGCCCGACGAACGGGTCCGGCGGCTCGGCGACGAAGCCGGACCGCGGGATGTCGTCCTCGACCGCGACGACGACGGGCGCCTGGCTCGCCTCGGCCACAGGGGCGTCGTGCGGGACCTCGTCAGGCTCGGCCGGTGGCTCGCCGGCGGAGTCGTCGTCGACGACGACCCGATCCTCGTGCAGCACGTCGTCCGCGAACGGGCCTGCCTGCGTGCCGTCGTCGAAGGGTGCGTCCTGGAGCGCGGTGTCGTCCTTCGTCGCGTCCTCGGGCCGGACGTCGTGGACCGGCTCGGGGTCGGGGACGGGCTCCGGGGCCGAGTGCTCGACGGCCGCGGGCTCGGGGTCGGGGACGGGCTCCTGGGCCGGGTGCTCGACGGGTGCGGGCTCGACGGGTGCGTGGTCCCCGAGCCGGTCGTCGTGCTCGTCGCCCGGGTCCGGGTCGGCCGCGGGCTGCTCGGGGGCGGCCGGCGCCGGCGGCGGGTCGAACGCCTCGGCGGGCAGCGGCGCCGGCCACTCGGGGGCGGGTGGTGCCGGCGGGGCGGCCACCGGGACGCCGAACCGGGCGCGGCGACCCGACTCGAGGCGCTCGATCCCGGTGAGGAGTGCCGTCCGGGTGATCGGCAACGGCACGACGACGACCCCGGGCAGGTCGAGCGCGGCAAGACCGGCCCACGCGGGCTGGTAGCCGGACACGATGAGGACCGGGACGACGCTGCCGCGGCGGCGCAGGCTGTCGAGGACGGACACCGCGGTCGCGGGCTCGCCGACGTCCAGCACGACGACGTCGATCCGGTCGTCCGGCTCGAGCGTGTCGAGCGCTTCCGCCGGGTGCTCGACGACCTCGTGGGAGTCGGCCAGTCGCAGCGCGAGGGCCATCGACCGGGACACGACGAGCAGTCGCGCCATCAGATGCCTCGCAGATTCTGCAGGATGAGGATCACCGCCGGGCCCATGATGATGATGAACAGACACGGAAGGATACAGAAGACCAGCGGTACCAGGATCTTGATCGGCACCCGTTGGGCCTGCTCCTCCGCCCGTTGGCTCCTTTTGACCCGCATCTCCTTCGCCTGGACCCGCAGCACGCTCGCGATCGGGATACCGAACGCGTCCGCCTGGACCATGGCCCCGACGAACGACTGGAGCTCCGGGACGTCGGACCGGTCGGCCAGCGCGCGCAGCGCGTTGACCCGGCCGGTCCCGATCTGCATCTCCTGGAGGACGCGGGCGAACTCGTCGGCGACCGGGCCGGTCGTCTTGCGGGCGACCTGCGACACCGCGGCGTCGAACGCGAGGCCGGACTCCACCGAGATCGTCAGCAGGTCCATCGCGTCGGCCAGCTCGCGGCGGATCCGGCCGGACCGCTCCTGGGCCCGGTTGAGCAGCCACAGCGACGGACCCGCCCAGCCCAGCGCGGCACCCGCGACGACGGCCACGGGGACCACGACGAGCGGTCCGCGCAGGAGCAGCCCGAGGAGCAGGCCGAGGACGGAGCCGACGAGGGCGAAGAACGCCTTGAGCCCGAGGACCCGGTCGGCGTCCCAACCGGGCGGGTTGCCCGCCAGGTCGAGCCGCCGCCGGATCCGGGTGATCCGCTCCTCGGGCGTGAACCGGCGGCCCACCTCGACGAACGACGAGAGCAGCGGGTCGACGACGCGCTCAGAGAAGGGCTGCTGGAGCTGCTGGGCGCGCAGGTCCCGCGGCGCCACCTGGACGGCCTCGATCGCGGCGAGCGACCGGGCCACGCCGCTGCGTCCGGAGATCTCCAGCGCGACCCAGACGAACGCGAGCGCGAGGCCGCTGAAGACGAGCACGAGCGCTCCGAGGGTCACCAGCGGGCCGCCCATGTCAGACCTCCACCCGGACCGCGCGGCTGATCCAGAACGCCCCGACGGCGAGGAGCAGGGCCGCCATCGCGAGCATGGCCAGGCCCAGCGGCTGCTTCCACATCGGGGCGAGGTACTCCGGCTTGGCGATGACCAGGTAGGTGCTGAACAGCACCGGCAGCAGCCCGAGGATCCAGGCCGACAGCCGGCCCTCGGCGGAGAGCACCTTGACCTGGCGCCGCAGCCGCTGCCGCTCGCGGATCGTCTCCCCGACGGTCGTCAGCAGCTCGGCGAGGTTGCCGCCGACCTCGCGCTGGATCCGGATCGCCATGACGACCCAGGAGAAGTCCTGGCTCGACATCCGCTGGCCGATCCCGTCGAGCGCGTCCTCGACGGGCCGGCCGAGCCGGCTCTCGATGAGCGCCCGGTTGAACTCGCTGGACATCGGCGGCTGGCCCTCGCGGACGACCGTGTCGAGGGCCTGCGGCAGCGAGTGCCCGGCCTGCAGGCTGCCGGCGATCAGCTGGAGCGTGTCGGGGAGCTGGGTGAGGAACGAGCTCTCGCGCTGACCCTGTCGGACGACGAGGAGGACCCAGGGCCCGGTGAGGCCCATGACCAGGCCCAGCAGCGTCGCGAGGAACCCGCCGCCGGAGAGCACGAGGAACACCGTCGCGGTCCCGACCGCGACGCCGACGTGGACGAGCAGCCACTCGGCGGTGCGCAGCGGCAGCCCTGCGGCCTCCAGCCGGCTGTCGATCGCGGTGTCCATGCCGCGGCTGCGGGCGACCCGGCCGGCGAGCTCGACCGCACCGCGGCCGATCGCGGAGTCCCCGAGGATCGTCGTCGGGGGCGGCGTCGCGGTCGGGCGGCGCGCCGCCCGCCCGGTCAGCGTGTACGCCGAGAGCCGTCGCTCCATCCGCTCCTCGGGACGCTGGGAGCGCGTCGCCGCGTCGAGGACGACGAACGCGGCCGTCGCGAGGGCGCCGAAGAGCAGGACGAGGGCCGCCGCGAGCGCCGGGCGGTCGTTGCCGGTCGCGCCTGTCACCGAGCCCGCCGCCTGGACCGCGGCGGTCAGCGGGTGGCCGGCGGGGGTCATCGGTAGGGCCCGTCGTAGGCGAAGGTGGCCGGGTCGACGTGGACCCCCTGGGCGACGAGCTCCTCGAGGAACGTGGGCCGAAGGCCGGTGGCACGCAACGTGCCCAGCGTCCGGCCGGTCTCGTCGACACCCAGGCGGTGGTCGAACTCGAAGAGGTTCTGCAGGGTGATGACGTCACCCTCCATCCCCACGACCTCGGTGATGTGGGTGATCCGGCGGGCGCCGTCCTTGAACCGGGACTGGTGGACGATGAGGTCGATCGCGCCCGAGACCTGTTCGCGGACGGCGCGCATGGGCAGGTCCATCCCGGCCATCAGGACCATCGTCTCGACCCGGGAGAGGACGTCGCGCGGACCGTTGGCGTGGACGGTGCAGATCGAGCCGTCGTGGCCGGTGTTCATCGCCTGCAGCATGTCCAGCGCGGCGGCGTCCCGGATCTCGCCGACGACGATCCGGTCCGGTCGCATCCGCAGGGCGTTCCGGACGAGGTCGCGGATCTTCACCTCGCCCTTGCCCTCGATGTTCGGCGGCCGCGACTCCAGGCGCAGCACGTGGTCCTGGTGCAGCTGGAGCTCGGCGGCGTCCTCGATCGTGACGACCCGCTCGTCGGCGGGGATGAAGCTCGACAGCACGTTGAGCGTCGTCGTCTTGCCCGCGCCGGTCCCGCCGCTGACGAGGATGTTCCGCCGGCCGAGGACGCAGGCGGCGAGGAACACGGCGATGTGCCGCGGCACCGTCCCGAACGTCACCAGGTCGTCGGCCGTCAGCGGGTCGCTGGAGAACTTGCGGATCGTCAGGAGGGAACCGTCGACGGCCAGCGGCGGGATGACCGCGTTGACCCGGCTGCCGTCGGGCAGGCGGGCGTCGACCATCGGGCTCGACTCGTCCACGCGGCGTCCGACCTGACCGACGATCTTGTCGATCGTGCGGCGCAGGTGCTCCTCGTCGCCGAACTGGCCCTCGACCGGGAACAGCCGGCCGCCGCGCTCGACGAAGATCTGGTGCGGGCCGTTGACCATGATCTCGGTGACGTCGACGTCGCGCAGGTAGGGCTCGATCGGCCCGTAGCCGAGGATGTCGTCGGCGATCTCCTGGGCGATCCGGGCCCGGTCGGCGGCCGTCAACGGGGTGTCGCCGGTGGCGAGCACCTCCTGGAGGGTCTGCCGGACCTTCTGCTCGAGGTCGCCGGGCTCGAAGTGCGCGTCGTAGAGCGTCGGCCCGAGGGTCTCGAGCAGCGCGCTGTGCACCTGGCGCCGCAGGTCGCCGAAGGGGTCCGCGACGCCCGGCCGGCCGCCCTTGGCCGGCCCCCCGCTCGTGGTCGTCGACGGCCCGGCGACCTGGGTGCGGTCCATCCGGGCCTGGGCGAGCCGGTCGGCAAGGCTCATGCTGGCCTCCTACGGCGCAAGAAGCCGCGCCGGTCGGTGCGCAGGTCCGGCGGCACGGCCCGCTCAGGCGGGAAAGGGGGCGGAGCCCCGAGCACATGGTTCTGCGCGAAGTCGAGGATGGCCAGACTGACCGGGTGGCGCGGGTCGTCCAGCGCGATCGGCACGCCGCGGTTGATCGACGCCGGGACGTCGCGCGAGCTGGGGATCTGGGCCGAGATCGGCGCCCGGAGCGTCTTCTCGACCTCGCTGATCGCGAGCCCCACCTTGGAGTCGGCGCGGTTGAGCACGACACGCCAGCGCTCGCGCGGGTAGTTGAGCAGCGCCATCGTCTCGAGCGTCAGCTTGAGGTTCTTCAGCGCCGGGATGTCGAGCGTCGCCATGAGCGCGATGACGTCGGACAGGTCGAACGCGGCGAGCACCTGGTCGTCGAACGCGGGCGGGGTGTCGACGACGACGTAGTCGAAGTGGGCGCGCAGCAGCTCGAGGATGTGCGCGACGAGGGCCGCCGGGATCGACTCGGCGCTGCCCGGCTCGACGGGTGCGACCAGCGTCGTCAGGCCGGGGGAGTGCGGGGTCAGGAGGGCCTGGACGGCGGTGAAGTCGACGTCGGCGAGCGGCACGGCGTCGGCGATCGTGTGCGCCGGGAACAACTGGAGCGCGATCGCGACGTCGCCGAACGCGAGGTCGAGGTCGACGAGGCAGACCTGCCGGCGGCCGCGGTCGGCGAGCGTCGCCGCGAGGTTGGTCGCCAGCGTCGTCTTGCCGCAGCCGCCCTTGGCGGAGAACACGGTGACGATCCGGCCGCGAGGTCCGGGAGTGCCGTCCCCGCTCGACGTCGTCGCCGAGTCGCGCAGCGCGGCGGCGAACGTCTGGAGCTGTCGCACCGAGGCGTTGAGCCGGTAGAGGTCGCGCTCGTCGACGACGTCCCGGACGCCGGCCCGCAGAGCCTCGGCGAGGACCCCGGTGTCGATCCGCTGCCGGACGAGGATGACCGACAGGGTCGGGCGGGAGACCCGCAGCGAGGAGCTGAGGCGGAAGGCGGAGCTCGCGTCGACCGTCGGCCCGAGGACCACGACGTCCTCGTACAGGTCGGTGTCGAGCACGACCCGCAGCGCCTCGAACGACGTGACGACGCGCGCCTCCCCGACGGCGCTGCGCAGGGCGTCAGCCGTCGTCGGGTCGAGGTCGCAGATCGTCGTCATGCAGGCAGCTCCTTGGTCGGTGCGATGGTCGGGTCAGCCGTTGGGGACGAGGGCTTCCTCGTTGTACGCCTGCTCCGTGGCCTCGGCGTCGCCGCTCAGCAGCGTGAAGTAGAGGTCCCCTGCCGCTTGCGCCACCAGGATCTCGCCGGCCTGCTTCTGGTCCACCTGGAGCGTCACCAGGGCCGTCGATCCCTTCTCCTGAGGGGCCTGTGTGCTGCTGCTTCGGATTGTCCCGCTCGTGCCCGTCGTGAGGACCTTGACGTTGCTCAGGAACAGCCGTGCCTGGCTCTGAGCGCCCCCGTCAGGGTCGACGACCCAGATCGCCACCCTCGAGCCGGGGACCAACAGGTCCGCGACGCGGTTGGCGTCTTCGATATCCACGGTCACTGCCATCTGCTTCGCGTCAAGCACGATCTTGCTCGTCTGGGAGACAGCCCCGCCGAACTGGTCGATCGTCAGTGGTAGGAACGGTAGGAGATCGCGATTCGCAACCTGGTCCTTGAGCTCCGAGCGCTGACGGATCATGCGACCCTGCTGTGCCGCCTCCGCCGACACCTTGACGGTGACCAGCGGGGTCTGAGCGGTGACCGCCGTACCGCCCGGGATCTCCTGCGCCGGTGCCAGGACGTCCACCTGGCCTGCGCTGGCCCTGCTGGTTGTCGCGAGTCCGCGCGCGGAGACGAAGAGCACGCCGGTGCCGACCGCGGCCAGGAAGAGCGCGGCGACCAGCAGGAGAGTGCGGCGTCCCATCGGGATCCCATCGTGTGTGGAGGGGTGGTGCTCATCGGGTGCGGATCGTGCGGGACGGGCCCGGCCGTGAGACGGCGGCGTCGCGACGCGCTGCGACCGAGACGTTACCCCGGTGCGCGCGCCCGCCGGACCGGTGTCCGGACCTCGGCCCTGGTCACGGGCACCCCGAGTCCGGGTGGTCGTCGCAGGCGCTCCGGACGAGGACGGCGCGCTTCGGGACGCCCACCGGCAGCGCGTCGTCCGGGTCGCCCAGGTGCTCGACCCAGTCGCCGCCCCGGACGTACCCGGGGTCGACGACCCAGCCGCGGACGCCGACGACCTGCCCCGCGGAGTCGCGCAGGATGCCGCGCTGGGCGCGGGGGACGGACGAGCGGCGCACGTCCGAGACCCAGAAGTAGGTCAGCCCGACGACGGCGTACGACCCCAGGACGTCGGCCGGCGGGCGGGAGGTGTCGAGGACGGGCACGAGCAGCAGCCGCGGGCAGTCGAAGACCTTCTCGACGATCGCGCCGCGCAGCCCGGGGTTCGCGGCGCGCCCGTCGCGGATCCGGTCGCGCAGAGCGAGCGCGTCGACGGACGGCGCGAGGAGACCGTTCGAGCGCCGGAACAGGTTGGTCGCGTCGTACGTCCCGCCGAGCCCGCTGATCGACCCGGTCTCGGGGGAGCAGAGCCGGTGCAGCCGCCCGTCGGCGGCGCTCGTGCCGAACCACGCCTGGGTGAGGTCGGCCGTGCTCACGCCGCTGCCGGGCTGCAGCGGCACGCAGTTGGCGTCGAGGAACCAGGGCCCCGGCCCTGCCGGCACCGGTGCGGCGGGGACGACGGCCTCGGTGACGGAGCCGTCGTGGCAGTCGACGTCCGTGACGGGGGCGGCCTGCGCGCGCGGCCAGCCGCCGAAGACCTGCAGACGCGTGTCGAGGCCGTCGCGCACGTCGGCGACCGTCGCGGCGCCGGGGCCGCGGGTGCCGTCCGCCCGGGGCAGGTCGACGAGCCCCCGGCCTTCGGTCACCGGGTCGCAGTCGCCGGTCGGCGCCGACGGGACCGGCGGGTAGGTGACCGTTCCCGGGGACGGGTTGGCCGACCACGACGCCTCGGAGACCCCCGGCTGCACTCCGGGTGCGGCGGGCTCGAAGTCGGTGACCGCGTCGTCGTACACGAACCACACCGGGACCGGGCCGCCGTACAGCGGGGTCGTCGTGAGGTCCGGCGTCGTGAACCGGATCTCGTACGTGCCGAGTGCCGCGTCCCCGACGTCCACCCGTGTCGTCGTGGCCGCGTGCGCCGGGTCCTGCGCCCCGACGTAGACGGTGACCGCGGTGGTCGGCACGACGCCGGTGACAGCCGGCCCGAACGTCGCGCCGCGCAGCCGGAACTCGACCGGGGCCTGGGTGGTGACCGTGAACTCCCCCGGAGCGTCCTCCCGCACCCCCGGACCGCTGCCGTCGAGGGTGCCGAGCCGGAGCAGGGGGTCGGGATCGGCCGGGTCGGCGGACGCCGGGTCGGGGGTGAAGTCCGGCGGGGGCGGCAGCGCCGTGGCCGTCGGACGTGGGGTGACGCGCAGGCAGATCCCGGCCGGGTCCGGGTCGTCGAGGTCCTCGAGGGTGAGGTAGAACGGCGAGGCGCCGAACGGGTCGTCGACCGACTCCTCGACGTCGGCCGGGTACGGCAGCCCGCGTCGCGCGGCCGCCGACGAACTCACGTCGACGTTGTCGACGCCGGCGGCGCGCGCGAGCCCGAACTCGACCCGGACCGGCGGCGTGAGGACCTCGAGCACCCGGGGTGGCACGTCGGCGTCCGGGTACTCCTCGCTGTCCGCCACGGAGATCTCGCCGTTGCCGGGGTTGCCGTCCTGCGCCCAGCCGGGGATCCCGCTCGCCGGGCAGACGCCCGAGGCCGTCCAGTCCGGCTTGACGTTGCCGTCGTCGCAGAGGACGCCGACCGCCGCCTCGACCGCGTCGTCCTCGGCGACGTCCGCGTCGGGTTCGTCCGGATCGGCGGGCAGCAGCGCGGCACCGGCGAGGGCGGCCGCCTCGGCGGCGGTGCGCAGGCCGATCCGCTCGGTCCAGGCCGAGCCGAGGTCGACGGCGAGCGCCCCGATGCCGAAGAGGACGCCTGACACGCAGATCGCGACGAGCACCGCGACCGCACCCCGGTCGTCCGCGGGCGCCGTCCAGGGCTCGTGAGGAGAGCGCGCGGGAGACCTCAGGAGCTGCATTCGACGGCCCCGCTGTCGGTGATGCCCTCCGGCGGCAGGTACTCGACGTCGAACTGCGCCTCACGTGTGATCTCGTCGGGGATGGGGACCAGGGGCACGAGCGGGATCGGGACGAACGTCAACGCGACCGTGACAACGGGGTGACCACTGGCGTCCGTGTCGAAGTCGGCGGTCACGGACGGGCTGAGGTTGTCGGCCACCCCGTGCTTGGCGGCGCGTCGGAGGGAGTCTGTCGCCCACTCCCCGCAGTCGAGGATCCCGACCGAGGCCCACCGGCCGGCGTCCTTGACCGCTGAGGCGGCACCTTGCACCTGGTAGAGCACGAGGCCGTACTGGATGATCCCGAACAGCAGCGCGAACAGCGGAAGGGCGACGAGGGCGAACTCGACGGCGGCCGCGCCGTCGTCCCTGTGGCCTCCGATCCGCGCGCGCCCCATCCGTCCACCCGTTCCTCGATCGTGCGTGACCGTGCCGCGACCACGCCCCCGTGATCCGCCGACAGTGTGCCTCACGGAAGGGGGGGTTGTCCGGGGTTGTGTGGCAGACCGGAACCAACCCGATGCAATCCGTTGATCTGTGGGCACGGCGGTCCGCGAGTGGCGGGACGGGCGGGCCCGACCACGGGTCGTCAGGAGTACAGCTGGTCCACCTGCGCGGCGAACTCCTTGAGGACGACAGCACGCTTGAGGCTCAGCTTGGGCGTCAGGTGGCCGCCGGCCTCGGTGAAGTCGGTGTCGAGGACGAGGAAGCTCCGGATCGACTCCGCCGTGCTGACCGCCTGGTTCGCGTGGTCGACGGCGCGCTGGACCTCGGCCCGGACGTCGGGGTCCCGGGCCGCCGCGGCCAGGTCCATCGGCGGCTTGCCGCTGTTCGCCAGCCAGGTGGGGAGCATCTCGGGGTCGAGGGTGACGAGCGCCGCGACGTACGGGCGCTGGTCGCCGACGACCATGCACTGCGAGACGAGCGCGTGCGCCCGCAGCCGGTCCTCGAGGATGCTGGGCGCGACGTTCTTGCCGCCCGCCGTGACGATGATCTCCTTCTTGCGCCCGGTGATCCGGACGTAGCCGTCGTCGTCGATCTCGCCGAGGTCGCCGGTGCGGAACCAGCCGTCCTCGAGCGCCTCGGCGGTCGCGCCGGGGTTCCGGAAGTACCCCCTGAGGACGCCGACGCCCCTGACGAGCAGCTCCCCGTCGTCCGCGACCCGGACCGTGACGCCGGGCAGCGGCAGGCCGACCGACCCGATCCTGATCCTGTCCGGGGTGTTCACGGTCGCCGGCGCCGTCGTCTCCGTGAGGCCCCAGCCCTCGAGCACGGTCACCCCGGCACCGCGGAAGAAGTGCCCGAGCCGGGTGCCGAGCGGTGCCCCGCCGGAGACGGCGTACTGCACCTGTCCGCCCAGGGTCGCGCGCAGCCGGCCGTAGACGAGCCGGTCGAACAGTGCGTGCCGCAGCGTGAGCGTCACCGGCATCCGGCCGCCGCCGAGCGCCTGGCTCCACGCGACCGCGGTCTCGGCGGCCGCGTGGAAGATCTTGCCCTTGCCGCCGGCCTCGGCCTTCGCCTCCGCCGAGTTGTAGATCTTCTCGAAGACCCGGGGGACCGCGAGGACGAACGTCGGCCGGAACGCGCCGAGGTCGTCGATGAGGTTCTTCATGTCGGCGCTGTGCCCCAGACGGGCACCGGACGCGACGCAGAGCACCTGGACGAACCGTGCGAAGACGTGCGCGAGCGGCAGGAAGAGCAGGGTGCTCGCGCCCTCGACGGAGACGACGTCCGCCAGCTTCGCGACGGCGTTCGCCGTGAGGTCGCCGAAGTTCGCATGGGTGAGCTCGCAGCCCTTGGGGCGGCCCGTCGTCCCCGAGGTGTAGATGATCGTCGCGACCGACGCGCCGACGAGGCTGCGCCGGCGATCCTCGAGCGCCGCGTCGTCCACCGCGGCACCGGCCGCGCCGAGCTCGTCGACCGCCCCGGCGTCGAAGCCCCAGACCTCGCGCAGCGCCGGCAGCGTGTCACGGACGTGGGCGACGGTCGTCGTGTGGGCCGCGGTCTCCACGAAGACGGCGACGGTCCCGGAGTCGGACAGGATCCACGAGACCTGCTCGGGGGACGACGTCTCGTAGATCGGCACGGTCACGGCACCGGCGGTCCAGATGGCGAAGTCGGCGAGCGTCCACTCGTACCGGGTCTTCGACATGATCGCGACACGGTCGCCGGGCCGCACACCGCTGGCGACCATGCCCTTGGCCAGCCGGCGGACCTGCGCCCGGAACTGCTCCGACGTCACGTCCTGCCACCCGTCGCCGACGCGGCGCGAGAAGAGCACGTCGTCCGGACGGTCGCGGGCGGCGCGGTCGAGGAGGTCGGTGAGGTTGTCGTCGGGGGCCGGGGTGACGATCGCCGGGACGCTGGACTCGCGCACGGGTGGCTCCTCGCCGCTGGGTGGGGCAGACACGTGGTGCGCCCGGTTCCCGGAGACGCCACGTGGTGTTCCCCCGACGATAACCACCCGACGGCATCGGGTCAGCACCCGGCGGACGGGTCAAGCCGGAGGGCGGGCCCGCCGAGATCGCAGGAGTGACCTCCGTGACGCGCTGCCCCGTCTGCGACGGCCGGCTCCGGCCGGACGACGCGTGGTGCGGCCAGTGCCTCGCCGACCTGCGGCCGCCCCCGGTGCCGCGGCCCGCCGCTCCCGCCGCTCCCGCCCGGCGGGACACCGGCGATCCGGCCCCGGCGACCACCGGTCCGGTTCCGGGGACCGCCGCTGCGTCGGGGACCGTCGACCCGGACGCCGCCGGCCGGCTCGTCGACGAGTGGGCCGCCCGGCTCGCCGCGAGCGAGCGCGGCGCCGGGCTCCCCGCGCTGGCCGGTGTGACCCGGGCCCGCGGCGGCCGGGCCGGGCTGGCCGCCGGGGCGGCGGTCGCGGTCCTCGCCGTCCTCGTGCTCCTCATGACGGTCGGCGGCGCACTGCTCTGAGCAGCCGCCCGCGCCGGGCGGTAGCCTGCGTTCGCCCCCGAGAGCACCACCGCAGGCAGGAGCCCACATGGCCGACCGCACCGAGTCGAGCATCGTCGTCGATGCCGCGCCCGGTGACGTCCTCGACGTCATCGCGGACTTCGACGCGTACCCGGACTGGACCGGCGCGGTGCAGCAGGCCCAGGTCGTCGAGGAGTACGAGGACGGCTGGGCCAGCCAGGTGACGTTCACCCTCGATGCGGGCGTCCTCAAGGACACGTACACGCTCGCCTACGAGTGGGACGTGGACGAGCGGGGCACCGGCACCGTCTCGTGGTCGCTCGTCGAGGCGACGGTGCTCAAGGCGATGGACGGCGCGTACCGGCTCCGCGAGGGCTCCGGCGGGGGCACCGAGGTGATCTACACCCTCGCGGTCGACCTGCGGGTCCCGATGCTCGGGATGCTGCGGCGCAAGGCCGAGAAGGTCATCATCGACACCGCGCTCAACGAGCTGAAGAAACGGGTCGAAGGCTGAGGCGGGACCGGCCGCCGTGCGCCTGATCCTGCTGACCGGCAAAGGTGGCGTCGGGAAGACGACCGTGGCCGCCGCGACGGCGGTCCACGCCGCGCGGTGCGGGGTGAAGACGCTCGTCGCCTCGACCGACACCGCGCACTCGCTCGCCGACGCGCTCGGGGCCCCCGTCGGCGCCGAGCCGTCCGAGGTCTCCGACGGGCTGTTCGCCCAGCAGGTCGACGCGCGGGTCCGCGGCGAGCGGTCGTGGCGGCACGTGCAGGAGTACCTCATCGGCGTCCTCGACGCGCTGGGCGTCGACCCGGTCGCCGCCGAGGAGCTCACCGTGCTGCCCGGCGCCGAGGAGGTGCTCGCGCTCCTCGAGGTCCGCGACCAGGTGCGGCTGGGCCCGTGGGACCTCGTCGTGCTCGACTGCGCGCCGACCTCGGAGACCCTGCGCCTGCTCGCACTGCCCGAGGCGCTGACCCGCTACGTCGACCGGATGCTCCCGGTCGAGCGGCGCGTCCTGCGGGCGATGTCCGCCGCCCGCAGCGGCCGTCCGCGCGGCCGCGGCGGCGTCCCGGTGCCGCGGGACACCGTGGTCGAGGCTGCCGAGCGGCTCCATGCCGAGCTCGCCGGCGTCCGCGAGGTCCTCACCGACCCCGCGACGTCCGTGCGGCTCGTGCTCACCCCCGAGTCGGTCGTCGTCGCCGAGGCCCGCCGGACGTGGACGTCGCTCGCGCTGCACGGCTACCGGGTCGACGGCGTCGTCGCCAACCGTGTCATCCCCGACCAGGGCCGGGACGCCTGGCGGTCCGGCTGGGCCCGTGCCCAGGCCGCGCGGCTCGCCGAGGTCGAGGAGTCGTTCGCCCCGGTGCCGGTCCGGGCGGTGCCGTACGCCGCCGCCGAGCCGGTCGGCGTCGACGCCCTGGCCGACCTCGGCGCCGTCCTGCACGGTCCGCCCGGCACGCGGGGCGCCGAGCTCCTCCTGGCCGAGCCGGCCGGCCAGGCCCCGCTGCGCGTCGAGCGGTCCGGCCCGGAGTTCGTCCTCGTCCTGGAGCTGCCGCTCGCCCGGCGCAGCGACCTCGACCTCGGACGCCGCGGCGACGACCTGCTCGTCGCCGTCGGGTCGACCCGGCGCGTCGTGGCCCTGCCGAGCGCGCTGCGCCGCTGCCGGGTCGTCGGCGCTCACCTGCGCGACGGCCGGCTGCGGGTGCGGTTCGAGCCGGACCCCGACCTCTGGCGGCCGCTGTGAGCGCCGACGCGACCGGTGCAGGGTCGACGTCGGGCGGCCAGCGGCTCCTCGACGAGGCGCTGCGGCTCGTCGAGGCGCTTCGGGACGCCGGCGCGGCCGCCGACCGGGACGGCACGGGCGGACCGGCGGCAGGCCTGACCGGCGGCCTCGGTGCCGAGCACTCCGGTCCGGAGTGCCGGGTCTGCCCGGTCTGCCGGGTCGTCGCCGCCGTCCGCGCCCTGCGGCCGGAGGCCGTCGAGCACCTCGCGGTCGCTGCGGCCGAGCTGGCGAGCGCGTGGCGGGAGGTCGTCGCGGCGACCCCGCCCGCGCCGGCACCGGCGCCGCCGCCGGGCGAACCGCCCGTCGAGCGGATCGATGTCACCGACTAGGGTCCGAACGACGTCGGCGCCGGGGTGCCGGGCCCGCTGGACAAGGAGAGGCTGGGGCGCGTGGAGCTGACCATCGGCGTCGACGTGGGCGGTACCAAGATCGCTGCCGGGGTCGTCGACAGCGCGGGCCGGATCGTCGAGCAGGTGCGGATCTCGACGCCGGCCACCACCGCGGAGGACGTCGAGGACGGCATCGTCGAGGCGGTCCGCCGGCTCACCGCCCGGCACGCCGTGGCGGCCGTCGGGCTCGCGGTCGCCGGGTTCGTCGACGAGCGGCGCTCCCGGCTGCGGTTCGCGCCGAACCTGCCGATGCGCGACCGCCCGCTGCGTGACCTCATCGGCCCTCGGGTCGCACTGCCCGTCGTCGTCGAGAACGACGCGAACGCGGCCGCGTGGGGGGAGTACCGGTTCGGCGGCGGGCGCGGCGTCACCGACGTCGTCCTCATCGCCGTCGGCACCGGGCTCGGCGGCGGCACCGTGCTCGCCGGCCGGCTGCTGCGCGGCGCGTTCGGCATCGCGGGGGAGTTCGGCCACGTCCGGATCGTCCCCGGCGGGCTGCCGTGCGGCTGCGGCAAGCTCGGCTGCTGGGAGCAGTACGCCTCAGGCTCGGCGCTGGTCCGCGCGGCGCGGGCGCTCGCCGCGGCCGAGCCGGAGCGGGCCACGGCGCTCCTCGACCTCGCGGGCGGCCGCCCGGAGTGCATCGGCGGCCGGATGATCACCGAGGCCGCCCTGGCGGGCGACGCGACGGCGAGGTCCCTGCTCGCGGACCTCGGCCGCTGGCTCGGTGAGGGCATCGCCGACGTCGCCGACGTGCTCGACCCCGCGGTCGTCGTCATCGGCGGTGGGGTGAGCGAGGCCGGCGACCTGCTTCTCGCGCCCGCCCGGACGGCGTACGCCGCACAGCTGTCGGCCGGCGACTTCCGACCGCACCTGACGATCACGGCCGCCGAGCTGGGGAACGACGCCGGCATCATCGGTGCCGCGGACCTGGCGCGGCAGCCGTGACCCCTGCCGGGCCGCCCACGCCGGCCGCCGGCCCCCCCGGACCCGCCGGCCCGCTGGCCGTCGGGGTCGACATCGGCGGCACGAAGGTCGCCGCGGGCGTCGTCGACACCGCCGGCCGGGTCCTCGCCCGGGCGCGGCGGCGCACGCCGTCGCAGGACCCCAAGGCCGTCGAGGCCACGATCTGCGAGGTCGTCGACATCCTGCAGGCCGACCACGAGATCGTCGCCGTCGGCATCGGGGCCGCCGGGTTCGTCGACGCCGACCGGGCCCGCGTCCTGTTCGCGCCGCATCTCGCATGGCGCAACGAACCCCTGCGGGACGCCGTGACCGCTGCCGTCGGGCTGCCGGTCGTCGTCGAGAACGACGCGAACGCGGCGGCCTGGGCCGAGTGGCGGTTCGGCTCCGGTCGGGGCGAGGACCGCCTCGTCTGCGTGACCCTCGGCACCGGGATCGGCGGCGGCATCGTCAGCGACGGCGCGGTCCAGCGCGGCCGCTGGGGGATGGCCGGCGAGTTCGGCCACATGGTCGTCGTGCCCGACGGGCACCGGTGCGAGTGCGGCAACCGCGGCTGCCTCGAGCAGTACGCGTCCGGCAACGTCCTCGGCCGCGAGGCCCGCGAGATGGCGCGCGCCAACTCCCCGGTCATCGTGCCCCTCGTCGAACGGGTCGGCGGCGACATCGACGCCCTCGTCGGGCCTGTCGTCACCGAGGCCGCACGGGACGGCGACCCGGTCGCGATCGAGCTCTTCGAGGAGGTCGGCCGCTGGCTGGGCATCGGCCTGGCGAACCTCGCGGCCGCGCTGGACCCAGGCGTCTTCGTCATCGGCGGCGGCGTCAGCGACGCCGGCGAGCTGCTCCTTCGCCCCGCCCGCGAGTCGTTCCGGCGCACCCTCACCGGGCGCGGCTTCCGGCCCGAGCCGCGGATCGTCAAGGCGGCGCTCGGCCCCGAGGCGGGCCTCGTCGGCGCGGCCGACCTGGCCCGGGTGGGCTGAGCAGCGATGCGGGACGACGCGACCCTCGGTGCGGTCGACGGTCTGCGGGTCGTCAGCTGGAACATCCGCGACCTGCTCGGCGACCCGCTCGCCGTGCACCGCGTGCTCCGCGGCCTCGCGCCCGACGTCGCATGCCTCCAGGAGGTATCGCGCCGTCCGGGGTCGCGCTGGCGGCTCGGCGCCCTGGCCCGCGCCTGCGGCCTGCTCTACGTCGCCGGTGGCCGGGAGTCGGGCGGGACCGCCGTCCTGGTGTCGCTGCGCGCCGAGGTCGGCGCCGTCCACGCGCTCCGGCTGCCGGTGGCCGGCCGGACGGCTCGCGCCCGCGGCGCCGTCGTCGTCGAGGTCGGGCTGCCCGGCCACGGCCGGGTCGTCGTGGCCTGCGTCCACCTCGGCCTCGACGCCGCCGAGCGCGGCCGGCACATCGACGCCGTCCGCGCCGTCGGGGCAGCGGCCGGTCGCCCGCTCGTCGTCGTCGGCGACCTCAACGAGCGCCCGGACGGCGCGGCATGGCGGTCGTGGGGGTCCGACGTCCTCGACCCGGAGCCGGGCGCCGGGCCGACCTTCCCTGCGGCCGCACCGCGGGCCCGGATCGACGCCGTCCTCGTCGACGGCGGGGTCGAGGTCCTCGGCTACGGGGACGGTGGGGCCTCGCCGACCGACGTGCGGGCGGCCAGCGACCACGTTCCCGTCGTCGCCGTGCTCAGGCCGCCGGCCCGCTGACCCACCCGCCGTCGGTCAGACGACCGCGCCGTCGTCCGGGTCGTCGGGCTCGTCGCCGGGCATCCGGGCGACGAGCGTGACGAAGCCGCCGACGAAGGCAGCGAGTGCCGCGAGGAGCAGGCTCTTCGGCAGCTCCTGCCAGACGATCGCCGCGACGAGCAGGAACAGCGGCCCGCCGAGCACCCCCGCCCAGGCCAGCCGCGACACGAGGTCGCCGCGCGGCAGCGGCGGCGGCTCGGGCGGCACGTAGCCGCCCTCGTCGTCGTCGACGACCTCGCCGGGCAGGTCGGACCCGCCCGCGGTCGGCCCGGTGAGCACGACGCGGTGGCCGTCCGTGGGGTCGTCGTCGAACGGGTCGTGGTCGCCGGAGCCGTCGTCACCGTCCGAGAGGTCCTCGGCGGCCGGCCAGCGGCCGACGCCGCCCGGGGCCTGGTCGCGCAGACCGGCGACGATCGCGGCGAACCGGGTGTCGATGTCGAGCTCGGGGCGGTCGTCCCGCTCGCCCTGCGGGACCTCGCCGCCCTCGCGGTCGTGGTCGCCGGTCACGACGGAGCTCCCGACGGGTTCGAGACCCGCTCGATGAAGTCGAGGGACGCCTTGACGATCGTGTCGGCGTCGTTGTCGATCGTCGCGACGTGGTAGCTGTCCTCGAGGACGACCTCGGTGACGTCGGCGGAGGTCACCCTCGCGAGCACCCGGGCGCTGCTCGACGCGGGCACCACGTGGTCGTGCGCAGACCGCAGCACGAGCAGGGGCTGGGTGACCCGGCCGAGGTCGTCGGAGACGACCTTCCAGAACTGGGTCAGCGAGTGCGCGGCGTGCAACGGCGCCCGCTCGTAGGCGAGCTCGACCGAGCCGGCCTTCTTCACGTCGCTGCCCACGCCGGGGAACGACGGGACGACGTGCCGCAGCCAGGGGAGCAGGAGCGCCATCCGTCGGTCCTCGGTGGACACCGAGGGGTTGACGACGATGACGCCCGCGACGTCCGTGCCGTGCTCCTCGGCGAGCCGCAGCGCGAGGGCGCCGCCCATCGACAGGCCGGCGACGAACACCGTGTCACAGGTGGCCCTGAGCTCGCTGAAGGCGGTGTCGACCGCGCCGTACCAGTCGGCCCAGCGGGTGCGGTTCATGTCCTGCCAGCGGGTGCCGTGCCCGGGCAGGAGCGGCAGCCGGACGGCGCACCCGTGGTCGGCGAGCGCCTGCGCCCAGTCGCGCAGGCTCTGCGGCGTCCCGGTGAAGCCGTGGCACAGGACGACGCCCACCCGCCCACCGTCGTGGTGGAAGGGCTCGGCGCCGGGCAGGACGCTCACGCCACCACTCCTCAGGGCTCTGGCACGAGGCGCGGCACGGAAGCGCCGACGCGCTGCCATCGTGACATGCGCCGACGCGCGGGGTCGAGGGGATGCCGGGGTCGAGGCGACGTCGGCCGGCCCGTGGCTCGTCCCGGCCGGGACGAGCCAGATTCGCGCGGGCGCGCGGCAGCGCCGGTGGGCACGCAGTCCGTAGAGTGCGCTCAGCACAAGCGCAGGGGCACGTCACGCTCCGGCAACGACGTGGCGAGGAGGTGACCGGTTGTTCTACTGGCTGCTGAAACGGATCGTCCTCGGGCCGATCCTGCACGCCTTCTTCCGCCCCTGGGTCAAGGGCGAGGAGCACATCCCCGAGACCGGCGGCGCGATCCTGGCGAGCAACCACATGTCGTTCTCCGACTCGATCTTCCTGCCGCTCGTCGTCAAGCGCCGGGTGACCTTCCTGGCGAAGGCGGACTACTTCACCCGCACCGGGCTCAAGGGCCGGCTCACCGCGGGGTTCTTCCGGGGGCTCGGCCAGCTGCCGGTCGACCGGTCCGGCGGGCAGGCCTCCGAGGCGGCGCTGCGCACCGGCCTGCGGGTGCTGGGCCGCGGTGAGCTGCTCGGCATCTACCCGGAGGGGACGCGGTCCCCCGACGGCCGGCTCTACCGCGGCAAGACCGGCGTCGCCCGGCTCGCGCTCGAGGCGAAGGTGCCTGTCCTGCCGGTCGCGATGATCGACACCGACAAGGTCCAGCCGATCGGCAAGGTCGTGCCGCACATCGGCCGGGTCGGCGTCGTCATCGGCGAGCCGCTCGACTTCTCCCGGTACGACGGGATGGAGGACGACCGCTTCGTCCTGCGCTCGATCACCGACGAGATCATGTACGAGCTCATGCGGCTGTCCGGGCGGGAGTACGTCGACGTCTACGCGGCGACGATGAAGGAGCGGATCGCCGCGGCAAAGAAGGCCAGGGTGCCGTTCGGGCCGAGCCTGCAGCCGGAGCCGGTCCCGGCCGACGAGGCCGGGCTCGTCAGCGACGACGACGACCCGGGCCAGGCTCCGTCGGCGGCCGCCGTGAGCTGACCGGGCGTGAGCGGTTCCCGGGCCCGACTGAGTAGGCGTGCTCGGGCCCGCGCCCGGGGCCGGTCCGGCATCATCGGCCCGGTGGAGCGCAGCGCGGTCGTGACGTCCGAGGGCGGGCTCGTCGCCGACGACGCCCGGCTGTGGCGCGCGGTCGGTGTCTTCCGGGTCGCAGCGCTGCTCTACGCGGGCCTGCTCCACGTCCGGGTCGACGACGAGTACCGGCACGGCTGGGGCGGCTGGGCCGTCCTCGCCGTCCTCGCCGTCTGGACCGGCTACCTCCTCGTCCGGGCCGATCGGCGGCCCCGCGCGCTGTGGGCCGACCTCGCGCTGGCCTGCGCGGCCGTCCTGGCGACCCGGTTCCTCGACGACCCGGAGCGCGTCGTCGCGGGAGCGCAGACCCTGCCGTCGATCTACGCCGCCTCTCCGGTGCTCGCGTTCGCCGTGTGGCGAGGCTGGCGGGCCGGGCTCGGCGCGGCGCTCACGGTCGCGGCCGCCGATGTCGCAGAGGTCGGCGGAAGGCTCTCCACGACGACCGTCAACAACATCGTCCTGCTCGTGCTCGCCGGCACCGTCGTCGGTTACGCCGTCGAGCTGTTCCGGGCCGGCCGCCGCGACCTCGCCCGGGCCGTCGCGGTCGAGGCCGCGAGCCGCGAGCGCGAGCGGCTCGCGGCCGACATCCACGACTCGGTGCTCCAGGTCCTCGCGTACGTGCGCAAGCGTGGAGGCGAGGTCGGCGGCGAGGCCGCGGAGATCGCCCGGCTCGCGGGGGAGCAGGAGGTCCGGCTGCGTGCGCTGATCGCGACCGGGGAGCCGGTGAGCACCGCGGGCGGTGAGCAGGACGTGCGCGCGGTCCTCGGCGCGCTCGCCACCGGCCGGGTCAGCGTCACGGGCCCCGCCGAGCCCGTGCTCGTACCGGCCCGCGCCGCCGGCGCTGTCTGCGGCGCCGTCCGGGCCGCCCTCGACAACGTCGCGCAGCATGCCGGACCGGCGGCCCTGGCCTGGGTTCTCGTCGAGGACGAGGACGACGCCGTGACCGTGACCGTCCGCGACGACGGGGTCGGGATGCCGGCCGGCCGGCTCGATGCCGCCGAGCACGAGGGCCGGCTCGGCGTCGTGGCCTCGATCCGCGGCAGGATCGAGGACGTCGGGGGCACGGTGTCGGTCGTCAGTGCTCCGGGTGAGGGCACCGAGGTGGAGCTGCGCGTCCCGCGCGCACGAGGGAGGACGACGTGACGGACGGCGTGCTGCGCGTCATGGTCGTCGACGACCACCCGATGTGGCGCGAGGCGGTCGCGCGTGACCTCGGCGAGGCGGGCCTGCGCGTCGTCGCGACCGCCTCGGACGGCGCGGAGGCGCTGCGCCGGCTGCCCGCGGTCCGGCCGGACGTCGTCGTCCTCGACCTCCAGATGCCGACCCTCGACGGTGTCGCCACGACGCGGCGGATCGTCGCCGAGCACCCCGGCGTGCGGGTCCTCGTGCTCACCGCGAGCGGTGAGCAGTCGGACCTCCTCGAGGCGGTCAAGGCCGGTGCGACCGGCTATCTCGTGAAGTCCGCGTCGTCCCCCGAGCTGCTCGACGCGGTCCGGCGGACCGGCACGGGAGAGGCCGTCTTCACCGCCGGTCTCGCGGGCCTCGTGCTCGGCGAGTTCCGCCGGATGGCGAGCGCCGCGCCGCACGACGAGCCCGAGGGCATGACACCTCGTCTCACCGAGCGCGAGACCGAGATCCTGCGCCTCGTCGCGAAAGGCCTGTCGAGCCGCCAGATCGCCGACCGGCTCGTCATCTCGCACCGGACGGTCCAGAACCACACCCAGAACGTCCTGACCAAGCTCCAGCTCCACAACCGCGTCGAGCTGACCCGCTACGCCATCGAGCAGGGCCTCGACGAGACGTGAGCCGGGACCAGCCGTCCTGGTCGCGGTCACGCGCGGTGCTGAGGTCACCTACCCTTGCCGGGTGACATCGACCGTGCCCGTCTCCACCCCTGACACCCCGGAGGCCGCGCTGCTCGCGGGGCTCGACGCGTGGCGCGCGCTGCCGGCTGCCCAGCAGCCCGGCTGGCCGGACCTCGCCGTCCTCGACGAGGTGACGACCGAGCTCGCCTCCTGCCCTCCCCTCGTCTTCGCGGGCGAGTGCGACGACCTCAAGTCCCGGCTCGCGGCCGCGGCCCGTGGCGAGGCGTTCCTGCTCCAGGGCGGGGACTGCGCGGAGACGTTCGCGGATGCGACCGCCGACCGGATCCGCAACAAGGTCAAGACGATGCTCCAGATGGCCGTCGTCCTCACCTACGGCGCGAGCATGCCGGTCATCAAGCTGGGCCGGATGGCGGGCCAGTACTCCAAGCCGCGCAGCAGCCCCACCGAGGTCCGTGACGGCGTCGAGCTGCACGCCTACCGTGGCGACGCGATCAACGACTACGCGTTCACGCCCCAGTCGCGCGTCCCGGACCCGCGCCGGCTGCTCAAGGCGTACCACACGAGCAGCGCGACGCTGAACCTCATCCGCGCGTTCACCAAGGGCGGGTTCGCCGACCTGCGGCACGTCCACGAGTGGAACCGCGGCTTCGTCGCGAACGCGGCGAACGCGCGCTACGAGGCGATGGCGCGCGACATCGACCGCGCGATGCGGTTCATGGCAGCGTGCGGCGGCGACTTCGACGCGTTGCGGACCGTCGACTTCTACTCCAGCCACGAGGCGCTCCTGCTCGACTACGAGCGCCCGCTCACCCGGATCGACTCCCGGACCGGCACGCCGTACAACGTCTCGGCGCACTTCGTCTGGATCGGCGAGCGGACCCGCCAGCTCGACGGGGCGCACGTCGACCTGATGAGCCGGGTCCGCAACCCCATCGGCGTCAAGCTCGGGCCGAGCACGAGCCCGGACGACGCGCTCGCGCTCGTCGACAAGCTCGACCCCGAGCGCGAGCCGGGCCGGCTCACCTTCGTCAGCCGGATGGGCGCGGGCCGGGTGCGCACGGCGCTGCCGCCGCTCGTCGAGGCCGTCGCCCGGTCGGGCTCGACCGTGCTGTGGGTCTGCGACCCCATGCACGGCAACACGTTCGAGTCGTCGTCCGGATACAAGACCCGCCGCTTCGACGACGTCATCGACGAGGTCACGGGCTTCTTCGAGGTGCACGCGAGGCTCGGCACCGTGCCTGGCGGCGTCCACATGGAGCTGACCGGCGACGACGTCACCGAGTGCCTCGGCGGTGCGGAGCACATCGACGAGGCCGACCTCGCGACCCGGTACGAGACGCTGTGCGACCCGCGGCTCAACCACCAGCAGTCGCTCGAGGTGGCGTTCCTCGTGGCCGAGATGCTCGGTGACCGATGAGCGAGCCCGTCGTCGACCTGCGCTCGGACACGGTGACGAGGCCGACCGACGACATGCGCCGGGCGATGGCGTACGCCGAGGTCGGCGACGACGTGTACGGCGAGGACCCGACGGTCAACGCGCTCGAGGCGCACGTCGCGGGGCTGCTCGGCCACGAGGCGGGCCTGTTCACCCCGACCGGCTCACTGGCGAACATGCTCGGCGTCCGGCTGCTCGTCGACGCCGGCCAGGAGCTGCTGTGCGACAGCCTCGCGCACGTCGTGCGGGCCGAGCTCGGCGGGCACGCAGTCCTCGGCCAGGTGACGACGCGGACGTTCGCCGGCCCGCGCGGGCTGCTCGACGCCGAGGCCGCGCTCGCGATGGCCGCTCCGGACGCGGGGCCCTACCTCGTCTCGACGGCAGCGATCGCCGTGGAGAACACGCACAACTTCGGCGGCGGCACGGTCCAGCCGCTGGCGCAGCTGCGCCGGTTGCGGGCGGGCGCGGCCGCGCTCGGGATCGCCGTCCACCTCGACGGGGCACGGCTCTGGAACGCCCACGTGGCGACCGGTGTGCCGCTGCACGAGTACGGCGGGCTCGCGGACACGGTGTCCGTCTGCCTGTCCAAGGGGCTCGGCGCCCCGGTCGGCTCGGTCCTCGTGTCGAGCGCCGAACGGATCGCGCAGGCCCGGATCTGGCGCAAGCGGTACGGCGCCGGGCTGCGCCAGGCGGGGGTCCTCGCGGCCGCCGGCCGGTACGCGATCGACCACCAGCTCACCCGGCTCGCCGACGACCACGCGGCCGCGCGCCGGATCGCGCAGGCCGTCGCGACGGTCGACCCGGCGGCCGTCGACCCCGGCCTGGTCGACACGAACATCGTCATGCTCGACCTGACCGCCTCCGGCCGGACGGGTGCGGACGTCGCGGCCGCGGCCCGCGAGCACGGCGTCCTCGTGTCGGCGCTCGGGCCGCGGATGGTGCGGGCGGTGACCCACCTGGACGTCGACGCCGAGGACGTCGAGCACGCGGCCGCGGTCCTCGCGAAGGTGCTCGCGTCCTGACCGGACCGCCGCCCCGGCGCCGCTCGCGGTGGGGGGTGTCAGGGACAGGGCCGCCCGGATGACAGGATGGCCGCGTGACGGACGCCTCCGAGCTGCCGCCCCGGGCGCTACCGCCGGGTCAGAAGCTCGCGAACGGCTTCCCGGTGCTCCACTACGGACCGGTCCCACGGTTCAAGCCGGAGTCCTGGCGGCTCGTCGTCAACGGCGCGACCGGCGACGGCTCGGAGCATCACCTCGACGTCGACCGGTTCGATGCGCTTCCCCGCACGAGCGTGGCCGCGGACATGCACTGCGTCACTCGCTGGACGGTCCTGGACAACATCTGGGAGGGCGTCTCGGCCCGCGCGCTGATGGCCGCCGTCCCGCCCGCGGACGACGTCACGCACGTCATGGCCTGGGCCGAGTACGGCTACTCCGCGAACCTGCGGCTGGAGGACTTCGCCTCGCCGCGCACGGTCCTCGCGACGCACCGCGGCGGCGAGCCGCTGACGCCCGAGCACGGGTACCCGCTGCGCCTCGTCGTCCCGCACCTGTACGCGTGGAAGGGCCCCAAGTGGCTGCGCGGCATCGAGTACCTGACGACCCCGACCCGCGGCTTCTGGGAGGAGCGCGGCTACCACACGCTGGGCGACCCGTGGCGCGAGGAGCGGTACTCCTACCAGGAGTAGTCACCCGTCCTGCAGAGTGACCTGCGGACGCATACCCCTGGCTCCGCTGGGTATGGGGGCGCCATGACGGTTCAACCGCTCCCGTCCACCGCATCGACGTCGTGCCCCGAGTGCGGGGGCACCCTCGTGGACATGGGACTGCGTCCGGCGGACGACGGCGTCGGCCAGGTCTGGGTGTTCATGTGCACCGGCTGCCGGCACGACGTCGTGCACCAGCACGTCGGCGGGAGCTGAACGTCGGCGTAAGCTGGCCCGTCGGACGCCGCTGAGCCGCGGGGGACCCTCGTCCGAGCGCTTTGCTCTGCCCTCACACATGAGGGCATACGGCCTGTTGCTCTGCCCTCACATGTGAGGGCAGATTGGCTCCGGACGTTCGGGACGCAGGCCAGCACGCAGCTCTGGCGCGGGGACGTCGCGGTGATCGTGTGGATTCCGACGGCGGGTTGCCGCGAGAACCCCCACGTTCGCCGCCACCCTGCTGGGCACGATGCGACGCGGTGTGTGGTGCCCTCAGATGGTCATGGTGCTGACGCACCGCTCGTGGGTGGATGAAACTGGG
>DAIOGQ010000016.1:0-10557 GCA_036745175.1 Kineosporiaceae bacterium
GACGCTCTGCCACGTACCGAGCGCCGGCCGGCCGCCGAGAACCGGCAGTGACAGGGACGGCGCCACGAAGGCCGGCAGCACGTGGTCGCGGCCGTGCCCGGTCGAGCCGTGCCGGTGCCGGTAGACGTCCTTGCGGGGCAGGATCCGCTCGATCGCGTCGGCGAGGTCGGGCTCACTGCCGGACCCCGTCTCCATGACGGCGACGCCGGCCGTCGCGTGCGGGACGAAGACGTGCGCGAGACCGTCGCCCTTGTCCCGGCAGAACCCGGCGATGACGTCGGTGAGGTCGGTGACGAGAGTGCTCCCCGTGCGGACGGTGAGCTCGACGCTGTCCATGCGGCACACCCAACCACGGTCCCGGGAACCTCACGCGCGCGGACGGCGACCACGGCTGGTCAGCGCCCGTCCGCCGTCCGGCAGGCACTCGCGGCCGTCGCTGCTGCTAGTGTGCCTGCGTCGGTCCGCCGGACCCCTCAGGGTCCCGGACCGGTGGTGCAGACCAGCGAAGCCGGTGAGACTCCGGCGCTGTCCCGCAACTGTGAGCCGCTCGCCGTTACCGGCGGTCGGTCAGCCAGGTCGCCTGCCTGTACCGACGTCCTCGACCCTCGAGGTAAGGGTCGCGCGTCGGGCGAGGGACCCGCGTGCGCTCCTACCCCTGCGCATCGGAGTGTCCATGCATCGCCCGTCCCGTTCCCTGTCCCGCCGGGCTGCCGTGGCGGCTGTCGTCGGCGTCGCCGTCGCGGGCCTGTCCTCCTGCGGCGGCGGCTCCTCGGTCTCCGGCCTGCCGGACGCGACGGTGACCCAGTCGCCGTCCGCGTCGGCCTCGGCGTCCCCGACCGCGGCGTTCCCCGTGACCGTGACTGCCGCCAACGGCGAGGTCACCCTCGACGAGCAGCCGTCGCGGATCGTCTCGCTCTCACCGTCCGCGACCGAGATGCTCTTCGCCATCGGCGCCGGCGTGCAGGTCACCGCCGTCGACGACAACTCGAACTACCCGGCCGAGGCGCCGAAGACCAAGCTCTCGGCCTTCCAGCCGAACGCCGAGGCGGTCGCCGGCTACGACCCCGACCTCGTCGTCTACTCCAACGACGCCAACGGTCTCAAGGCCGCGCTGACCAAGCTCGGCGTCCCCGTGCTCGAGCTGCCCGCGGCGGTGACCCTGGACGACGCGTACGCCCAGATCAGCACGCTCGGCCAGGCGACCGGGCGGGTCGACGACGCCGCGAAGGTCACTCAGGAGATGAAGGACCGGATCGCCGCGGCGGTCGCGTCCGTGCCCCCGAGCGCGAAGGGCCAGAAGGTCTACCACGAGCTCGACCAGACCTTCTACAGCGTCACGAGCTCGACGTTCGTCGGCAGCATCTACGCCCAGTTCGGTCTGACGAACATCGCGGACGGCGCGAAGGACGCGTCGGGCGGCTACCCCCAGCTGAGCGCGGAGTACGTCGTCACCCAGGCGCCGGACCTCGTCGTGCTGGCCGACACCAAGTGCTGCAAGCAGTCCGCGGCGACTCTCGCGAAGCGGCCCGGCTTCTCCGGGATCCCCGCGGTGAAGAGCGGTCGGGTGGTCGAGGGCGACGACGACATCGCCTCGCGTTGGGGCCCCCGGGTCGCGGACTTCGCCGAGTCGGTCGCCAAGGAGCTGAGCGAGCAGTGAGCCGGACGTCCCGTCGGACCTCGCCGCAGAGCGTGCGGCGCGGGAGCCGGTAGGGGCATGCCCATGGACGTCGTGCGGCGGCAGCGCGCCTCGGCCCTCGTGGTCGCGGGCGCGCTGCTGCTGCTCGCCGTCCTGGTCGCGACGAGCCGCGGCGTCACGCCGTTGCCGACCGGCGGCATCGTCTCGACCCTGCTGCGCGAGGTCGGCATCGACGTCGGGACGCCGCTCGGCGGGGTCGACGCGCGGGTCCTGCTCGACATCCGGCTGCCGCGGGTGCTGCTCGTCGCGCTCGTCGGTGGCGTCCTCGCACTCGCCGGGGCGTCGTACCAAGGCGTCTTCCGCAACCCGCTCGCCGACCCGTACCTGCTCGGGGCGGCGGCGGGTGCCGGCCTCGGGGCCACGCTCGTCATCGCGTACGCGCCACAGGGCGTCGGCCCGGTCGGGACCTTGCCGATCGCGGCCTTCGTCGGCGCGCTCGCCGGGGTGGGTCTCGCGTACGGGCTCGGCACCGCGGCCGCCCGCGGCCAGGGCGGCAGCGCCACCCTGCTCCTCGCGGGCGTCGCGGTCGCCTCGTTCCTCACCGCGCTGCAGACCCTCGTGCAGCAGTCGAACACCGACAACCTGCGCCAGGTCTACGGCTGGATCCTCGGTCAGCTCGGCACGGCGGACTGGCCGCAGCTGGTCATGGTCCTGCCGTACATGGCGGTCTCGACCGCGGTCATGCTCTTCTCCGCCCGGGCGCTCGACGTCCTCGCCGTCGGCGACGACGAGGCGACGACGCTGGGCATCAGGCCGCGCCGGGTCCGGCTCGCCGTCCTCGTCGCGGCGTCCCTCGGGACCGCTGCCGCCGTCGCGGTGAGCGGGCTCATCGGGTTCGTCGGGCTCGTCGTGCCGCACGTGGTCCGGCGGCTCGCCGGCGGCTCCTACCGCACGGTCCTGCCCGTGTCGCTGCTCGGCGGCGCGGCCTTCCTCGTCGGCGCCGACCTGTTGGCCCGCACCGTCATCGCCCCTGGCGAGCTGCCGATCGGAGTCGTCACCGCATTCGTCGGGGCGCCGTTCTTCGCCGCGCTGCTGCGGGTCGGCGGGGGGTCATCGTGATCCGCCTGCGGTCCCGGCGGCCGCAGGGCGTCCTCGAGGGCGAGCGCGTGGGCGCGGGCGAGCTCGCGGGCGACGTTGCGGACGAGCGTGCGGGCGAGGACGAGCTCGCAGGCGCGCGTGCAGGCGTGCGTTCAGGCGAGGCCGAGCTCGCACGCGTGCATGCGGGCGGGGGCGAGCGCGCGGGCGACGCCTGGGCGGGCGCGCTGCTCGTGGTCCGCGGCGTCGGTGCGACGCTGGGGCGCTCGCGGGTGCTCGACGCCGTCGACGCCACCGTCGAGCCGCGCACCTGGACCGCGGTCGTCGGCCCGAACGGTGCCGGCAAGTCGACGCTGCTGCGGGTCGTCGCCGGCCTTCAGCGACACGACGGCCAGGTGCTCGTCGACGGGCTCGACGTCGACCAGATGCGCCCGCGCGAGCGCGCCTCGAAGATCGGCTACGCGCCGCAGGTGCCGGTGCTTCCGGACGGTGTGACGGTCGCGGAGTACGTGCTCCTCGGCCGGACGCCGTACCACCCGCTCCTCTCCTCGGCCCGGGACGACGACCGACGGATCGCCTCCGACGCCCTCGCCCGCCTCGACCTCGCCGGCCTCGCGAACCGGGTGCTCAAGACCCTGTCGGGCGGCGAGAGGCAGCGCGCCGTCCTCGCTCGGGCGCTCGCGCAGCAGCCCCGCCTGCTCCTGCTCGACGAGCCGACCGCCGCGCTGGACCTCGGTCATGCCCAGCAGCTTCTCGAGCTCGTCGACGAGCTGCGGCGCGACGCCGGGCTCACAGTGCTCAGCACCTTGCACGACCTCGCGCTCGCCGGGCAGTACGCCGACCGCCTCGTCCTGCTCGACGGCGGCCGGGTGGTGACCGCGGGCGCCCCCGGTGAGGTCCTCACGGCGTCCGCGCTGAGCACGCACTACGGTGCGAGCGCCGAAGTCGTCGACGGCCCGGACGGGCTGCGTGTGCACCCGGTCCGGCCGCGCCGCGACCCGCGCCCGGCGACGTGACCGGCGTCCGGCTCGTCGAGCGGGAGGAGGGCGGCGCGGGGTGGCCGGTACTCGTGTGGGCACCCGGGCCGGGTTGGCGGATGGTGTCGACCGCCGTCGTCGGCGGCGGCATCGGACCTCGTGCATGGTGGCTCAACGCCAAGGTCTCGATGGACTACCACCACCCCGACCCGGCCGCGCACGTCCGGCAGATCGCCGCGTCGGTCGGCGCCGGACCCGGCGCCGGCGGCGGCGCGGGCGTCGGGATGCTCACCGCCGCCGACGTCACCCGATGGATGTGCGCCGAGGACGGCGGGGTATCCGCCGTCGCGACAGTCGGCCTGGGCCTGCCCGTCTGGGCGGCGGCCGACGACGCGGTGGTGCGCCTCGAGACAGGGACGATCAACATCCTCGTCCGGGTGCCGGCGCCGTTGTCGGACGCCGCGCTCGTCAACGCCGTCGTGACGGCGACCGAGGCGAAGACCCAGGCGCTGCTGGAGGCGGCGGTCCCGGGCACCGGCACGTCGTCCGACTCTGTGTGCGTCGCATGCCCCTCGTCGGACAGCACCGCCGTCCTCGGCGGCGATCCGGGCGTCGAGGAGTACGGCGGCCCGCGCTCACCGTGGGGGCTGCGGATCGCGCGCGCGGTGCACGCCGCCGTCGCTGCAGGGACCGCCGACTGGCTCACGCTGCACCCGGACGGCGACCCGCACCGCCGCTGGCCGCGGGGGAGCTGACCCCCGCACGGCCGTCGTCCCGCTGCGGCGAGGTGTGCTGTCGCGGGGCAGCTGACGCCACGGCCGGCCGGCGTCCCGCTGCCGTCAGGGACGCAAGCGCTGGACCCGCTTCCACGCGGGGTCGCGGACCGCGTCGACCCGGACCCGGCCGTGCTGCCAGCCGGAGGTGGCGGCCCGGAGCTGGTCCGCGGCCGGGGTCGTCCCGTCGACGTAGAAGTGCAGGACCCGGCGGCCGGCGCTCGTCTCGTGGGCGACGAGACGCCCGCTGCCGCCGAGCCGGTCCGCCAGGTGACCCTCGAGTTCGCGGACGGCTGTGAAGGCTCCCGGGCCGGGTAGTCCGGCGGTGGTCTGCTCTGTGTAGGGGACGGTGACCGCGACATGGGTGTCGAACTGCGGCGCCGTGACAGCCTTGAGCGGCACCTGCGCACCGGCGACGACTGCGGCACCGTTGCGGCCCTCGCCCTGGAGCAGCACCCAGCGCGGGTTGCCCTCGTCGTCGGTGTTCTGGTCGACCAGGTGCCGGACGACGGCGCGCAGGCCGGTGACGGGGACGGGGTCGAGCGGGGTGACGGTCGTCGTGGTGACGGTCCCGACCCAGGCCTCGACGTCTGCTTCGCCGACCGCCCAGTCGAGGAGCAGGATCGCAGCCATCATCCGCCGCGGCTCCCGCAGCCGACCGAACGCCGGGTGGTGCACCGTGACGTCGACGGTTGCTCCGCTGACCCGGGCCGCCACCTGGGCTGACGCGAGGTCGATCTCGACACCGTCGAGGACGAGCGTCGCCCCGTCCATGTCCGTCATCCGTCGCCTCGCGTCCGAGTACTCCCACACCGGGTCGCTCGGCGGCGCGGCGAGCCGCCAGCGGCGGGCGACCGCGCGGAGGGCGGGGTTGCCCTCGGGCGTCACCATCAGGACATGCTCGCTGCCGGCCGTGCCCGGCCCGAGCTCCCAGCCGAGGCCCTTGTCGACCGCGCGGACGTGGCGGGACAAGGCCTCCGCGGTCCGTGCGGGGTCGTCCGCCGCGATCGCCGCCGCGGTGTCCCGGGCTCCGACGGCCTGCCACCACGTCCAGAAGTCGTCGATGGCCCGGGCCTGCGACGAGGCAGCGGACGACCTGCGGCGTGAGAAGAAGGCCACGGGCAATCACCCTACTGAGCCGTCGTGCCCAGCCAAGGGCCTCCATGGTCACCAGGCCAGGCACGTCATCCGCCGGTGCAACCCGGCCACCCACCGCCGCATGGCCTTGGGCAGGACGTACGAGCCCAGCGCCTCGACGCTCGTCCGCAGGGTCTCGTCGTCCTCGGCGAGCAGCCGGGTCAGCTGCTCGGCCAGACGTTCGCGCACGGCGGCGTCCGTCGAGCGGTTGATGTTGCGCTCGGCAGACCAGCGGTTGCCGTCGAGCCCGGTGTAGTCCTGGCCGAAGTAGCCGCCGAACAGCAACGGCAGGTCCGGGTACCGCTCTCGTGGCCCGGGGGGCAGCGACATCTCCGGGTGCGCGGTCGCGATGTGAGGCTTGCCCGTCGAGTGGTCCCGACGCATGACGACGACGCAACCCGTCGCCTCGTGGGACGTGGGTCGCAACGCCGGGTCGTCCCCCGAGGCCCGGTACGCCTGGACCTCCGCGCTGTCGAGGTAGGTGCCGACGCTGCGGTCGAGGTCGGCGTAGAGGTGCAGCCGCCAAGTGCCGTCGTGACCGGCGGACCAGGCGCGCAGGACGTTCTCGTTGGCGCGCAGCACGTCTGTGGCCGCGTGGTTGCCCGCCTCCTTGTCGTCGAACCGAGACGCGCGGGGGAGGACGTGTCCGTCCGTGACGATTGTCTGCGGCTTCCGGCGAGGGTTGAACTCCTCCAGATGCGAACGCAGATATCTCAGCCAACTCGCCCAGGTCGCCCCTGCCGGCAGCGCGGTGTGCATGCGCAGGTAGCTGCCCGCACCGGCCTCGTCCATGGTCTCGATGACTCCCAGCACTTCGTCCACCTGTGAGGCGAATTCGGCCCATCCGGCATCCGGCCACCAGAAGGCGATCGACTCCGCAAGGCAGTCTGAGTCGAGGGACTCGGCCTCGCAGCCCGGGAAGTACGCTGACGTCAGCAGACTGAGACGCGGGGCCCGCTCCGGCATGAGCTTCAACATGACCTCACCTCACGAACGCGGTGTAGATGTACGGACCCGTGGGTCCCAGCCGGATAGTGATCGCAAGATGACTGCCGTCCTCGACAACGAATCCTCCGGGTGCACGTCGCATCACTTGGCCGATCGGCCGCTGCGTTGGTACTTCGATCTGAAGGTAAGAGCCTGCGGGTTGATGCGGCAGGCCTCGCAGCTCGGACTCGTGGAGACGCAGAGCCTCCGTGACGACCTTCTCCGCAGTTGCTCGGTCTGTGAACCGCGACGCCCCCGCCGGGGCCACGACACCGCGGTCACCCTCGTCGAGCAGTGTGCCGTGGGTCAGCCGATCCATGAGGTAGTCGTCGTCGACGTCCACGTGCCGGCGCAGCGCGTGGCCGAGCGTCGCATGCTCGTGCCGGTCGAGATCGACGCCTTCGAGCATCTCGTCGATCGTCTGCACCGTCGGCACGGGCACCTTCGGGTCTGCGAGGTTGTGCGCGAAGCGGACCGGCCCCAGGTCCTTGCCGACGGCCAGCCAGCGTGGCCCTGGCAGGAACGTGACCGCGGTTGCGGCGAGACCCTCGCCGTAGCGTCCGGCGGCCCACGCATCGGCGTCGACGAGCCCGCCGGCCGTCCCGGCCGGGTCCATCACAGCGGCGGCTATCGACGTGACAACGTCGTCGGGCAGGGAGCGCACGTCCTGCCACCACGACCCCGGTTCCGTGACAACCTGGCCAGTGAGTGCCCACGCCGCTGTGGTCGGACCGGCGACATAGCCGTCCCACGCCGTGCGGAGGGCAGCCTCGCTATGGTCCCGCAGGTCGAGCGGATGGTCCGTGACGCCGTCTCTGAGCGCCACGAAACGCCTGGCCGCGGTATCGGTCGCCTGCCAGTACGCGTCACGCGCGACGTGCCACTGCGCGTACGCAGCGTCGAGCTCGGCCTGCAGCCGCGTGTCGACACCGACGTCGTAGGCACCCGCCGCAGCGACCTCGACCCGGCGCTGGACCTCCCGGACGCGGCCCGCCGCCGACCGCATCGCGTCCAGGGCCGGCGCCGCCTCTCGCATCCAGGCGAGGACGGCACCGGCCGCCGCCGAGGCGACCTCCGCGAGCTCGACGGTCCGGCGGGCCATCCGCTCGCGGACGCAGCGGTAGGCGTCCGCGGCGTCACCGGACCAGCACGTCGCGGAGGCCGGTGCACCCGAGAGCGCATCGGCGGCGGCCTGCGCCGTCGAGGCGACGGACGTGAGCCCGGTGACGGCGTCCCATGCCGCCTCCGGATCGACACGGGGCAGCACGAGCCCGTCCGCGTCCGTCGGCATCCTGATCATGCACGGCACCGTAGCCGGGGTCGGTGACAAGGCTCGGCGGTTGTCCACAGGTCCGCCGGGCGAGCGGAGTTGTCCACAGGCGGAGGCCGTGGTGATCACACGTCCGCCCGGTTCGGTCTAGGGTGATCGCCGTGACCGGGGAGATCACGCGGGAGAGGTCCGGACGACGCGTCCGCGTAGTGGCCGCTGCGGTAGGCGTCGTCGTGCTGATAGGCGCCGGTGCCGTGTTTGCCCTGCGCGGGAAGGGGTCCGGCGGTTCGGACCCCAGCCCCCGACCGACAGCCGGCGGGACGACGTCTCTGTCGACGAGTCCCACAGACAGCCCTTCGCCGACCCCGTCGGAGGCGCTGCCGCCGCCGCTGCTGCCGGTTGACGCGGAGTCCCCGACGACGGCGGGCGCCGTTGCCTTCTTCAGGTACTTCTGGGCCATATATAACTACGGATTCGCAAGTCTGGACTCCGCTCCACTTCGGAGAATCAGCGCCTCAAGCTGCGAGAGCTGCACGCGATACGCGGAGGGCATCGACGGCTCTCGCGCTGCAGGAGCTGTCATTGCTGGCGGGAAAGTGACCGTGCGGACGGCAGTGGCCGCGCCAGGCGATGCCGAGGTGGGTCTTGTAGTCAATGCACTCGTCGACCAGCAGTCCGCGAGCACAGTCAGCGCCGACGGCTCCCCTGGTACGACAGTTCCTGGAAAGCGTGGGCTGAGGATTGACGCCGCCGTGCGCTGGCGACGTGGCCACTGGGTAATGGTCGGGATGGATAGCAAGGGGGACGGCTAATGTCGTTCAGCACGGCCATGGTGTTCCTCGCCGCGACCGGAGTTGGCTCCCTCGCAGCGTTGCCACTAATTCCTCCGGTCATCGACGCCAGAGCATCCGATGGCGAGATCGACACTGCTGGGCGAGTGATTCAGGTCGGGGAGCCGGGCAGTGGTGGCGGAAGAACTCAGGCGTGGCCGAGGACCGTCTCCCTCTACCTCCCCGCCTGCGAGGGCAACGACCCCAACACCGACCGCCCACCCGCCGGCTGCGCCGCTGCGTCGACGATGTGCGCGTCCACCCCCGAACCGACCGACCTCATGTTCTGGCGGTTCAGCGCCGTCCGGTCGCCTGACGGGAGCCAGACCCCCTGGCAGGCCGCCGGCTCCGTGTGCCTGCGCGCCGAGGAGGTCCCCGCCGGCGCCGTGCCCGCGTTCACCGCCGCGGACTTCCGCCGGCTGCCGCTGCCGCCGGCGGTCCTCAACGTCCAGCCGGGCAATGGCCGCACGCTGGTCAACGTCGCCACGAACTTCTACGCGTCCAGCGATCCGCAGACGTTCGACGTGACGCTGCTCGGTACCCCGGTCACCGTGCGAGCCACCCCGCAGTCGTGGACGTGGACCTACGGCGACGGCGAGCGCCGGCTGTTCACCGAACCCGGCGGGCCGTACCCGAACCTCGAGACCGCCCACACGTTCCGGCGCCCAGGTGCCCACACGGTCACGCTCACGACGACGTGGACCGGCACCTACTCGGTCGCCGGCGGTCCGTTCGTCCCCGTCGACGGCACCGCGACGGTCACCTCGCCGACCGCCGTCGTCACGGCGGTCGAGACCCGGGCGGAGCTCGTCGCCGACACCCGGCCGTGAGGCACGGCGCCCGGGCGTGCCCCCGTCGCTGGGCGTGCCGCCGTCGGCGGGCGAGGCCACTGGCCACCCGCCCCCGGCCACCCGCCCCCGGCCACCCGCCGAAACGCCACCCACCCCACTGCGACCCGCTGCGCCGCGACCCGCTTCACCACCTGCCCGACTGCGA
Organism: Kineosporiaceae bacterium; assembly: GCA_036745175.1. Taxonomy (GTDB): domain Bacteria; phylum Actinomycetota; class Actinomycetes; order Actinomycetales; family Kineosporiaceae; genus R-H-3. The sequence goes on from DAIOGQ010000016.1 coordinate 9,702, forward strand.
CCCGCTGCACCACGACCCCCCGCACCGCGACGAGTGCGACGATGGCGCCATGACGACGACGCGCGCCGTGTGGGCCGTCGTCGGCTCGCCCGTCGGCGAGCTGCTCCTCACCGCCAACGGCACCCACCTCACCGGGATCTACTTCGCTGGCCACCGGGCCGGCGACGACTCGCGCCCCGCCGCGGCCCGGCTCGGCCACGAGGCACCGGACGACCCCGTCCTCTCGGCGACCGCGACCCAGCTCGGCGAGTACTTCGCCCTGGAACGAACCTCGTTCGACCTGCCGCTCGACCCCGCCGGCACCGGGTTCCAGCGCCGTGTATGGACCGCACTCCTCGACGTCCCCTACGGCCGCACCGCCTCCTACGGGCGGATCGCGACCAACCTCGGGCTGCTGCCGAGCGCCTCGCGCGCCGTCGGGACCGCGAACGGCCAGAACCCGATCTCGATCGTCGTCCCGTGCCACCGGATCATCGGCGCCGACGGCTCCCTCACCGGCTACGGCGGCGGCCTCGACCGCAAGAGGTTCCTCCTCGACCTCGAGCAGGGCGTCCTCTTCTGACCCGTCACCCGCTCCGCGGGTCAACCTGCGGCAGCTTCCGGCCGATCCCTACCGGGTGAACGATCGTGCCCGGGCCGACGTCGTGGTCATCGGAGGTGGCCCGACCGGGGTGGCGGCCGCTGCCTCCGCGCGTGCCGCGGCCGGCGGCTCCGCCCGGATCGTTCTCGTCGACGACGACCCGCGCGGTCCGCGGCCCGTCGCCGGACGCCCCGTCGCCGACCTGCTCCGCGAAGCGGCCGCCGCCGGACTCGACTGGCCCGGCGCCCGCCGGGCCGCGGCCGGCGCCACCGCCGC
>DAIOGQ010000016.1:10567-24799 GCA_036745175.1 Kineosporiaceae bacterium
CGCGATGACGCGGACGTCCGCGGCGCTGGACGGCGTCGAGGTCGTCCTCGGCCGGGCACGGCTCGCCGGCCCCGGCGCCGTCGAGGTCGACCTTCCCGGCGCGGACGCCACCGGCGGCCCCCGCCGGATCGCGACCCGACGCGTCGTCCTCGCGACCGGCACGGTGCCGGCGCTGCCCGACGTCACCGGGCTGCGCGACACCCGCTACCTCACCCCGGACACACTGCTCGACCTGCCCGACCTGCCGCCGTCCGTCGCGGTCGTCGGCGCCGGGCGCCGCGGGGTCGCCCTCGCCCAGGCACTCGCCCGGCTCGGCGCGACGGTGACCCTCGTCGAGTCCGCGCCCCGGCTGCTGCCGTGGCTCGACGAGGACGCCGCCGCCGTCGTCGAGACCGCGCTGCGCCGTGACGGTGTCCGGCTCCTCGTCGGCTCGCCCGTCGTCACCGTCGCCCCGACCCTGGATGGCGGCGCGTGGGTCGGCACCCAGGCCGGTAGCGACGTCGCGGCCGGGCTCCTCGTCATGGCGACCGGTCGCGCGCCGGACCTCGCCGGCCTCGACCTGCCGTCCGCCGGGGTCATGCTCGAGGTCGGCGGCGCGGTCCGGGTCGACGACCGGCTGCGGACATCGGCAGCCTCCGTCCTCGCCGCCGGCGCGGTGACCGGACGGCGCGGCGGCGCCTCCATGGCCCGGACCGCGGGCTCCAACGCCGTCGCCCGGCTGCGCCCCGCGCGCTGGACGCCGGCAGCGACGATCGTCAGCGTGCCGGCCCAGCCGTCCGTCGCCGTCGTCGGGCTCACGCAGGTGCAGGCGGCCCGCCGTCCGGGCGGTGCTGTCGTCCATGAGCTGACCGGGTCCGCGGGCCTCGTCCGGGTCGTCGTGTCACCCGGTCGCGAGCCGCAGGTGCTCGGCGCGATTGTTGTCACGCCCGGCGCCGGGGACGCCGCTGCTGCCGTGGCGCTCGTCATGTCGGCCGGCCTGCCTCCGCAGCGCCTCGCGGACCTCGCCGGGCCCGGGACGGCGCTCGCCGCCGTCGCGGCCGCACTCGCCCTGCCGCCCCGGCCGTGAAGATCACCGGTGGTCTACGCGGAGGGCGACGGCCATCGCCCTCCCGGTAGACCAGCGGCGATCACCGAGGGTCAGATCGGCGGGACGAGCCGCATCTCGGGGTCGATCGGCGGCGCTCCGAGGCCGGCGTCCCAGTCGAGCACGCCACCGGCGGACAGTGCCCGCAGGTGCGTCACCGTCGCGGCCGCCTCCGGCCACGAGGGGTCGCGGCTGCCGGCCTCGAACCCGTTCGGGAACCAGCCCGTCAACGCGGCCGGCACCCGGTAGCCGGCGGCAAGGTCGCTGTAGAGCGGCAGCCGGGCCCCGATCGACAGGCTCAGCCCGCGATACTCCCGCAGCGCCGTCCGCAGCCGGATCCAGCGGTACCGGTCGGTCTCGGTCTGGCTCGCGATGCCGCCGTCCGGCCCGGTGAAGCGGTTCCGGAGCGCCTCCCCGGCGGCGAGGCCGCGCAGGGCCAGGGCGAGCACCGTCGACTGCGGCACGAAGGGCGCGTGCGACACCGTTCCCGACAGCACCTGCGCGACCCGCCCGCGGAAACCGGGCAGGTCGGAGACGGAGGTGTCGGTCCACGAGCGGCCCGTCCGGGTGACGAGCCGGGCGAAGGCCGCGGTCGACGCCGCCTCGTCCCAGTGGACCGGGCGGCGCGCGGCGTCCTGCTCGGGCAGGTCGAAGCCCGGCGCCGGCGGCCTCCCGGCGTCGTCGGCGCCGCCGGCACGGCTGGCACCGCGCGTACCGTCGGCAGTACCGGCACCACCGGCATCACCGGCCGAGGGACCCGACGTCCCCGAGGCACCGGCACCCGCACCGGACCGCACGGAGAAGCCGAACGTCGGCCACCTCGGCAGCAGCGTGTCGAACGCCCCGACGGGCATCCCGGCACTGAGGTCGCCGTCCCCGAACCAGCTCAGCCGGACGCTGCTGCGGCCGGGACGGTCGAGGTCTGTCTCGACCGTGCACAGCGGCACCGCGGCGAGCAGGCCCGGCACGGCCATGCTCATCCGGACGGCGAGGGCGACGGGCACGTCCCACGGGTCCGGCAGCTCGTGGAGCAGCGCGCCGTCGTGCCGCGGGCAGGCGTGGTCGGGCTCGAGCGCCGGCGACGTCTTCACGAGCTGGACGACGACACGCAGCGGCAGCACGGCCTCCAGGCACGAGCGGCAGAAGAGGAAGCGTGCCAGGCCGCGTCGCTCGAGCTCGTCGGCCACGGGCAGCGGCATCCGGTACGGCCGGCTCTGGCTGAGGTTCGTCGTCGTGAGGACGAGGTCGACGACGCGCTGCTCGACGTCGCCCGCAGCGCGCCGCAGGAGGTCGGCGTCCTCGGGTGCGCGCGGGCCGGTCCGGCCGAGCCACAGGTCACCGAACGTCAGCGCCGGCCGCCCCGGGTCGCTGTCACCGCCCGGCAGACCGCCGTCGTGCAGGAGCCCCGCGGAGTCGAACAGGTCCGCCGACTCCAGCCGGGCGTGCGGGATGCCCGCCAGGTCGTCGAGGCGATCGGTGACCCACGTCGCGAGTGCCGGGACGCCGCGCGTCGACGGCACGCCGGCGAGCGCGTCGAGCCGCTCGGTCAGCCGGCGCCGCCGGCGCCGCGACGTCCACTCGACGGCGACCCCGGGCACGAGCCCGAACCCGGCCGCCGGCCCGTCGGCGAGAAGGTCCCGGACGGCCAGACCCGCGGCGAGCACGGTGAGTCCGGTCGCGGCGAGCACCGCCGTGACCAGCACCATGACCGACGCGACCGCGACGACGACGAGCGCGGCCGAGGATCGGACGAGCGCCACGGTGAGCAGGGCCCAGGCAGCGAGGGCTCCGACCCAGGCGACGAACGAGGCGGCGCGCGAGGAGCGGGTCAGCCCGGCGAGGACGGCGAAGGCGACCCGGCGCCGGGCCGACCGGCGCTCCTCGGGTCCGGCGACGCGAGCGCGTTGGACGGCGGTGAAGAGCCGGTGGAGGGACTGGGTCCGCCCGGCGGGCTGGAGCAGCCGGGCGAGCCGCCACTGCTCGGGTCCCAGCTCGAGCGGGCCCTTCCCCGCGGCGAGGCTGGCCACGTCCTGATGGGCGACGTCCTGGCCGGCGAGCCAGCCGACGGCCTCGGCGAGCCCGCCGAACCCCGGCGCCACGCTCAACGGGTCGCTCGTCGTGCTGTCGGGGGCGCCCCTCCCGAGCTCCGCGGCAGCGGCGCCGGCGGCGGCCACCGCCGCGACCGACGAGCCGCCGACCCGGCGCAGCACGTAGTGCTCGGCGAGCGCGCAGACCCCGAGCGGGTAGACGAGAGCGGCCTCGACGCCGCCGCTCATCGTCACGTCGCACGAGTGCCGCAGGTACTGGCGGACCTGCTCGGGATCGGGGAAGTTCGTCGCGGTACGGGTCATCTTCGCCGGCGACCGCAGGAGGTGGTGCGCGTCGCGCGAGACACCTGTCACCGGGTTCGGCTTGCGGGGCTTCTCCTTGCCGACCCTGCGCGTGGTGAGGATGGTCAGGTAACGACGCCGTTCGGACTGGCGGCGCAGCGTGCGCCAGGTGTCCGTGGCCGGCGGCGCGGCCGCGGCCGGCACCACGGCCGGAATCCCCGCCTGGACCGCCTCGCTCACCCGCATCCCCTCTCGGTGCAGCCCCCGCAGCGCCACCCTCCGCGCGAGACCTGCCGCGACGGACGCGGCCCCCTCACCCTGCGTCAAACGTTGGAGGGGGCACCGTGCGCCCCGACGCGCCGCACGGTGCACCCACGGTGATTGTGTCGCGACTCTACTTCGCTGCCAATAACCACCGGTCAGAAAGGTCGGTCACATCGCCCACCGGTGTCAGCGGCTTCACCCTGAGTAACCAAGTGTCTGCGCAAGTGATGGTGTCCTTGATCCCTCGGGTCCGGCCGGTCGGCCCCGTCGGCCGCCCGTGCGCCGGGGAAAACCGGTGACGATCGCCCCGCCGGGTGCGAGGCTTGTCACTACAGCCGACGGGAGGCGCCGTGGCCGGTCGTTCCGTGTTCCTCAGCTACTCGCGCGAGGACGCCGCCGTCGTGGCAGCGCTCGAGGCGGACCTCGAGTCCGTCGGCGGTGACGTGTGGCGGGACCGCCTGCTCAGCGGCGGCCAGGACTGGTGGAACACGATCCTCCAGCGTATTCGTGGGGCAGACGTCTTCGTCACGGTCGTCAGCCCCGCCTCGGTGCGCTCGCTGCCCTGCGCCCGCGAGCTCGCCTACGCGCTGGCGCTCGGCAAGCCTGTGCTGCCGGTGAGCATCGGGAGCCGGCTTCCCGCCGGGGTGCTGCCGGCGGAGCTCGCCTCGCGACAGGTCATCGAGTACGCAGACGACAAGGCGTCCGCGCTGCGGCTGGTCCGCGCGCTGTCCGACCTGCCACTCGCGCCCGCGCTGCCCGACCCGTTGCCGCCTCCTCCCCAAGCACCGCTCAGCTACACCTCCGAGATCGCGTCGATCGTCCATGCGCCGAACGAGCTCACGGCGTCGCAGCAGCGCGCGGCGCTCGAGCGGCTCCGCGCAGGACTGGCAGCCACCGAGACGCGCGACGACTGCGTCGCCCTCCTCGAGGCGCTGCGCCGGCGTCGCGACATCGTGGCCGACGTCGGCGACGCGGTGGACGACGCGCTTGCCGGCGCGCCGGCCGTCCCGGTGGACCCCGGGGCAGGGGCGCTCCGGCCCGACGACTCCGCGTCGTCGCGTCGTGCGCCCGCCGCTCTGCTCACGGCTGCCGAACCGCCTGCGGCCGGCCCGAGGACGACCGGCCCGAGTCGGGCCGACCCGAGCGTCACGGGCCCGGGTGCTGCAGGCCCGGCTGCTCCTGACCGGCGCGCCGACGGTGGGTCCGCGGGTGGTCCGTCGTGGCGTCCGAAGCACCCCGTGGCCACCCCCCTGCTCTGTGCGGCCTGGCTCGTCTGGGTCGCCACGCACCTGCTGGGCGGGAACAGTACTGAGTACATGTCGCGGACGTTCTCGGCGCTCGTGGTCGCCGTGGTGCTCGTGGCCGGGCTCGAGTCGACCTGGCTGCGCGGACACGCGCTGTGGCTGATCGTGGCCTCGGCGAACAGCATCGCGATGCTCCCGCTCATGGTCAGCCCGATGGACGACGAGCAGACCCTCACCGCGCGCGCCGTCGTGGCCGTCGTCGAGGTCGGCCTGCTCTTCGTCGTCCTTGCCGCCCGCAGACGGTCGCACGACCACGACGAGAACAGCCTCGCGATCTTCGTCGGCTTCCTCGTCGTGGCCTGCGCGTCCCGGGTGGTCGAGCAGATCTCGGTGATGGTCAACGAGTACGGCGTAGCGGGGGGTCTGCGACTCGTGGCGGCCTGCGCCTACCTCGGAGCGGCCGCCGTCTGCGGCTGGCTGGCGCTCCTCAGCCGGGTCGCCGCGCCCGCCCCTTCGACGCCGCCGCCGGCTTCTTGACCGGGGCTCGCCTCGCGGCACCGGACCGTGCCGCGCCGGACTGTGCGGCGCCGGGCCGTGCCGCCCCGGGCCGACCGGGTGACCGGGCGACAGCCCCGTCGACCCCGGTGAGCCGGGCCAGGTCCTCCAGCTCCGCGGCGAGGTAGCCCGCGAGGACGTCGAGGTCGGGTACGAGGTCCCGGTCCGCGGTGAGGCCGAAGTGCAGGCCGCCGAGGTAGGAGAGCACCGTGATGTTGAGGCCCTGACCGTCGGCGACGGCCGAGACCGGATAGCTCGCGAGGACCCGGTGGCCTGCGAGGTAGAGCGGCACGGACGGGCCGGGCACGTTGGACACGAAGAGGTTGAACAGGCTCGCCCGTTCCAGGACGCGCAGCCGGGCGTTCGCCCGCATCGTCAGACCCATGAGCGCGGGCATCGTGAACTGGTAGGCGTCGGCGAGCAGGCTCGCCGACAGGGCCTGGTGCTGGTTCTTCGCCACGAGCGTCGCCTCGTGCGCGACCCGCATCCGGGCGAGGGGGTCCTCGAGGTCGGTCGGCAGCGTCGCGAGCATGAGCGAGACACGGTTCCCGAAGGTCCCGTCGCCGCTCTTGGCACCCTGGGCGGCCGACGTCCGCACCGACACCGGGACCGCCGCGACGAGCGGCTCGTCGGGGAGCGCGTCGTGCGTGGACAGCCAGCGGCGCAGCGCTCCGGCGCAGACCGCCATGACGACGTCGTTCACCGTCATCCCCGCGGCGTTCTTCACGGCCTTGACGACGTCGAGCGGCACCGACCGGAGCGCGATCCGGCGGTGCGGGGACACGTTGCGGTTGAACGGCGTCGCGGGTGCGCGCCCCGGTGAGTGCTGGATGAGCGCGTCCCCGATGCCGAGCCCGCCCGGCAGCAGGTCGGTCGCGGACACCAGCGCCGTCGACCCGGGCATCCGGGCGAGCGCGAGCCCGAGCAGACCGGGCGCGGACTGCAGCAGGTCGGCCGCGAACCGGACGGCGCGCGTCGGCTGGACGGCGAGCGAGACGGCCGCCCGGCCCAGCATCGCGAACGACCCGGGCTCGGTGTCCGGGGTCCACGGCGCGGGCGTCGGGATCTCGCGACCCTCCGGGGTGAGGTCGAGCAGCGCCGCGGTGATCTCCTGACCGCCGACGCCGTCGATCATCGCGTGGTGGATCTTCGCGTAGAGCGCGCTCCGGCCGCCCTCGACCCCGTGGATGAGGTAGATCTCCCACAGCGGCCGTGACCGGTCGAGCGCCCGCGAGTGGATCCGTGCGACCTGCTCGCTGAGCTGGTGCATACTGCCCGGCGCCGGCAGCGCGAGCTCGCGGACGTGGAACTCGAGGTCGAAGTCGGGGTCCTCGATCCAGTACGGCTGGTCGAGCCCGAGCGGGACCCCGACGACCCGGCGGCGCATCGGCGGGACGAGGTGGATCCGCTCGCCGACGACCTCGATGAGCCGGTCGAGGGTCAGCGGCGCGTCGTCCGGACCCGCTGCCTCGACGACGTGGATACCCCCGACGTGGCCTGTCGTCCGCGGGGTGTCGAGGGCGAGGAAGGCGGCGTCGAGTCCGGACAGCTGCTCCATGACCAGCGAACGTACGCTGCATCCCCGCGATTGACACTCCCTGACGGCCCCCGCAGGCTGACGGTATGACTGGGGAGCTGCCGACGTCACAGTGGGTCGACCTCGACGGGCCCGTGCACTGGGTCGACTTCGGGGGGCCGGACGACGGGCCGCTCCTCGTCTGCGTCCACGGTCTGGGCGGGTCGCACGTCAACTGGGCCGCTGTCGCGCCGGACCTCACGCAGACGTGCCGGGTGCTGGCCCTCGACCTCGCCGGCTTCGGTCACACCCCGGGCGCCGGCCGCTCGACGTCCGTGCAGGCGAACGCGCAGCTGGTCGCCCGCTTCGTCGAGGAGGTCGCCGGGGCTCCGGCGGTCCTGGTGGGCAACTCCATGGGCGGGCTCATCAGCTCGATCGTCGCGGCCGAGCGGCCTGACCTCGTCGCCGGGACCGTGCTCGTCGACCCGGCGCTGCCCGTCGACCTGCGGGCCAAGCCCGACCCGTTGACCCTGACGATGTTCGTCGCGTACTTCACGCCCGGGCTCGGCAAGGCGGTCATCGCCGGCCGGCGCAAGGTGCGCACCGCCGAGCAGCTCGCCATGGACACCCTGCGGCTGTGCTGCGTCGACCCCTCCCGGGTGCCGAAGGGGATCCTGCGCGCTCACGTCCACCTCGCGCAGACCCGGACCTACTACGCCGAGCTGGAGGCCGAGTTCGTCACGGCCACCCGCTCGCTCATGTTCCTGCTGGCCCGCCGCCGGAAGCACGCGGCGATGCTGCACAGCATCCGCGGCCCGGTGCTGCTCATCCACGGCGAGAAGGACCGCCTCGTCTCGGTCGCCGCGGCGCGCGCCGCGGCCCGCGCCAACCCGGCGTGGCGGTACGAGGAGGTCGCCGACGTCGGGCACGTCCCGCAGCTCGAGGCGGCAGGCTGGACCCGCGACGTCATCCTCGACTGGCTCGCGACGGACGGAGTGACCGCGGCCCGGCGCGCGGGCGGCGCCGTCCGGCCCGACCCCCGCGTGACGGCGTGACCGCACCGGGACGGCCGACGGCTCGCCGCGACGGGCCGGCGCGTGTTCTTGCCGTTGCCGCCATGTCGCGCAGGGTGATCCAGTAGCGTTCGCCGTCGTGACGTCTCGGACCACCGCGAGCCCCGCGGACGTCTTCGCCGACTGCGCGGCCGCGCGCGGCCTCAGAGTGCCCGGGCTCACGGCCTGGACGGCGTGGGAGACGTTCGAGGACTTCGTCGGCGTCGCCTTCAGTGCCGCTGCCGATCCCGACGGCGACGCGCTCCTGTACCAGTGGGGCGTCTTCGTCCGCACCGGCCGGCCGCAGTTCCATCTCGTGCTGAGCCGCCAGCTCGTCGTCGGGGTCGGGGACGACCTGCTCCCCGTCCGCGAGCAGTTCGACTGCCGGCTGCGGTACGAGGTCGACCCGACGCTCGCGGCGCTCGGCCGCTTCGAGTCGTGCTGGGTGCCGGACGCCGAGACGGCCGCGACCTCCTGGCTCGCCGAGATCGGCGGGCGCCCCGAGTGGGCCGTCCTCGCGCCGATCGCCCCGGTGCGCGTCGAGCTCTTCAGCGAACGGGTCTGACGCCGGGCCCGGGGGCCCTCCGGCCCGCGAAGTGGATCGTCGCCTCCGGGCGGTCACGCCGACCGCGGGATCGCCGCGGTGACGATGATCTCCTCACCCACGCGCACCGTCCGGTAGCGGTCGCCGAAGGCGCGCCCGAACGCCTCCTGGGTCCAGGGCGTGCTGTCGTGGCCGGACAGGGCGATCAGTCCGGGTCCGCGCTCCTGGATGCTCCGGATCACAGACTGCGCGTCGCTCTCGCCGAGAGGGCGCCAGGGCCAGTTCGGGTTGCCGAGCACCGCCTGGGGGAGCAGAGGGGTCCCGACAGGGTGCACCGGCAGGTGCAGACCTCCGACGACGGCGTGGACCGGCGCGTCGGTGACCATCTCGGCGGCGGCCAGCGTGCGCTCGATCTGCGGGTGCCCGCATCCGCTGATGAGGACCAGCCCGCGGCCCCGGACGTTCACGACGAGCGCCTGCTCGGCGATCGGTCCCAGCCAGAAGAGCATCCGTGGTAGCGGCGGCAGGAGGGCGACGCCCGCAGCGATGACCCGCGCCTGGTCGACCACGCACGTGTCGGCGTGCGGATGGCTCATCCGGGTCGGCACGAACGCGGTGAGCGACCTCGGGACCTGGTGCTCGCGGCCGAAGGCGAAGGTCCGCCGAAGCTGGGACCTCGCACCGCCGACATGGTCCGCGTGCAGATGGGAGATCACGACGCAGTCGAGGTCCTCGAGCGACACACCGAGAGCATCGGCGTTGGACTCCAGCGCGGTCCGATCCCGCCCGGTGCCCAACCCCGCGTCGAAGAGCATGGTGAGGTCGTCTGCCGTGACGAGGTAGGACACCCCGGGCTCGCCGCGCAGTCCCGGGCCGGAGGTGTGCCGCTCGACGACCGGCAGGATCGTCAGCCGCTCCACCTCGCCGAGGTTCGCGAGCCGCGTGTCCAGCTCCCTGACGGTCTGCCGGTCGGCCGTGCTGCGGCCGGCCACGTACCGGCCCGCCAGTGCCGCCGCGGCGGACGCCGCGACGGCCAGGGTTCCTCGTGCAGACACGTGACCACCACCTGGTCCTCGACAGGACGCGATGGCTCCCAGTCTGCGATCCGGACGCCGCGCAGCGCACGGACCTAAGCCTGCGAGGCCGTCGCATCCGGGCGCGGGCAGGTCCTACAGGCGCGGGTCGACCGGTTCCGACTCGCACGCGAGCACGGCGAAGACGCACTCGTGGACCCGCCACAGCGGCTCGCCGCGCGCCGTCCCTTCGAGCGCCTCGAGGCCGAGCGCGTACTCACGCAGCGCGAGGGACCGCTTGTGCCCGAGCGCGCGGCGCCGCAGCCGGTCGAGGTTGGCCGGTTCGCTGTACTCGGGGCCGTAGATGATCCGCAGGTACTCCCGGCCGCGGACCTTGACCCCCGGCTGCACGAGTCCCCTCGGCCCGCGGGCGAGCCCGGCGAGCGGCTTGACGACCATACCCTCGCCACCGGCGCCGGTGAGCTCCTCCCACCAGGAGACGGCAGCCGTCACCGACGCCTCGTCATCGGTCCGGACGACGCGGCGCCGGGTCGGCGCGACGAGGTCGGGGTCGGCGAGCACGAGCGCGTCGGCGAGGTCGAGGTGCCACCGGTGGTCGCGGCTGTGGAACGTGCGGCCCGGCCGCGGCGTCGCCTCGTCGGCGCCGCCGGCCGCGAGCACCTGGAACGGCGCGACCCGCAGACCGGCCAGCCCGTCGGTCGGCCAGCAGTACCGCTGGTAGGCCGCCGTGAACGCGTCGACGTCGGCGCTCCTGGAGCGGGTGCGCGCGAGCAGGCCTGTGACGTCGATCCCCCGTGCGGCAACGGTCTCGAGGACGTCGACCGTGGCCGGCAGCGCTGCGCGGCCGGCCGCGCCGACCGCGGCGTACTGCCGGCGGAGCAGCTCCAGCGCCTTCGCCGACCACGGCATGATCTCGGTGTCGAGCAGCACCCAGTCTGCCTTCGCGCCGTCCGCGCCGTCCGAGCCGACCGCCGCCCAGAGGCCGGCCGCGTCCGCGGCGGCGCGCAGCCGGTCGACGAACGCGACCGTCAGGTCGTCGCCGAGGAACGCCCGCCCGGTACGGGTCCACAGAGCGCCCGCCGCTGTCAGCCCGAACCGTCGCCGCGCGACGTCCGGGGTCCGCGCGAGGAGGACGACGGCCCGCGACCCCATGTGCTTCTCCTCGCACACGACCTCGAGGACGCCGTCGCCCCGGTAGGTGCCGAAGGCCTCGGCCGGGTGCTCGAGGACCTCCGGCAGTGCCGACGTCGGGCACGGCGCCATCGTCGGGGGCAGGTACAGCAGCGGCCGCGGGTCGATCGCGAACCGGCTCATGACCTCCAGCGCGGCCGCCGCGTTCTCGAGCCGTACCGCGACCCGCCCGTGGTGCGCCGTCTCGACGACCCGCACCGGCCCGTCCGGCAGCACGTCAGTGAGGTCGAGCCCGTCCCGGTGCCCGCCGGCGGCCCGGTCGGGTGCACCGGCCGGGCTGCCCGGCTCCGCGTCCGGCTGCTGGTTCGCGTCCGGCTGCTGGTTCGCGTCCGGCCGCTGGTTCGCGTCCGGCCGCTGGTGCTCGTCCGGCCGCTGTGGTGCGGCGGCGGCGTCCGCGACGAGCGGTCGCACCGGCGGGTACCACTCGCGCTCGGCAGGCACCGAGACGACCTCGCGCTCGGGGTAGCGCAGCGCGGTGAGCGCCCCGCCGAAGACGCAACCGGTGTCGAGGCACAGGGTGTTGTTGACCCACTGCGGCCTCGCGGTCGGCGTGTGGCCGTAGAGCACGACGGCGCGGCCCCGGTAGTCCTGCGCCCACGGGTAGCGCACGGGCAGGCCGTACTCGTCGGTCTCGCCGGTCGTGTCACCGTAGAGGGCGAACGAACGCACCCGCCCCGATGCGCGGCCCTGGTAGGCCTGCGTGAGCCCCGCGTGCGCGACGACGAGCCGGCCGTCGTCGAGCACGAGGTGCGAGACGAGGCCGTCCATGAACTCCTCGGCTGCCGTGCGGAACTCCGCGGGCTCGTCGGCGAGCTGGTCGAGCGACTCCGCGAGCCCGTGGGTGAGCCTGACGTCGCGTCCCCGCAGTGCCCGGACGAGCTTGCTCTCGTGGTTGCCCGGCACGCACAGCGCCTCGCCCGCCGCGACCATCCCCATCACGAGGCGCAGCACGCCCGGCGTGTCCGGTCCACGGTCGACGAGGTCGCCGACGAAGACGGCGGTCCGCCCGGCCGGTGGGACCGCGCCGACAGCACGCCCCGCGCCGTCCCGGCGGACGGTGTAGCCGAGCCGGCCGAGCAGCGTCTCGAGCTCGCTGCGGCAGCCGTGGACGTCGCCGACGACGTCGAACGGTCCCGTGAGATCGCGGTGGTCGGTGAGCATGCGGGTGACCGCCACCTGCGCCGAGGAGACCTCCTCGACGCCGCGCAGCACGTGGACGACCCGGAACCCCTCGCGCCGGAGCGTGCCGACGCTGCTGCGCAGCTGGCCGGCGTGCCGCCGGACGACATGCGGTCCGAAAGTCCCGGTCGGGCCGGGACTCGTTGCGTCGCAGGCACTCCGCGACCGGGACGTCGAGGACGATCGCGACCGGCAGGACGTCGTGCGCCCGGGCCAGCTTCACGAGCTCGGCGCGCGCGTGGGCCTGGACGTTCGTCGCGTCGACGACGGTGAGCAGGCCGCGCCGGAGCCGGATCCCCGCGACGTGGTGCAGAGCGTCGAACGCGTCACCGGACGCCGTCTGGTCGTTCTCGTCGTCCGCGACGAGAACGCGGTAGTGGTCGCTCGAGAGCACCTGCGTCGGCGCCAAGCACCGCTCGGCGAAGGTCGACTTGCCGGACCCCGACGCGCCGACCAGAGCGACGAGCGAGAGGGCCGGTACCTCGAGCGTCTGCCCGGTCGTGGGCTCGGGGCGGGGCGTCCACGACCTGGTCATCGGGCGAACACCGCCAGCTGCGTGGGGTGGCCGAGCTCGGCGTCCTCGTCGCCGACGCCGGCGTACGTGACGCCGTAGCCCCGGCGCTCCGCGACGCCGTCCGCCCAGGCGCGGAACTCGTCACGGGTCCACTCGAACCGGTGGTCGGTGTGGCGCAGCCGACCCGGCTCGAGCTCGTACCGGGCGTTGTACTCGAGGTTCGGCGTCGTCACGACGAGCTTCGGCCGTGCCGCCCCGAGGACCGTCGCCTCGAGCGCCGGCAGTCGAGACGGGTCGAGGTGCTCGACGACCTCCATGAGGACGGCGGCGTCGAAGCCCGCGAGCCGCCCGTCCCGGTAGGTCAGCGCGGTCTGGACGAGCTCGAGCCGGTCCCTCGTCCGCTCCGGCATCTGGTCCAGGCGCAGTCGACGGGTCGCGGTCTGGAGCGCGCGGAACGAGACGTCCGCGCCGACGACCCGGCTGAACGAGCGGTCGGCGAGCAGGGCGGCGAGCAGTGCGCCCTCGCCGCACCCGAGGTCGAGGACGGTCCGCGCCCCGGCCGTCCGCAGCACGTCGAGGACCGCGTCGATCCGGCGCTGCGCGAGCGGGACCCGTCGCGGCTCGTCGCCCGCCGGCGCCTGCGCGGGCACCGCGTTGTCGAGGTCGTCGACGTCGGTGTCGTTGGCGTCCGCGAGCCGTTCGATCGCGAGCTGCTGGAGTGCCGTCCGGACGAGCGCGTGCCGCCGGCGCAGGTACCGGCGCGTGATGAGGCCACGCTCGGGGTGGGTCGCGAGCCAGCCCGAGCCTGCGCGGACGAGCTTGTCGACCTCGTCGGCCGCGACCCAGTAGTGCTTCGCGTCGTCGAGGACCGGCAGGAGCACGTAGAGATGGTTGAGCGCGTCCGCGAGGCGCAGGACCCCGGTGAGTCGCAGCCGGACGTACCGGGACTCACCCCACTCGGGGAACTGCGGGTCGAGCGGCAGCGGCTCGGCCTCGACGCCCCAGCCCAGCGGCTCGAAGACCCGCCGCGCGAGGTCGGCCCCACCACGGCACGGCACCACCGGGATGGCGAGCTCGAGCGCGAGCGGGGACGCCGCAGCGTCCGGGCGGCTGTCGCAGCGCCCCGCGAGCGCCGTCCGGAAGACCGACCCGATCGCGACCGCGAGCAGCGAGCCCGCGGCGTACGGGCGGTCGTTGACGTACTGCCCGAGCGTGCCGTCCCCGGCGGGCGCGCTGCGGCGGCGTCCGGTGCCTTCGCCGCCACGGACGAGCGCCACCGGGTCGACCTCGAGCACCAGCGCCACCGTGCAGCGCAGCGTGGACGCCTCCGGGTAGATCACGTGCGCGGTCCCCGATGCGACGTCGAACGCCTGCGCCCTGGCCGGGTGCTTGTGGAGGAGGAAGCCGAGGTCGGTGGCGTCCGGCAGCGCGTCGGTCGCGGTCGCCGCGAGCGTGAGGATCACGGGTGCGATCGGGGCAGGCCGGCCACGGCGTCGTCGCGCGGATTCCCGGGCGGCACGCCGTCCGGGGCGAGCCGGGTCCGCTCCGTCCGCAGGGCGGTCGATCGACACGACCCTGTGGGAACAACCTGCCGCCCCGGTAGGTTCACGCTGCGGAACCCTGCCACCGGGTCGCCGCATCGACCCTCCTGCTCGGGCGACCGTCGCCCGGCCGACGACCACCGCGGAGAAGCACCGATGCCGATCTACGACGACGTCACCCAGC
>DAIOGQ010000017.1:0-9526 GCA_036745175.1 Kineosporiaceae bacterium
ACGTCGTCGCGGAGGGCCTGGTCCGGGACTGCTTCAACAACACCGGCCAGCAGTGCATCGGGATCGAGCGGCTCGTCCTCCACGAGGCCGTGGCGGAGGCCTTCCTCGACCGGTTCGTGGACCGGGTCTCGCGGATGCGCCTGTCGGCCGGGCTCGACTTCGGCGGCGACATCGGCAGCCTCACCTCGGCCGCCCAGCTCGCCAAGGTGAGCGGGCACGTCGAGGACGCCGTCCGGGCCGGTGCGCGCGTGCTCGCCGGCGGCCGGGCGCGACCCGACGTCGGGCCGTACTTCTACGAGCCGACCGTGCTCGACGGGGTGCCGGTGACCGCGAGGTGCTACGCGGAGGAGACGTTCGGGCCCGTCGTCGCCGTCTACCGGGTGGCCTCCGACGCCGAGGCCCTGGCGCTGGTCAACGCCGGCGAGTTCGGGCTCAACGCGGCCGTCTGGACCCACGACGTGCACCGCGGACGGCGGATCGCCCGGCAGGTGACGGCCGGCACCGTGAGCGTCAACGAGGCCTACACGGTCACGTGGGGCAGCGCCGCCGCGCCGATGGGCGGCCGCGAGGCGTCCGGCGTCGGCCGCCGGCACGGCCGCGAGGGGCTGCTGCGGTTCACCGAGCCGCAGACGATCGCCGTCCAGCGCGTCGTCGGCCTCGGCGTCCTCTACGGCCAGGGCCCGGAGCGGGTCGCCGGTGTCTTCAACGGGCTGCTCCGGACCGCTCGACGGCTGCGTCTGCCCTGGCCCTGACGCGGTGGCGTGGCAGGGTGGGTCACGTGAGCGACCGCTGGACCCCTGCCCGCCTGCCCGACCTGACCGGCACGACCGCGGTCGTCACCGGAGCGAACTCGGGCCTCGGTCTCGAGACGTCTGTCGGGCTCGCCCGGGCCGGCGCGCACGTCGTGCTCGCCTGCCGCGACACCGTCCGCGGCGACGTGGCACTGGGCCAGGTCCGGGTCCGGGTGCCCGGGGCGTCCGCCGAGCTGCGCACCCTCGACCTCGCCGACGTCGCGTCGGTGCGCAGCTTCGCGCAGGCCCTCGGCGACGACCTCACAACGGCCGGGACGGCGCTCGGGCTGCTCGTCAACAACGCCGGGGTCATGGCGATCCCGCGCCGGACGACGGCCCAGGGGTTCGAGATGCAGCTCGGCACGAACCACCTCGGGCACTTCGCGCTCACCGGGCTGCTGCTGCCCCTGCTGCTCGCATCCGGCGAGACGGGCGGTGTCGCCGGCGGCCCGGCCCGGGTCGTCACCGTGTCGAGCGGCGCCCACAGGATGGGCCGGCTCGACCGCGACGACCTGATGGGGGAGCGGCGCTACCGGCCGTGGGGCGCCTACGCGCAGTCCAAGCTCGCGAACCTGCTGTTCATGCGCGAGCTCCAGCGCCGGGCCGACGCGGCTGCCGCGCCGCTGCTCAGCCTCGCCGCCCACCCCGGCTACGCCGCGACGAACCTGCAGGCGGTGGGGCCGCAGATGTCCGGCAGCCGGTTCGGCGCCGTCCTCACCGCGGTGGGCAACCGGGTGTTCGCGCAGAGCGCCGAGATGGGTGCCGGGCCGACGCTTCGCGCGGCCGGCGACCCGGCGGCCCGCGGCGGTGACTACTTCGGCCCGGATGGCTTCGGCGAGCAGCGCGGCCACCCGGAGCGGGTCGGGATGACGGCCGCTGCGCGGGACGACGACGCCGCGGCGTGGTTGTGGCAGCGCTCCGTCGAGCTGACCGGCGTCGACCCCGCCTTCAGGAGCTCGGTGCGGTGACCTTGTCGTCGCGCCACGAGCGCCACAGCGCCGCGTAGGAGCCGTCGAGCCGGACCAGCTCGCCGTGCGAACCGATCTCGGTGATCCGGCCGTCCTCGACGACGGCCACCCGGTCGGCGTCGTGCGCGGTGTGCAGCCGGTGCGCGACCGCGACGACCGTGCGACCGGTGAGCACCGCCGACAGGGACCGCTCGAGGTGCCGCGCGGAGCGCGGGTCGAGCAGGCTCGTCGCCTCGTCGAGGACGAGGGTGTGCGGGTCGGCGAGGACGAGCCGGGCGAGCGCGACCTGCTGGGCCTGCGGGGGCGTCAGCGGATGCCCGCCGGACCCGACCTCGGTCGCGACGCCGTCCGGCAGCGCGTCCGCCCAACCGGCCGCGTCGACGGCCTCGAGCGCGCGGCGCAGCGCGGCGTCGTCGGCATCCGGGCGGGCCAGCCGCAGGTTGTCCGCGAGGCTGCCGACGAACACGTGGTGCTCCTGCGTGACGAGCGCGACGTGACCGCGCAGGTCGTCGAGCGGCAGGTCCACGAGCGGCACGCCGCCGACCGTCACCCGGCCGGCGCCGGGCGGGTGGATCCCGGCGAGGAGCCGTCCGAGCGTCGACTTGCCGGCGCCGCTCGGCCCGACGACGGCGAGCCGCTCGCCGGGAACGAGGTCGAGGTCGATCCCGTGCAGCACGTCGTGGCCCGGCCGGTAGGCGTACCGGACCCCGCTCGCCCGCAGCCGTTCGTCCGACGCCGGCACGCCGGACGCCGTCCGGTCGTCGGGCACGAGCGAGACGCCGACGATCCGGGCCAGCGACGCGCCGCCGATCTGCAGCTCGTCGAGCCACGACAGCACCTCGTCGAGCGGGTCGACGAGCTGGACGCAGTAGAGCGTCACCGCCGTCACCTGACCGACGCTCGCGTGCCCGGCCGACGCGAGCCAGCCGCCCCAGGCGAGCGTCGTCGCGATCGGCAGGACGTACGCGAGCTCGGTCGCCGGGAACCACACCATGCGCAGCCGCAGCGTGTAGAGCTCGGCCGCGAAGGAGCGCCGCAGGTCGTCGTCGGCGCGCGCCCTGCGGCGTCCGGCGAGCCCGGCCGCCGAGACCGTCCGCGCCGACTCGACGGTCTCGGTGACCGAGCCGTTGAGCGTCGCGTAGGAGGCCATCTCGGCGAGGTAGCCGTCGCGCGCCCGGCGCAGGTACCAGACGCCGCCGGCCCACAGCAGCGGGACGGCGACCAGCAGCGCGGGCGAGATCTGCGGACCGGCGAGCACGAGCGCCACCAGGGTGAGCGCGCACGTGACGAGCGCGACGCCGATCCGCGGGACGGCGTAGCGGACCGAGTAGCTCACGGCCTCGACGTCGTTCGTCGTCCGGGACACCAGGTCGCCGGACCCCGCGCGCTCGACCGTCGACAGCGGCAGCCGCGTCACCGCGGCGAGGAAGTCCTCGCGCAGCCGCGCGAACACGGTCTCGGCCAGGACGAACGACGCCCGCCGAGCCGCCCAGGTCAGCCCGACCTGGACGGCGAGCGCGGCGGCGAGCACCCCGACGAGGACGTCGACGGTGCCGGACCGCGTACCGGTGACCACGCCGTCCACGAGCTGCCCGACGATCGCCGGTCCGGCCAGGCCCGCGAGGGCCGCGAGGGCATGCAGGACCAGGACGGCACGCATCGGCCGGCGGTGCCGGCGGAGCAGGGCTCGGGCGGCCGCCCGCGTCGTCCGGGCGTCCGCGACCGGCAGGCTCGTCACGGCTCCTCCCCTCGGGTGACGGTGTCCCGGTAGGCCGGGACGGTTCTCAGCAGGTGCGAGTGCGGGCCCTGCGCGACGACGGCGCCGTCGACGAGGAACGCGACCTCGTCGCAGACGTCGAGCAGGAGCGGGCTCGCGGTGGTGACGAGCGTCGTCCGGCCGGCCCGGGCGGCGGCGAGCCGCTGCGCGATCCGGGCCTCGGTGTGGGCGTCGACGGCCGACGTCGGCTCGACGAGCACGAGCACCTCGGGGTCGGCGAGGACGGCGCGTGCGAGCACGACCCGCTGCCGCTGGCCGCCCGAGAACGAGCGGCCGCGCTCGTCGACGGCGCCGTCGAGCCCCTCGGGCAGCGCGTCGAGGACGTCGTGCGCGTCCGCCACGTGCAACGCACCGAGCACCTCGGCGTCGGTGTGCCGGCCGTGCGGGTCCACCTCGGCCCGCAGCGTGCCGGTGAAGAGCCGGGGCTCGGCCTCGCTGACAAGGACGTGCGCGCGCAACGTGGTCACGTCGACCGCGTCGACGGCGACCCCGCCGACCCGCGGCGCGGGCAGGGCGGGGACGTCGCCGTCGTCGGCGGGCCGGTCCGTCTCGAGCCGGGCGAGCCGGTAGGCGACCGCGGCGGCCGCCTCGGGGTCGGGCGCGACGAGCGCCGTCGTCGTCCCGGCCGGCACGACGAGGCCGGAGACCGGGTCGGTGACGTCGGCGTCGGGCGGCAGCCGGACGCCGGGCGCCGGGTCGTCCCGCTCGTGCTGCGGCCGGACCCGCAGGACCGCGACCACCCGGGTCGCGGCGACCCTGGCCCGGACCGCCTTGCCGAGCGCCTCGGTCGCGGTGCCGAGCGGCATCGTGAGGAAGGCGGCGTAGCCGTAGAGCGTCACGAGGTCGCCTGCGGTGATCCGGCCCTCGACCGCTGCGTGCGCACCGAGCCAGGTGAGGACGACGACGAACGCGCCGGGCAGCAGGACCTGCGCGGCGTCGAGGGTCGCCTGGACCCCCGCGACCCGGACGCCCGCGACCCGGACGGCCTGGCTGCGCGCGGTGTAGCGCTCGACGAACTGCGCCTCGCCGCCGATGCCCTTGAGCACGCGCAGCCCGGCGACGGTGTCGGCGCCCATCGCCGTCAGCCGGCCCTCGGCCTCGCGCTGCGCGTGCTGGCGTGCCTGCAGGGGCCGGACGACGAGCGCGAGGGTCGCGGTGAGCAGCGGGACCCCGACGAGGACGAGCAGCCCGAGAACCTCGTCGATCCGCAGGAGCAGGACGGCGACCACACCGAAGGCGACGACCGCGCCGACGAAGCGCTGCGCGACGTCGTAGAGGTCGGCGATCCGTGGCCCGTCGTTGGCGACGGTCGAGACGACCTCCCCCGTCGTCGTCCGGGCAGTCACGGCCGTGCCGCTGCCGGCGACGTGGTGCATGAGGCCCTGGGCCGTCCGCTGGTAGGCCTGGAGCCAGTTCCACACCGCGAAGCGGTGCCGCAGGACCCCGGTGACGGTCTGCCCGGCACCGAGCACGAGCAGGACACCGCACCAGCGGGCGAGCGCCCCGAGGTCCCCGCTCGCGACGCCCTCGTCGACGGTCCGGCCGACGGCCCAGGGGACGACGGCCTGCGCGAGCGTCCAGACGACGCCGAGACCGATCCCGACCGTGAGGGTGCGCCACTGCCGGCTGGCCAGCCACAGCAGGTACCGCCCCGGCGACCGCGCATCGGGTCGCCCGGGACAGGCGTCGGGCAGGGAGAGCACGAGCCACCACGCTAAGCAACCGATGGTGGCCGGCGCGAACGAGTTTCCGGCGGCGGGTTACCGTGGACCGTGCTGCGCACCGCCCTCAAGCCCCGGTGGCTCGCGCTCTTCGTCGTCGTCCTCGTGGCGGCCGCCCTGATGGCCCGGCTCGGGCAGTGGCAGTGGGACCGGGCGCACGACAACGCCGAGTCGAACGTCGAGCGCACGCTGGCGCGTTCGCCGGTACCGATCGGGGACGTCCTGCGGGCCCGGCAGACGTTCACCGGCGCTGCCGCGGACCGGGCGGTCGTGGCCGAGGGCAGCTACGACGCGGCCCGCCAGGTCCTCGTCGCCGACCGCAGGCTCGGTGACGAGTCCGGCTGGTGGGTGCTCACCCCGCTCGTCCTCGACGACGGCTCGGCCGTCGGCGTCGTCCGCGGCTGGGTGGCGACCTCCGACGACCCGGCCGTGGTCGTCGGGGCGGTCCCCGCCGGGCGGGTCGCGCTCACCGGCTACCTGCGGCCCGCGGAGCCCCCCGCCGACCGGGCCCCGGGCCGGACGAGCGGGCTGCCCGACGGCGAGGTGGACCGGGTCGACCTCACGCAGCTCATCGAGCGGTGGCCGTGGCCGCTGCTGACCGGGTACGTCGTCCTCACGGGCTACCGGGCGACCACCGGCGACGGCGCCGGGACGGCCGACGTCCCGGCGGTCCCGCCGTCGCTGCGGGCCGTCCCGCCCATCCCGCAGGGGCGCGGCGGGCTCGACCTGCGCAACCTGTCGTACGCGCTCCAGTGGTTCGTCTTCGCGGCGTTCGGCCTCTTCATGTGGTGGCGGCTCGTGCGCGACGACCACCTCGGAGTGCTGGATGATGAGCCGACCGAACCGACCCCCGAAGGAGCCATCCTGTGAAGGCCGCGCTGACCCGGTACCGCGTGCTCGCCTACGCGACGGGGGTCTTCCTGCTGCTGCTCACGCTCCACGTCGTCCTGCAGGTGTCGCAGCGCGGCGCCGGTGAGCCGCTCTTCGAGCAGGAGGGGATCGGGGCCGTGCTGCCCGGCGGCGGGGCCTGGGTGCCGCTCGTCCACGGCTGGCTGTACCTGGCGTACGTCATCGTCACGGTCGACCTGTGGTTCCGGACCCGGCTCGACGTCCCACGGATGGTGGGCGTCGTCCTCGCGGGGACGATCCCGTTCATGTCGTTCGTCGCCGAGCCGTGGGTGCGGCGGCAGGTCCGGCCGATGATCGGGCGGACGGCGTCAGTAGGCTGACGACGGTGAATGCTGAGCCGGTCAACGGACCACTCGCCGCGGAGGTGCTCGCCGAACAGGCGCACCGACCCGTCCTCGTCGTCGACTACGGCGCGCAGTACGCCCAGCTCATCGCCCGCCGTGTCCGCGAGGCGAACGTGTACTCCGAGATCGTGCCGCACACGATGCCGCTGGACCGGATGCTCGCGAAGCGGCCGTCGGCGGTGATCCTCTCCGGCGGCCCGGCGAGCGTCTACGCGGACGGCGCGCCGCAGGTCGACCCGGCGCTCTTCGACGCGGGCGTGCCGGTGCTGGGCATCTGCTACGGCTTCCAGGCCATGGCGCGCGCGCTCGGCGGCGACGTCGCCCGGACGGGGCTGCGGGAGTACGGCGGCACCCAGGTCGAGGTCGACCCCGACGGCTCGATCCTCGTCCACGCGCAGCCGATCACGCAGTCGGTGTGGATGAGCCACGGCGACGCCGTGCACGCGGCGCCCGAGGGCTTCACGGTCGTCGCCGAGACCTCGGGGGCGCCCGTCGCGGCGTTCGAGCATCGAGAGCGCCGCCTCTTCGGCGTCCAGTGGCATCCGGAGGTCAAGCACTCGACGTTCGGCAAGCAGGTGCTCACGAACTTCCTCCTGCGCGGGGCCGGGGTCACCGCCGACTGGACGACGGGCAACGTCATCGACGAGCAGGTCGCCCGGATCACGTCGCAGGTCGGTGGCGCGCGGGTCATCTGCGGGCTCTCCGGCGGTGTCGACTCCGCGGTCGCGGCGGCCCTCGTCCAGCGCGCCGTCGGCGACCGGCTCACGTGCGTCTTCGTCGACCACGGGCTTCTGCGTGCGGGCGAGGCCGAGCAGGTCGAGCGCGACTTCGTCGCCGCGACCGGCGTGCGGCTCAAGGTCGTCGACGCGCAGAAGAGGTTCCTCGAGGCGCTCGCCGGGCTCACCGACCCCGAGCAGAAGCGCAAGACGATCGGCCGCGAGTTCATCCGTGTCTTCGAGGACGCCGCCCGCGAGGTCGTCGTCGAGGCCGGCGCGCACGGGGAGGAGGTGCGCTTCCTCGTCCAGGGCACGCTCTACCCGGACGTCGTGGAGTCCGGTGGCGGCGAGGGCGCGGCGAACATCAAGAGCCACCACAACGTGGGCGGCCTGCCCGACGACCTCCAGTTCGAGCTCGTGGAGCCGCTGCGGGCGCTCTTCAAGGACGAGGTCCGGGCCGTCGGGGAGTCGCTCGGGCTCCCCGAGGGGATCGTCCAGCGACAGCCGTTCCCCGGTCCCGGCCTCGGCATCCGGATCGTCGGCGAGGTGACCCGCGACCGCCTCGACACGTTGCGCGCCGCCGACGCGATCGTCCGCGCAGAGCTGTCCGCCGCCGGCACGGACCGCGACATCTGGCAGTGCCCCGTCGTGCTCCTCGCCGACGTCCGCTCGGTCGGTGTCCAGGGCGACGGGCGCACCTACGGCCATCCGGTCGTCCTGCGTCCGGTCTCGAGCGAGGACGCCATGACCGCCGACTGGACCCGCCTCCCGCACGAGCTCCTCGCCCGGATCTCGACGCGGATCACGAACGAGGTCCCCGAGATCAACCGGGTCGTCCTCGACATCACGAGCAAGCCCCCGGGCACCATCGAGTGGGAGTGACGCGTCACCGTTCAGCCCGTTCAGCCCGTTCAGCCCGTTCGGCCGTGTCGACGAGCGCGTCGAGCCAGTCGTCGCCGCGGAACGTGTCGCCGCGGAACGTGTAGCCGCGGAAGCGTCCGAACGCGTCGGCGAGCCGACCCTCCTTCATGGCGCGGCAGACCCCCCACGTCGGGACCCCACCCCGGTAGGGCTGCAGATGCGCCGGATGCCGCCGTCCGGCGCGGTCGCGGACGCCGAGGACGTCGTCCTCGATCGCCTGCCGGCCGGACCAGACGGAGCCCGACGCGTCAACGGGCGCCAGTCGCAGCCCGACCTGTGCGAGCGCCCGCTGGGCGCTGCTCAACGAGACCGCCCCGCCACCCTCCAGCCGCGCGATCGTCGCTGCCCCCAGCCCGCTCTCGCGAGCCAGCTCCCGCTGGCTGAGCCGCAGGTCCCTGCGCCGAGCCCGCAGTGCGAGCCCGATGACCCGGTGCAGGTCGTCGAGCAAGGGGTCTGTCGGGTCGGGGTCTGCCGAGGTCGCCATACGGCAACGTTGACCCGCGAGTCCGACAGTGCACGCGTGCCGCCTCTGCCGCTGTGGACAACGGGTCGTCGAAGGCCGTTGTGGACGGATCGAACCCTGCTATTCGTCCACCCCCCAGTCGTCCACAGCGCCGAACCTGACCCTGTCCGCAGACCAGGGCGGACCCTGTTCCGAGTGCTCTGCACTGCTCCACCGTGTGGAGCGATTTCACGTCGGTCGGGTCGCGCATCGCCGCCGCCGCCGGTGCTGCGTCGGGGTGCTGCGTCGGGGGGCGCCCGGCCGTCTCGCGAGGCCGGCCGTCACTGCAGGCTTGGCAGTCGGCTCCTGGTACTCGGCTGTAGTCGACAAGTGGTGCTGACAAGCGGCTGATGCACTGCCCTATGCACTGCTCCACTCTGAGGAGCAACGCCGTCGCGAGGAGCTGGTCGGTCCGGGATGGGTCAGGTCCCGGACTGCGTGTGCGTGCGGCGGTCCGGTCCTGCTGCTTCACGAGGTGGAGCAGTGCAGAGCGTCCGGAACGGTGTCCCGGGTCCGTGCGAGGGTTCGCTCAGGGGAGGTCGAGCTCGGCCCACACACGCTTGCCCCAGGGGTGGCGTTCGGTGCCCCACCGCGCGGCAAGGACGTCGACGAGGTGGACGCCGCGGCCGTGCTCCTCGCGGGGCCCGGGGTCCTGGTGCTCGGGTGACCGGTGGCTGGAGTCGCTGACAGCGACCCGGACGGCATGGTCGAGCAGACAGAGCTCGAGGGCCATGTCGCTGCGCGCGTGCGTGACGGCGTTGGTGACGAGCTCGCTGACGACGAGGGTCAGGGTGTCGGTGAGCTCCTCGAGGTGCCACGTTCGCAGGGCCTCGCGGGCGGCTGTCCGGGCCTCGAAGGCTGCGGTCGGCACCGCACG
>DAIOGQ010000017.1:9626-24691 GCA_036745175.1 Kineosporiaceae bacterium
GCAGGGCCTCGCGGGCGGCTGTCCGGGCCTCGAAGGCTGCGGTCGGCACCGCACGTAGGGTCCGCCGGATCGGCGCCTGGCGGGGCCCGGTCCGACGGGGCTCGGTCCGGCGGGGCTCGCTGCTCGGTCCGGCCGAGACGACCATGTCGCGCTGGACCGCGACGAGGCAGACGTCGTCGGACGGTCCCCGGCCGCCGAGCAAGTGCGTCGTGACGTCGTCGACGAGGGCGGGTGCGGACTCCGTCCGGGCCTGCTCGACCGCAGCGCGCAGCGCCTCGAGCCCGGAGCCGAGGTCGACGTCGCGCCGTTCCACGAGTCCGTCCGTGTAGAGCACGAGGGCGTCGCCCGGCTCCAGCCGGAAGCGGTGGTGCCGGGCGCCGGCCGGGCCGAGCGAACCGATCGGCGGGTCCGGGTCGCCCGGCAGGAACGCCGCCGAGCCGTCCGTCGTGACCTGCAGCATCGGCGGGTGGCCGGCCGCCGCCCAGGCACCGTCGCCGGTCGCCGGGTCGAGCTCGAGGTAGGCGAGCGTCGCGAAGGCGTCCGGCTCGAGCTGGGCGACGAGCCGGTCGAGGTGCGTCACGACCGATCCGGGGCCGCCACCGAGCATCGCGTACGCCCGCAAGGCGTTGCGCAGCACGCTCATGACACGTGCGGCCGGTAGGCCGTGGCCGGCCGCGTCGCCGATCGCGACACCGAGTCGGCCGTACGGCAGCACGAACGCGTCGTACCAGTCCCCACCGACCCCGCCGCCGACCCCGCCGCCGAGCTGCCCGCCCGCGGGCACGTACGTCGCCGCGAGCGACATCCCCGGGACCGTCGGCAGCAGGTCGGGCAGCACCGCCCGCTGGAGGGCGTCGGCAACGGTCTGGTGCTGCTCGAAGAGCAAGGCCCGCTCGATCGCCTGCGCCGTGTGCCCGGCCAGCGTTACGAGGAAGCCGCGCTCCTCGTCGCTCATCGGGTGGCTCGGACCCCACGACAGCGCGAGCGTCCCGAGCACCGCGCCGCTGCCGGCGAGGAGCGGCAGGTGGGCGAGCGCGTGCGTGCCGGCCGCGAGCATGTGCGATCCGATGTCGGGGAAGTCCGCGACGGCCTGCTCGACGTTCTCGTGGAAGAACGGCCGGCCCAGCCGGGCGGTGTCCGACACCGGCGCCGACCGGCTCAGCGGCACGTGCGACCACACCGCCGCCGTCTCGGTCGGCAACGGGCTCATGCTCACGTAGTGCAGGCGCCGTTCGGACTCGTCGACCAGGGCGACCCCCGCGAAGACCGTGCCGAGCGAACGTCGGGCGTTGGCCGTGACGGCGTCCGCGACCTCGGTCACCGTGAGTGTCGTCGACAGCGACTTCGTCAGGGCGAGCAGCTGGCGGCCCCGGGCCAGCGCCCGCTCGAGCCGCTGGATGAGCCGGACCCGTTCCCGCTCGGCCTCGTGGTGGGCCTCGACGCTGCGCAGGTAGACGGTGAGCCCGTCGACGGACGGGAACGCGCGGAGCGCCAGCCAGCCCGTCGACGCGGTCGGGGTCTCGAACGTCACCGGTCGCTGGTTGTCCATGGACCACCGGAAGTTGACGCTCACCGGGTTGTCGAGGGACTCGGGGAACTCCTCCCAGAACGGCCTGCCGAGCAGGTCGTCCGCCTGCCGTTCGAGCAGCCGGGCGGCGCTGTCGTTGAGGTAGGCGATCGTCCAGTCGGGCTCGAGGATGAGGACGCCGTCGCTCACCTGCGCGAGGGTGCGGCCGGTTCGTTCCCTGGACGTCCGCAGCGCGGTCGTGTCCGCCGCCACCCCGGTGATCCTCCGCACACCGTCCTCGCCGAGGACGACGCCGCCGCGCAGCCGGACCCACTGGGTCGTCGAGTCGGCCCGCTGGAGCCGGAACTCCTCGAGGACCCGGATCCGGTCGAGGGACTCCTGCCCCGCGGCGGCCGCCCGGCAGCGCAGGGAGACGGCCTCGAGCGTCGCGAAGACGCTCGTGCGATCCTCGGGGTGCACCGCGAGGAGCAGGTCCTCGACGGGGTACGTCCCCGCACCCGGCACGCTGAGCATGTCGGACAGGACGTCGTCGATGGCCACCGAGTACGAGCCGGGCTCGATGGACCAGCGGCCGAGGCCGCTCGCGCGCAGCACCGACACGTCCTGCTGCCCCTCCGGCCGCACGTCGCCCATCTCACCCCCCACCCGTCGCGGACCCCGACCGAGTCTGCCCGGCCCCGCACGGCACTGTCACGGGACCCTCCGGCCCCCGCGCCCGGACGGCGTCCACGAGGTGCTCGTCCGCGGTGACGGTCGCGCCGTCCCAGACGACGCACCGCCGGACCGTCCCCGCGACGACGGCACCTGCCCCGACCACGCTCTCGACGACGTCCCCCCGGACGCTCCCGACCACGGCGGTCGGGTCGACGAGCGAGCCACCGACGCCGACCGCCCGACGGACCGCGTCGAGGTTCGCGGCCAGGTACTGAGCGGGCGTGCCGCAGTCGAGTGCCGCCTCGGCCGCGCCGACGTCGGCGGGCGTCACGACGTCGAGCCGGCCGGCCGCCGCCTCCGGCCGCCACATCACCTCGTACAGCCCGGCCGGCCGGGCCTCGAGCTCGCGCACGAGCCGCCACGGCAGCAGGCATGCGCCCACGTACCGCAGCCCTCGACCGTCCCCGCCGGCGTCACGGCCTCCGCGCCGCGGTGCCGGGAAGTCGCCGGCCCCCGGGACGGGCACGCACAGCAGCCGGCAGCGCGCGCCGTCCCAGCCCTCGGCGAAGCGGCCGAGCCCGTCCGGCAGGTACGCGTCGGCGTTCGTCAGCAGGACGTCGCGGCCGTCGACCCAGTCCCGGAGCAGGCCGAGCGCCCCGGCCGTCCCCAGCGCCTCGCCCGCCTCGACGCTCAGCCGGACGCCGCCGGACCGGTCCGCCAGATGCGCCGCGACCTGCGCGGCGTCGTGGTGCGCGTTGACCGCGAGCACGTGGGATCCCTTGCCCGTCAGAGGTTCGAGCCGCTCCAGTGCAAGGTCGAGCAGCGGGACGCCGCCGACCGGGCACAAGGCCTTGGGCCGCAGCCACGTGAGCGGCCGTAGCCGTGTCCCGGCCCCCGCGGCGAGCACGACACCGGCGATCGGCGTGCCTGGACGACCCGGGGTCACCGTTCGACCAGCCGGCCCAGGTGGGCGTCCGGGCTCCGTCGCCGGTCCAGCACGGCGAGCGCCGCCGCGGTCGGGTCGTCGACCGGGCCGAGCGCGTGGGGCGGCAGCCACCGGGCCCGGACGGCCTCGCTGCGCGGCCGGACGTCGACCTCCCGCCCGGCGACGACGAGGAAGACGACGTCGACCCGGCGGGTCACCGGCTCGACGACGACGCCGATGGGCAGTCCGACCTCGACCTCCAGCCCGGTCTCCTCGCGCAGCTCCCGGCGGACCGCGTCCTCGGCGGTCTCGCCGCGGTCGACGAGCCCGCCGGGCAGCGTCCAGCCCTGCCGGTGGTGCTGCTCGAGGACGAGGATCCGGCCGTCGTGCTCCAGGAGGCACACGGCGCCCACCGTGTGGCTCGGCGCGACGACCCGGACGAGGACCACCCGGACGGCTCGGGGGAGCCGACCGAACGCGGCGAGGGCCCAGCGGTGCAGCCGGCCGATGTCGCCGCCCGCGTCGCCCTGCCCGGAGCCGGCCCCGCTCTCCGCCATGACCTCACCCTAGGGCCGGGGACCGACGTCCCGGTCGCCGAGTCGTTGCCCCGCCTACCGTCTATGGCGTCAGGACGCGCAGGTCACCACCGGCCTGCAGCAGGGTTCGGCCGCTCACCCGGCCGGACGCGCGACCCGTGGTGGACCGGGTCGGAGGGCGGGGAGGCATCGCCTCCCCGCCCTCGAACCGTGCACGCGCGTGTAGCGTCGTCCGTCGTGCCCCCCGCCCGCCCCGTCGGCGACCTCGAGGACGTCCAGCGGCACTTCGAGGACGTCCAGCGGGTCGCCGCCTACGGCGTGCTGCGTGACGGTGCCGGCCGCGCGGTGCTCGTCCGGGCGTCGGACCGGTCCGACCTCCAGGGTCACTGGTTCCTGCCCGGCGGCGGGGTCGACTTCGGCGAGCACCCCCGGGCGGCCGTCGTCCGTGAGGTCGCCGAGGAGACAGGCGTCGACGTGGAGGTCACCCGGCTGCGCGACGTGCTGTCCGACGTCGTCGACCTGCCGCACCGCGGGCGGCGGGTGCACACGCTGCGCGTCGTCTACGACCTGCACGCGGCGGCCGGCCGGGTCGCACGCGCGGGCCCCGGCCCCGTTCCGGCCTGGACCCGCACCCTGCGTCCGGAGCCGGACGGGACGAGCGACGCCGTCCGGCTCCTCGACGACGCGGCCGCGGCCGCCCTGCCGCTGATGCCGTTCGTCGCCCGGGTCCTCGGGCTGCCGGTGCCGCGGACGCCGGTCGCCGGCCCGCCCGCCCGGCCGCTGCCGCACCCCGCGGCCGTCGGGGTCGCCGACCTCGACGCGCTCCACGACGACGCTCTCGCCCGGGTCCAGCGGACCGCCGCCTACGCCGTCTGCGTCGCCGACCACCGGCTGCTGCTCACCCGGCTCGTGCACAGCCACCTGTGGACGCTGCCCGGCGGCGGCGTCGACCACGGGGAGGACGTCCGGGACGCCGTCGTCCGCGAGGTCCGCGAGGAGGCCGGTCTGCCGCTGACGATCGCCGACCTGCTCGACGTCGACAGCGTCCGGTTCACCGGCCGCGCGCCGTCGGGCCGGCTGGAGGACTTCCACGGCGTCCGCGTCGTCTTCACCGGCACGGTGCCCACCGACGTCGAGCCGCACGTCGTCGAGGTCGGCGGCTCGACGGCCGAGGCCGCCTGGGTGCGGCTCGACGCCGTCGACAGGATCCGGGTCGCCGGGCTCGTCCGGGTGGCCCTGCGGTCGTTGCGGTGACGGTGACGGTGCCGGCGGCGCGGCTGCTCGCAGCTGCCGAGGCTGTCCTCGCCGCGAGGGGGCCGGACGTCGCCGCCGACCCGGGCGGCTGGCGGGACGCGGCCGTCCGGCACGCGGTCGACGCCGCCTGGGCCGACGGGGACGCCGCGGGCGTCCGGCTGGTCGCCGACGCCTACGGCGCGTTGCTGTGCCAGGAACCGGCCCTCGACGGCCTGCGCGCGCGGCTGCTCGCGGTGGGGATCGCCGAGCGTCGCCGGCGGGGGGCCTTCGGGACGCCGCCGCGGCTCGCCGAGGTCCTCGCCCGGCATGCCCTTGCGGACGACGGGTGGCCGGACGACGTGCCGACCGTGTGCGACCCCGCGTGCGGCACCGGACCGCTCCTGCGGGCCGCGTTCGCCCGGCTCGTCGCGCTCGGTGCGGCCCCCCGCGCGGCCCTCGAGTCCTTGCACGGCGTGGACGACGACCCCGTCGCCGTCCACGTCGCCCGGACCGTCCTCGCGGTCGAGGCGACCGAGGCCGGCGCCCCGTGCGCGCCGTCCGACCTCGCGACCCGCGTGGTCGTCGGCGACGCGCTGCTCGGTCCGACACCGACGCTGGCCGCGGCGGGGCCGGGCGGACTCGCCTGGCACGAGAGGTTCCCGGCCGTCCTCGCCGACCCGGACGCCGCCGTCGACCCGCTGACCGGCTGGCGCGGCGGCTTCGGCGCCGTCGTCGCGAACCCGCCGTGGGAGCGGCTCAAGGTCACCGGCCGGGACTGGCGGTACCGGCCGCCCGCCGACCTCAGGTCACAGCAGGCGGCCTCCGCCCGCGGCCTGCGCGAGGCCGGCCGGCACCCGCTCACCGGGGCCGGCGAGATCAACGCCTACCTGCCGTTCGTCGAGACCTGCTGGCGGCTCCTGGCGCCGCGCGGCCACGCCGGGATCGTCGTCCCGGCCGGGATCGCCGCCGACCGGTCCGCGGCCCGGCTGCTCGCCGCGCTCCTGGACGCCGGGGCGCTCGGCCGCCTGCACCTGCTCGACCAGGCCGCGCCCGTCTTCGACGGCGTCAGCTCGCGGGTCGGGGTCGCCGTCGTCGCGCTGCGGTCGGGGGCCTGCGGGACCGGCGACGGCGGCGTGGCCGCCCGGTCGCCCGCCGAGGTCGCCGTCGGGCTCGTCGACCCCGGCGAGGACCCGGGCGGGCGCGCATGGCCGTTGCGGCCCGACCTCCCGCGGCTGGTCAACCCGAACACCGGGACGCTGCCGCTGTTCGGCTCCGCGCGCGACGCGGCCCTCGTGACGACGGTGCACCGCACGCTGCCCGTCCTGCTGCGCCGGGACGCCGCGGGCGTCGTCGTCGACAGCCCGTGGCAGGTGCGCCTCGTGACCCCCCTGCACATGACGCGCGACGCGCGCTGGTTCGCCGCAGCCCCCGGCCCCGGCCTGGTCCCGCTCTGGGAGGCCAAGCACGCAGGTCTGCTCGACCACCGCGGCGGCGCCCGTGCGAGGTTCCGGTACTGGGTGCCGCGCACGCTGGTGGAGGACCGCTACGCAGACCTGGCGGCCCGCGGCTGGCTCGCCGGCTACCGCAACGTGACGACGGCGGACTCCCCCCGCACGTTGCTGCCGACCGCTCTGCCCGTCGCCGGCGTCGGCAACTCGCTGCCGCTCGTCCACGCCCCGCGGCTGCCGTTGCTGCTGGCCGCCCTCGCGAGCCTGCCGGTCGACCACCTCGTGCGGCAGAAGCACGCCGGCGCCAACCTCAACTTCTTCAAGCTCGAACAGGTCGCGCTGCCGCCGCCGGAGGCCTACGACGCGCCGGCACCGTGGGACCCGCGGACGACGGTCGCGGCGTGGGTCCTCGACCGGTTCGCGCGCGCCCATGCGTGGGACGACGACCTCGCGGGTCTCGCCGCCGAGCTCGCGGGGCTGGGCGTGCCCGTGCCCGTGCCGGCCCGGGCGGCGCAGGTGGCGGCCGCCGAGCGGGTCGCGGCGCTCGCCGACCTCGACGCGGCGCACGCCGTCCTCCTCGGCTGGGACCGGTCCGACCTCGCGCACGTGCTGACGGCATTCCCCGCGCTCCGGGCCCGCGACGTCACCGCGACGGGCCGGTTCGTGACGGCCGAGCGGGTCCTCGCCGCCCACGACCGGCTCACCGGCGCGGCCGGCGCGGCCGCGACGACGCGCGACGTGAGGCCTAGCCTGAAGGCATGACGACCGCGAAGCCGGCTCAGTTCGGACCGGAGACGAGCGGCTCCGGCGCGTTCGTCCGCCAGCCCAACCGGTTCACCGACCGGATCAGCCGGGCCAGCACCTCCGCCCCCGGCGCGGGGCCGGACGCGCACGGCCGCTGGCCGGTCGAGCCGGGGCGCTACCGGCTCGTCGTCTCGCTCGCCTGCCCGTGGGCGCACCGGTCGGTCATCGTGCGCCGCCTGCTCGGCCTCGAGGACGCGATCTCGCTCGCGGTCGTCGACCCGATCCGGGACGAGCGCGGCTGGCGCTTCACCCTGGACCCGGACGGCGTCGACCCCGTGCTCGGGATCGGGCTCCTCTCGCAGGCCTACCTGCGCGCCGACCCGGGGTACTCGGGCCGGGTCACCGTGCCGGCGGTCGTCGACACGCTCACCGGCCGGGTCGTCACGAACGACTACCCGCAGATCACGCTCGACCTGTCGACCGAGTGGGTCGACCACCACCGCGCCGGGGCGCCCGCCCTGCTTCCCGCCGACCCGGCCCGGCGGGCCGAGCTGGACGCGGTCATGGCCGACGTCTACCGCGACGTGAACAACGGCGTGTACCGCTGCGGGTTCGCGACGTCCCAGGACGCGTACGAGGAGGCGTTCGACGCCCTCTTCGCCCGGCTCGACGCGCTGTCGCAGCGGCTGTCGACGCAGCGCTACCTCGTCGGCGACGCGATCACGGAGGCCGATGTGCGGTTCTTCACGACGCTCGTCCGGTTCGACGCCGTCTACCACGGTCACTTCAAGTGCAACCGCAACAAGCTCACCGAGGACATCGTGCTGTGGGCCTACGCCCGCGACCTCTACCAGACGCCGGGTTTCGGCGAGACGGTCGACGTCGACCACATCAAGCGGCACTACTACGTCACGCACGACATGATCAACCCGAGCCGGGTGGTCCCCAAGGGGCCGGACCTGTCCGGTTGGCCGACGCCGCACGGCCGGGACGGCCTCTGAGCCCGGCCGGGCGGGCGTTCGAGCCCGGCCGGGCGTCGTCCGGACAGTGTCGTGACAGTGCGGTCGCTCAGGCGCCCGGGCCGCCGCGGGCCTCCTTGGCCGCCGCGGCGATCCCGCCGCCGAGCAGCGCGACACCGGCAGCGACGAGTACCACGAGGAAGACGGCACCACCGTCGACGCGGACGTCCGCGACCGAGGCGACCATGACCGTGCCGGCGACGGCGAGCATGACGAGGCCGAACACGAGCGTGCGGATCCGGGGGGTCCGGCGATGCGCCGGGGCCGCCCCCGGGACGCCGGCCGACGGGGTGACCGCCGGGGCGGGACCCTGGGGCTCGAAGACCGTCGTCGGTGCCGGGTCGAACAGGCTGGTCGCCGCGGGGTCGGGCGGCAGAGGCCCGGTGACCCCGGCGAGGGGGCCGATCTCGGCGGTCGGGGGACGCGACCCGGAGCCGGGACCGTCGGGGGTTGTGGTCATCGCAGTGCCTCCGTGAGGGGCCGGGCCGGGACGGCCGCGGCGAGCTGGGCGGGGGTGGTGCCGGCGGCGATGTCGCTGCCCTGCGGGACGACCACGAGCTCGCCGAGGCCGACCCGGGCGTGGACGACGACGGTCACGTCGCCGGTGCCCGCCGTGAGGGTGAAGTTCCGCGAGCCCCCGGCGGTGCCGGTGCCGCCGGCGCGGTCGTCGACCTGGCCGAGGCCGACGGAGACGTCGACCTTGGTCGCCGTGCCGGCGGGGACGACGACGACCATCCGGCCGACGCCGAGGGTGGCGGACAGCTCGACGGGGTCTGCCGCGGTCGCGCCGGTGCGCATCGAGGGGTCGGTCAGGTCGACCCTGACCTCGCCCGCCCCGGTGTCGTAGCCCGCCTCGGCGACCGCGGCGCTCGTCGGCCGCCACGTGACGTCCGGCCGGCCGGTGTCCACGTTGGAGATCGCCGCGGCGTTGACGGCGACGACCGCGAGGATCCACGCGATCGGTGCGAGGCCGCCGGACCGCCGTCCAGAGACGCCCGCCAGGAGCACACCGAGGGCGACGACGCCCAGGGCCGTCGCGGTCACGACCGCGGCCGTCGAGGGCACGGAGCCGACGTAGCTGTCGTAGGCCACCACAGCGCTGCCGGCGACGACAGCCGCGCCGAGCGTCGCCCGGGTGAGGCCGTGCGACGGGCGGGTCAGGTCAGGGGCCGGCGCGACCGGGGTGGTCGTGACGGGCGTGGGTGCCCAGCCGGTGGTCGCGGACGTCGCGCGGGGCGTCCCGCCGGGACCGTCCGAGCCGGCCGCGCGCGGCGGCGTCCCCGGCGTGCCCCAGGACGGGGAGCCACCAGGATCCGAGCCGCCCGGGGAGCCGGGTGGTTGGCGTCCCTTGCGGGAACTGACGATCCAGACCACGAGGCCGACGCCGAGCAGCAGCCAGAGGCCGCCGGGGTGGAAGCCCCAGCCCCAGCCCATCGAGTCGGCCCGGAAGCCGATTCCGAAGGGCACACCGGACAGGACCGCGATCACGGAGCCGACGAAGCCGGCCGTGACGACGCCGCGCAGCACCTCCTGGGCGTGGATGCGCCCGTCGGGGTGCGGCAGGAAGAGCCACGCCAGGCCGTAGAGGAACAGGGCGCCGCCGCCGAGGACGGCCAGCACGACGAACAGGCCGCGGACGAGGACGACGTCGATGCCGGTGCGCCGGGCGATCCCGGCGCACACGCCGGCCGCCCAACGGCCCTCGTCCGGGCGCACGATGCCGATCGACCGGATCCGGTCGAAGAACTCGGCGACGGGCGGCCCGCCAGGCGGCTGCTGCCCGCCGGAGGGTGTACCGGGTGCGGGGCCCGTCGCCCCGGTCGCGCCGGTCGGGCCGGACGACGCGTCGTCCGGGGTGGTCGTTCCCGGCGGGCCGCTCGTGGGGCCGGCCGGGGGTTCTGGAGGCAGGTGCGTGCTCATGGCAACCAGCCTCGTCCTCGTCGGCGTGTCGCGGCATCGGGTAGCCCCCTGACCCGACCCTGGTTCGGTGCCGGGCCGCACCGGACAGGCTCAGGGGCAGTCTCGGGGACGGCTCAGGGGTCCTGCGGCCCGCGGCCCTGATGGCCGCAGAGGCGGGCCGCGCGATGATGGACCCGTGAGCGTCCCCGTGGCACCTGTCGCAGTGCGGCCGGCCCTGCCCGCGCGGCCGGCCCTGCCCGCGCGGCCGCCGCTGGTGCGCCCGGCCGAGGGCCGCATCGTCGGCGGCGTCGCGGTCGGGCTCGCGGCGCACCTCGGGCTCAGCGTGAAGGTCGTCCGGGCGCTGCTCGTCGTCACGACGTTCTTCGGCGGCGCCGGCCTGATGCTCTACCTCTGGCTGTGGGCCCTCGCCCCGGCGAGCGAGCACGTCCCGCTGCCCGAGAGCCGGGCGGACGGGGTCCTCAACGCCTCCCCGGCGTCCGTTGCAGGTCCGCAGTCGCGGGGCGCCGTGGTCCCTCGGCGTCCGGGGGTCCCGCGGGTCTCGCAAGCCCGGCTCGGCGACATGCTCATCGGCGCGATCCTGCTCTTCGCCGGCCTGTCGCTCGCCGGGGCGCGGTTCGGCTGGGACGTGCGGCCGGGACTGATCCTGCCCGTCGTCGTCGTCATCGGCGGGGCCGTCCTCGCCTACAGCCAGCTCGACGAGGTCGAGCGCGGCCGCTGGGCGCAGCGCTCGGGTGTGCAGACCCGGGCCGCGGTGCTGCGGGTCGTGGGCGGGTTCGTCCTCGTCCTCGTCGGGGTGCTCCTCGTCGTCGTGCGCAGCACCGACCTCGCCTACGCGGGCCGGGTCTTCGTCGCGGTCGTCGCGGTCCTCGGTGGCGCCGGGCTCGTGCTCGCCCCGTGGGCACTGCGGCTGTGGCGCGACCTCGACACCGAGCGGTCCGCCCGGGTCCGCGAGGCCGAGCGCGCCGACATCGCGGCCCACCTGCACGACTCGGTGCTCCAGACCCTCGCCCTGATCCAGCGGGGCGCCGCGGACCCGGCGCAGGTCACCCGGCTCGCCCGGGCCCAGGAGCGTGACCTGCGCGAGTGGCTCTACGGGCCCCGCCCGGACGACGACGCGACGCTCGCGGCCGAGGTCAGGGGCGTCATGGCCGAGGTCGAGGACCGGCTCGGCGTCGCCGTGGACGTCGTCGTCGTGGGGGACCGGCGGCTCGACGACCGGGGCGTCGCCCTCGTCGCGGCGCTCCGCGAGGCGTGCGTCAACGCCGTCCGGCACGCGGGTGCACCGGTCACCGTGTACGTCGAGTCGGGCCCGGACGGCGTCGAGGCGTTCGTCCGCGACCGCGGGCCGGGCTTCGACCCGGACGCCGTGCCCGCCGACCGGCTCGGGGTCCGGGAGTCGATCGTCGGGCGCATGCAGCGGCACCGCGGGACGGCGACGATCCGCAGCCTCGCCGGCGAAGGCACCGAGGTCCGGCTCGAGATACCCGACGAGAGCCCGGTGGACCCGTCGCCTCCGTCGCCCGGCCCGTCGTCCGGCCCGTCGTCCGGCTCGTCGTCCGGGGAGCTGCCGGGGCAGCCGGCGCAGGCCCACCGCCCGGTCCTTCAGCGGGAGGAGACCCGTTGACCGGCAACGTCTTGCGCCTCGTCATCGTCGACGACCACGCCATGGTGCGCAGCGGCGTCCGGGCGGAGCTGTCGGCCGACCCGGGGATCGAGGTCGTCGCCGAGGCGGGTGATGTCGACGGGGGCGTCGCGATCGTGCACACCGCGCGGCCGGACGTCGTCCTGCTCGACGTCCACCTGCCCGGCGGGACGGTCAGGCCGGGCGGCAGCGAGGTGCTCCAGCGCTGCGCCGACCTGCTCGGTGCCGAGCCGGCTGACGGCGGTCCCCCGGTGCGTTTCCTCGCGCTGTCGGTGTCGGACGCGGCGGAGGACGTCATCGCCGTCATCCGTGCCGGGGCGCGCGGCTACGTGACGAAGACGATCTCCGGGCCCGACCTCGCGTCTGCCGTGCACCGGGTCGCCGAGGGGGATGCCGTGTTCTCGCCGCGGCTCGCGGGGTTCGTCCTCGACGCGTTCGGGACCGGCGCCGGTGAGGTCGCCGCTGTCGAGGACGAGCTCGACCGCCTGTCCCAGCGCGAGCGCGAGGTCATGCGGCTCATCGCCCGCGGGTACGCGTACAAGGAGGTCGCACGCGAGCTCTTCATCTCCGTGAAGACCGTGGAGACGCACGTGTCCGCCGTGCTGCGCAAGCTGCAGCTGAGCAGCCGGTACGAGCTGACGCGCTGGGCCGCCGACCGACGACTGCTCTGAGCGGAGGGAACGCCATGTCCCCGATGGTGTCCGAGGGCTACGCGCCCGTCGACGGCGTCGACGTCTACTGGTGCAGCGAAGGCGAGGGCGGGACGCCGCTCGTGCTCGTCCACGGCGGGTTCGGCGTCACCGGGACGTTCGGGGATCTCGTGCCGCGCTGGGCGGCCGACCGCCGCGTCGTCTCGATCGAGCTGCAGGGCCACGGGCACACCCGCGACGTCGATCGGCCGTTCACGTTCGACGGGTTCGGCGACCAGGTCGCGGGTGTCGTCACACACCTCGGCCTCGGGCCCGCGGACCTGCTCGGCTACTCGCTCGGCGGGCTCTCGTGCATCAGCGCCGCAGCCCGGCACGCGGACGTCGTCCGCCGTCTCGTCCTCGTCTCGGTGCCCTGCCGGCGCGACGGCTGGTACCCCGAGGTGCTCGAGGGCATGGCCGGCGTGAACAGCGGCCTCTTCGACCAGTTCCGGCAGTCGCCGTTGTACGCCGCGTACGCCGCGGTCGCGCCCGACGTGGACGCGTTCCCGCGGCTCATGGACAAGTCCGGCGAGCTGCTCCGGCAGCCGTACGACTGGTGCGACGACATCGCCGCCTTCGGCATGCCGACCATGCTCGTGTGCGGCGACGCCGACAGCATTCCGACCAGCCACCTGGCCGAGTTCTACGGACTCCTCGCATCCCCCTCCTCGCCGACGTCGTCGCCGGTTTCCTCACCTGACGGCACGAGGGCGGGAACCGACCCCCCGCGGGTACACCCGCGGCGGCTCGGCTGCCTAGGATTCCGCGTATGGAGATCGTCTACCACCTCGTGGTCGTGCTGCACCTCGTCGGCATGGCGGTCGTCGTCGGCTCGTGGCTCACCGTCGTCCGGGCGCCGCGCCTGCTGCCGGGGATGCTCCACGGCGCGCTCACCCAGCTCGTGACGGGCATCGCGCTCGTCGGCATGCGCGAGTCAGGCGTCGCGGAGTCCGACGTGCCGCTCGACAACGCGAAGATCGCCGTGAAGCTCGCGGTGGCGCTCGTGGTGACGGTCCTGCTGTGGGTCAACCGCAGGCGCGGCGACGACGTCCCCGCCGGGGTCGTGCACGCCGTCGGCGGCCTCGCGCTGCTGAACGTGTTCGTCGCCGTCCTCTGGGAGTGACCTCACCGCCCCGGGACCGCCGTCCGAGCGGACCCCGGGGACCTCACAGGCCGACTGCCTGGACGACGCCCCGGACGACGAGCAACCCGCCGCCGCCGACGACGCCGAGCCCGGCGATCCGCGGGACGAGCGCCGACAGCCGCGGGGACAGCACGTCCCACCGGTCGAGGCGCGCGCGGCCGACCGCGGCGACGAGGCCGACGCCCGTCAGAGCCGCGGCCATCCCGACGCCGAAGCTGACCACGGCGAGGACGCCCGCCCACGCGTGACCTGCGGCGACCGCGCCGAGCAGGAGCAGCAGCGCCGTCGGGCTCGGGGTCAACCCGCCGGCGAGACCGAGGCCGAGCAGCACCCGGCGCGCGCGGCCCGGAGCCGCTGGCGGCTGGTGCCTGTGCTCGTCGCTGCCGTGCTCGTGGCCGTGACCGTGACCGTGACCGTGGCCGTGGCCGTGGCCGTGGCCGTGGCCGTGACCGTGGCCGTGGCCGTCGTCGGCGTGCACGTGTCGCCACGGGCCGCTGCCGCGCAGCAGCGTGACGCCGAGGGCGACGACAAGCGCCCCGCTGAGGACCGCGAGAACCGGGAACAGTGCGCCGGGGAGCGTGGTGCCGGCGACCGCGAGCACCCCGCCGACGACCAGGACGCTCGTCGTGTGCGCGACCGTCACCGCAGCGCCGAGAGCGAGGGCGTCCCGGACCCGTCGCCGAACCCCGGCACCCGTCGTCCGGGCGATCGCCGCCGCTGCGATGACCGTCTTCCCGTGGCCGGGGGCCGCCGCATGACCGACCCCGAGCAGCAGCGCCCCGCCGAGGAGCACGCCGAGCGCCCAGCCGCCCGGAGCGGCGAGCCGGGCCTCGACCGCCGCCGTCAGCCCGCCGACCGCCGACCCGAGCGGCCCGCCGAGCGGCGTCGCGCCGGTGACCCCGTGCGGGCCGGTCGACCCGGCGGTCCCACCGTCGCCCGACACCTGACCGGCGCCCGTTCCGGTCCCGGCGCGGGCCCCGGACCGCGCCGTCCGGACGTCGGGCTGAGCAGCGACGAGATCGGCCGGGTAGCGGGTGAGCCGCTGGCTGACGCTGCCCGCGGGGGCCGACGAACCGCTGAGCCGGACGCCGTCGCCGGCCAGCGTCAGCTCGCGCCAGCCGAGGTCGCTCGCGGGAGCGACGTCGACGACGACGGGAACCTCCGCCGCATCGGTCAGGGGCGCCGTCGCGCCGGACAGCACGCACTCCACACGGACCAGCGGCAGCCCCGCCTGGCCGGCGGAGGTCCGGACCACGGGGCCGGCGTCCGCGACGAGGTGCACCGGGGCGGCGGCGACCGTCAGCCGGACCCGGCGCGCCGCCTCGGCGCACCGCTGCGTACCCCACGCCTGTCCCTCCGCGGCGTCGAGCGCCCCGTCGCCGTCGGTGTCGGCCCCGCGGACGGCGGCGAGACCTGGCACCTCGGCGAGGTCCTCGACGTGGTCGACCCGGACGCCGTCCGGCGTGACGACGACGCCGTCGTAGGTGTTCACCGACAGGTTGCCGAGCGGGTGCGCCTGCGCGGCGCCGGACCCGAGCCCCACCGTGAGGGGCGCGGCGAGCAGGACGGCGAGGGCGAGCCGG
>DAIOGQ010000018.1:0-24654 GCA_036745175.1 Kineosporiaceae bacterium
AGGCGTGGACGGCGCGGCCGGTCGCGACCCCGTCGGCGTCCCGGTCGCCGTCGACGGCGGCGATCCGGTCGAGGTGCGCCTGCGCGACCTCGACGGCGGACACCTCGCGGGCGGCGAGGGCGGCGGCCAGGCCGGCTGCGGTGGCGCGGGTCAGGTCGGCGGGCAGCGCGGGGGTGCCGCTCGACGCCCCGGTCGGGTCGGCCATCAGTCCTCCTCGAGGATCCGCGGGACGCGGAACCTCTGCTGCTCGGCGGCCGGGGCGGCGGCCAGGGCGTCGGCGGCCGTCAGGCACGGGCGCGGCTCGTCGGGCCGGGTGACGTTCGTCAGCGGCATCGGGTGGCTCGTCGCCGGGACGTCGTCCCCGGCCACCTCCCGGACCTTCGCGACGGCGTCGAGGATGACGTCGAGCTGGCGGGCCAGCCGGTCGAGCTCGTCGGGCTGCAGGTCGATGCGGGCCAGCATCGCGAGGTGGGAGACCTCCTCGCGCGAGATGGCGGACATGCGCACTCCCGGGGACGTTGGGGGGACAACCGGCCGTGACGTCGCGCGCGGCGGCACAGCCGCGCCCCCGACGCCAGGGCCACGAGTCTAGGACCGCGCCGGCGCCGCCCCGGTCACGCCCCGTCCCGGACCCCGTGACTTCGGTCAGGATCCCCGCGAACCGGCGGTCGGGGCGCGAACGACGACATATGCTCACGGTCGGTAGAGACGGTCGACGGGACGCGCTCGCGGGCGACGGAACGCGTGGGGAAGTGTCGGTGACGAGCACGGACGAGGGCACGCCGGCTCCGGCGTCGGCCGCCGCGCTGACCCGCACGCAGCTGCGCGGGTCCAGCCTGCTCCTGGGCGGCAAGGCCATGGCGATGGCCGTCACCTTCACGATCCAGGTCGTCGTCGTCAACCACCTGACGAAGGGTGACTACGGCGCCTTCGCGTTCGCCCTGACCTTCGTGACGCTCGGTCAGACGCTCAGCTCGTTTGGCCTCGACCGCGCGGTCACCCGGTTCCTGCCGATCTACGCCGAGCGCGACGACTACGGCCGGGTCTTCGGCACGATGCTGCTCGTCTTCGGCGCGGTCGCCTCGGCCGGGGTCCTCGTCG
The DNA here is from genome assembly GCA_036745175.1 of Kineosporiaceae bacterium. Taxonomy (GTDB): domain Bacteria; phylum Actinomycetota; class Actinomycetes; order Actinomycetales; family Kineosporiaceae; genus R-H-3. The sequence continues at coordinate 1,102 of DAIOGQ010000018.1, forward strand.
TGCTCGTCGTCAACCTGCTCTCCGGCCGGATCGAGTCCGGACTGCTCGGCGGCCAGGGCACCGACCGCGCGCTCGCGGTCCAGCTCCTGCTCGTGCTCGTCCTGATGGCACCGATCGAGGCGCTCGACGACCTCATCGAGGGCGTCACCGCGGTCTTCGCGAGTGCGAAGGTCATCTTCTTCCGCAAGTACGTCCTCGCCCCGGCGCTGCGGCTGTCCGTCGTCATCAGCCTCGTCGTCATGGACGGCGACGCGCACCACCTGGCCGTCGGGTACGTCGTCGCGAGCGTGCTCGGCTTCCTCGTCTACGTCTCGGCGCTCGTCCGGGTGCTGCGCAAGACCGGGCTGACCAGACGGTTCTCGCGCAGCGCACTCGTCGTCCCGCGCCGCGAGGTCTTCTCGTTCACCCTGCCGCTGCTGTCGTCCGACCTCGTCATGGTCGTCTTCATGACGGCCGACACCTTCCTGCTGGCGCGGTTCGGCGGCACGCAGGACGTCGCGGCGTACAAGGCGGTCGTGCCGCTGGCGATCCTCAACCAGTTCGTGCTGCAGAGCTTCACGCTGCTCTACACGCCCTCTGCGAGCCGGCTCTACGCCCGCGGCGACACCGACGGCGTCAACGCGCTGTACTGGCGCACCGCGCTGTGGGTCGCGCTGCTGTCGTTCCCCGTCTTCGCGGTGACCTTCGCGCTCGCGCAGCCGGTGACGGAGCTGCTCTTCGGCGAGCGGTACGCCGACTCGTGGCCGATCCTCGCGATCCTGTCGGTCGGCTACTTCTTCAACGCCGCGCTCGGGTTCAACGGCCTCACCCTCAAGGTGTACGGGCGCCTGAGGTACATCGTGACGATCAACGTCGTCGCCGCCGCCGCGTGCATCGGGCTGAACCTGCTCCTCATCCCCCGCTACGGCCCGTTGGGCGCGGCCGTCGGCACGGGCTCGGCGCTCGTGCTCCACAACGTGCTCAAGCAGGCCGGGCTGATGCTCGGCACCGGCGTCTCGCTCTTCGACGGCGGCTACGCGCGGTCCTACCTGTCGATCGTCGTCGGCGCCGCGTTCCTGTTCGGGCTGTCCTGGCTGCTGCCCGACGACTACTCCCTGACGAGCCCGACGATCTGGGTCACGGTGCCCGCGACGGCGGTCGTCGTCCTCGCGCTGTTCGTCCTCAACCGGCGCCGGCTCGACGTCGCGAGCACCTTCCCGGGCCTGCTCAGGGTGCCGGTCCTCGGCCGGCTCATGCGGGGCTGACGCCGGTGGTCCTCGACGTCACGCGGGCCGCCCGCTTCACGCCCGGCACGAACCTGCGCGGCGAGGCGACGGGCGCGAGCTGGGTCTTCGCGCTGCCCTCGCTCGAGATCGGCACCGCGGTCTGCCTCGGGGCGCCGCCCGCGGGGACGCTGCGCGGGCTCGCCCAGCGGGCGCGGTCGGTCGTCGTCGTCGAGCCGGGCGCCCGGTGGCGGCGCCGCACGCAGCCCTGGGCGACCGGACGCGACGACGTCACCCTCGTCGCGTCCCCGGCCGAGGTGCCGGACGGCGTCGCCGACCTCGTCGTCCTCGCGCCGGCCGCCGCCCGCCGGCTCCCCCGGGACGCCGCCGCGACCGCGACGCTGCAGCGGCTCCTCGCCGCCGACGGCGTCGTGTTCGCCGACTGCGGCGTCGGGCCCGGCCCGGCGGGGCTCGCGGAGACGTTGACGCGGCTGCTCGGCGCCGGCCGCCGGACCTGGCTCACGCCCTCACGCGGTGAGGTCCGGTCGGCCGTCCCCGCGGCCGACGAGGCCGCCGTCGCGTTCGTGCTCGCGCACCGGATGGGCGCCCGGTCCGTCGACCTCACCGAGGTCAAGCGGGCCACCGTGCGCCGGCGGCGGGACCGTGACCGTCGCCGCGCCCGCACCGGCGCTGCCGCACCCCTCGCCGCAGCCGCTGCCCCACCCGCCGCTGCCCGTGCACCTGCGCCCCGGCCGGCGCCCGCGCCGGCCGGCGCGCACCGCCGCCTCGGCCGGCTCCGCGGGCCGGGGACACGGGCCCTGGACGGCGCGCAACGCGCCGTCGACCGCCTCGAGAGCGTCGTCGTCGGCACCGGGCCGCTCGGCCGGCTCGGTCGGCGCCACGCCGTCGTCGCCGGGCCCGCCGGGCGGCTCGGGGCCGGACCGCCGCAGTACGTCGCCGACGTCGCCGCGGCGTCGGGGGTCGACGTCACCGGCCTGCGGTGGGCGCTGTCCGCGCCGGGCGAGTACAGCAGCCGGAAGGTCCTCGTCCTCCTCTTCGGCCCGCAGCCGGGCGACGGCCTGTCCGTCGTCGTCAAGCTGACCCGCGACCCCGCACTCAACCCGCGGCTGGAGAACGAGGGGGCCGCGCTGCGGCTGTGCGCCGACGCGGGCGTGGAGGGCGCGCCCCAGCACGCGTTCTCCGGCCGGCACGCGGGCCTGGCGCTGCTCGGTCAGCACGCGCTCGCCGGCCGCCCGTTCGAGGCCGTGGCGAGCGGCCGCGCGGACGACCCGCACGTGCGGGACGCCGTCGACTGGGTCACCGACCTCGGCGTCCGCACGGCGGACCGCGGGCTGCCGCCGACCGCCGTCGCCGATGCCGCGGCCGACGTCCTCGCGCGCTTCACCGACGTCTACGACTCGGACGCGGCGGAGCGGGCACGGCTCGCCGCCCTCGTCGACCGGCTCGCCGGGTGCCAGGTCCCGGCGGTCCTGGCGCACGGCGACCCCGGCACCTGGAACGCGATGGTCACGCCGGAAGGCCGCACGGCCTTCCTCGACTGGGAGGCGGCCGAGCCGAGCGGGCTGCCGTTGTTCGACCTCTTCTACCTCGTGCGCACCGTCGGCCTCGTCGCGCCGGGCGCGGATGTCACCCGCGACCACGCCCGTGGCTTCGCGCGCGCGTTCCTCGCCGACACGCCGCTGCGGTCCCTGCTCGTCACGGCGACCCGGCGCTACGCCGCGACCGTCGGCGTCCCGCACGAGGCGGTCGAACCGCTCTGGGCGCTCACCTGGATGCACCGGGCCCTCAAGGAGGCCACCCGGTTGCCCGCCGGCCGGCTCGACCAGGGCCACTTCGTCAACGTGCTCCGCGAGTCGCTGGCCCGCCCCGACGACCTCCTGGCGCTCCTGCGCGAGCCCTGAGGCCGGGCACACGGGGCGCCGGGGTCGGCTACGTCGTCCCGGTGACCTTGACGAGCACCGAGCGTGCGCCCAGCACCTTGGCCGAGCCCTCACCGACCGGGACCGCGGCCAGCCACACGTCGAGCCGCTGGACCGTCATCGTCCGCAGCTGCGTCGCAGCGGCGAGCAGCGCGTAGTCCCCGGTGACGGCGATCTTGAGCCCCGACGGGGCGCCGGGGGCCGGACCGTACGTGCGCACGTCGTCCGTCGCGAAGAGGACGAGCGCACCGCCGTCCGTGGTCCGCAGCGCGAACGGCGGCGCCGACCGGACCTTGGCCGTGTAGGCGACCGACGTGGACTCCCCGAGGCCGAGGACGTCGCCGTCCCGGTCGGCGAGCCGGCGCCGGCGGAAGGTCTCGCCGCTCACCGGTGCCCTCTTGGCGGGTGTGTCGGAGACGACCGCGCCCGCCCAGGCGGCGCCGACGGCGTCCGGCGCGAGGACGAGCCCGTCGTCGGTGTCGGGGGTGGCCACGTCCACGAGGCCGTCGGCGTCGACGAGGACGCCCGGCAGCCCCTTCACGAGTGCGTCCGGGACCCCGACCTCGTAGTCCTGCCGCCATGCCGAGCCGGCCCGCCGGCGGACGAACACCAGGAACCGCGTCTCGGACGCCGCCGGCGCACCACCGGCGGCGGGCACCGTCGCCGCCGCCCGGACCGCGAACCACTTGGGGTAGCCGAAGATCCGGGGGACGAGCAGTGTCGGCTCGCCGTAGGTCGCGGCCGTCGAGGAGCCCTTGCCGCCCTTGGTCTTCCGGTCGAGCTTCAGGGCGGCCGTCTCGACGGCGAGGCTCGTGCCCGAGAACGTGCCCGACAGCCGGGTGAGCGCCGCCTTCTCGCTGCCCTTGCGCGGGTCCGCCGTGCGGGCCTTGACGAAGCGGGCCCAGACCTCCCGCGCCTGCGCGGTGGTGACGGCGGGTCGGATCTCGCCGGTCCGGGCCGCGTTCGGCCGCGACGTGAGCGCCGCACAGCCGCTCGTCGCGCAGACCGCGACCGCGAGGCCGGCGGCGAGCAGGAACCGCACGGCGCGCCTCATCCGACGTCCACCCGCGGCCGCCCGCGCGGCTGCGGGAACGGCAGGGCGCGCGAACGGGCGCCGGGACGCGTCGCCGGACCTCGCCGCAGGCGCAGCAGCAGGAGCGCGACGGCGACCGCGCCGAGGACGACCCCGACCACGCCGAGCGACCAGGCGAACAGGCCCGGGACCTCGACGCCGACGGCCACCTCGGCGGCCACCCCGGGCGAGCCGTCGGCGTTGAGCAGGACCCACGACCAGACGCCGTCCGTCGTCGGCCACCGGACGCCGGCCGCTGCGGGACCGGAGGCCTCGACCACCCAGAAGTCCTGCCCGAGCGGCGGGCCCGGCAGCGTTCCGGACCCCGCGACGTCCTCGGTGCGCACCGTCCCGAGCTCGGGCAGCACCTGGACGACGACGGTGTGCGGGGCGTCGCCGACGTAGGAGCGGACGTCCTCGGTGTGCCCGAGGGCGAGCACGAGGTCCGGCGACCCCTCGACCGGGGGGCCGGTGCGGCGCGCGGTGAGGTGGACGGTCGGTCCCACCCGGCTCACGACGTTGGGGTTCGTGACGACGGCGACGCCCGCGGTCGAGACCGCCCGCGACGGCAGACCCAGGACGTCGTCGGGCCCGGCCAGGACCGCGAGCAGCGACGCGGCGAACGTCACGCCCGCCGCTGCTGCCGCAGCCACCCCGAGTGACCGTCGCATCGAGCGCCCTTCCGACGACGGGCACGCATGGTAGCCAACTGCCGGGAGGCGTGTCGCCGCGGACGACGCGGCGTCACCGGTCGTCCGACGACCGTCACCAGGAGTGGCGCACCCGCGTCGGTCAGCCTGGTGGCTCGGCGGCCTGGGCCGGCACGTCCGCGTCGGCAGCCGCGTCGGGAGCCGCGTCGGGAGCCGCGTCGGGAGCCGCGTCGTCCGGCGCCGGCGGCCTCACGGCGTCCGGACCCTGCTCGAGCAACGCAACGAACCCGGCCTCGTCGAGGATCGGCACCCCGAGCTTCGCGGCACTCTCGGCCTTGCTGCCGGGGCTGTCGCCGACGACGACGAAGTCCGTCTTCTTCGACACGCTCCCGGACGCCTTGCCGCCCCGCGCCAGGATCGCCTCCTTCGCGCCGTCCCGGCTGAACCCCTCGAGCGAGCCGGTGACGACGACGGTCACGCCTTCGAGGGTGCGCGGCGTCGAGGTGTCGGTGTCGTCCTGCATCCGCACGCCCGCCGCCGCCCACCGCTCGACGACCTCGACGTGCCAGTCGACCGCGAACCAGTCCTTCAGCGCCTCGGCGATGACCGGCCCGACGCCGTCGACGGCCGCGAGCTCGGGGACCTCGGCCGCTCGGATCCGGTCCAGCGATCCCATCGCCTGGGCGAGGGCCCGCGCCGCGCTCGGGCCGACGTGCCGGATCGACAGTGCGACGAGCACCCGCCACAGCGGCTGCCGCTTGGCCTTGTCGAGGTTGTCGAGCAGCTTCGCGCCGTTGGCGCTCAGCTCGCCGTCCTTGCGCGTGTAGAGCGGAACCGTGCGCAGCGCCTCGGCGGTGAGGTCGAACAGGTCGCCCTCGTCGCGGACGACCGGCGGCTCGGCCTGCAGCAGCGCGACCGCCCCCTCGTACCCGAGCGCCTCGATGTCGAACGCTCCCCGGCCGGCGACGTGGTAGAGCCGCTCGCGCAGCTGGGCCGGGCACGAGCAGGCGTTCGGGCACCGGATGTCGGCGTCACCCTCCTTCTCGTAGGCGAGCTCGGTGCCGCACTCGGGGCAGTGCGTCGGCATGACGAACTCGCGCTCGGTGCCGTCGCGGGCGTCGACCACCGGCCCGACGATCTCGGGGATGACGTCGCCGGCCTTGCGGAGCACGACCGTGTCGCCGATGAGGACACCCTTGCGCCGGACCTCGCTCGCGTTGTGCAGGGTGGCCATCGCGACCGTCGAGCCCGACACGAGCACGGGCTCCATGACCCCGAACGGCGTGACCCGTCCCGTCCGGCCGACGTTGACCCGGATGTCGAGGAGCGTGGTGTTGACCTCCTCGGGCGGGTACTTGTACGCGACCGCCCAGCGCGGCGCGCGGCTCGTCGACCCCAGCCGGCGCTGCAGCCCGACGTCGTCGACCTTGACGACGACACCGTCGATGTCGTGCTCCTGGTCGTGCCGGTGCTCACCGGTCCACGTGACGAACTCGACGACCTCGTCGACGGTGCGCAGGACCCGGTACGACGGGCTGGTCGGCAGGCCCCAGACGCGGAGCAGCTCGTACGCGTGCGACTGGCTGTCGACGTCGAACCCGGCGCGGGCGCCGATCCCGTGGACGAGCATCCGCAGCGGCCGGGTCGCCGTCACCCGTGGGTCCTTCTGCCGCAACGAACCGGCGGCGGCGTTGCGCGGGTTGGCGAACGGGGCCCTGCCCGCCTCGACGAGGCTCGCGTTGAGGTCGGCGAACGCCTCCGTCGGGAAGAACACCTCGCCGCGGACCTCGACCCGCTCGGGGTGCGGCACGAGCGAGTCGACCAGCACGTGCGGCACCCCGGCGATGGCGCGGACGTTGAGGGTCACGTCCTCCCCCGTGCGGCCGTCGCCGCGGGTCGCCGCCCGGACCAGCCGACCGCGCTCGTAGAGCAGGTTGATCGCCAGCCCGTCGATCTTCAGCTCGCACAGCCACGCCGGCTGCCGGCCCTCCGGGAGGCCGCTCCCGCGGACCGCACGCTCGGCCCACGCCCGCAGCTCCTCGGCGCTGAAGACGTTGTCGAGGCTCATCATCCGTTCGACGTGGTCGACCGGCTCGAAGTCGGTCGACCAGGTGCCACCGACGTTCTGCGTCGGCGAGTCCGGCGTCCGCAACCCGGGGTGCTCGGTCTCGAGCGCCTCGAGCGCCTTCATGAGAGCGTCGTACTCGGCGTCCGAGACCGTCGGGGCGTCCCGCACGTAGTAGGCGAACTGGTGGGCGCGGACCTGCTCGGCCAGATCGGTCCAGCGGTGCCGAGCGTCGTCCGGCACCGGCGCCTGGGCCACCGGCACGGCGCCCGGGACGTCGGCGCGGACATCGCCGCCGCCATCGCCGTCGTCGACCCCGCCCGCCGTCTCGTCGTCCCCGTGCTCCTGGCTCACGGCCGCCATCCTGCCCGATGACACCGACACCCGCTCAGGTCGGCGGCCGACCTGCCGATGTGTCCGCCGTGGTCCTGCTGACACGTCGTGCCGACCGGCTCGTCGACGCGCTCGGAGCCCTCGTCGTCGTCGGCGGATGGCTCGCCTGGGGCGTGGAGGCCGCCGTCTCGTCGGCCGTGTGCGCCGCAGGTGTCGTCCTCGCCTCCGGCCCCGGTCTCCCGTGGGGATGGCTGCTCGCGGCGGCAGGCCTCGGCTGGCTGACGGCGCTGCTCACCGGCCGCCTGCGTCCGGGCTGGTGGTTCCCGCTGTTCTGGTGACCGCGCGAGCCCTCGAAGCCCACCGCCCACCCCGCCCGCCGGGCGGTGCGGCTGCCGGTGACGACGGGCCGGTCGACCACCTGTGCTGACCGGACGCCCGGCGTCAGGCCTTCCGCGGCTCGCCGCGGTAGGTCCCGAAGACCCAGATCCCGCCCTCCGGGTCGCGGAAGGCGCACTCCCGCGAGCCGTAGTCGGTGTCGCGCGGGCCGTAGGCGGCCTTCGCGCCGGCGGACCGCGCCCTGGCGAAGACCCCGTCGACGTCGTCCGTCACGGCGTAGAAGCCGCCCGTGCCGGGCCGGATCGGGAAGTCGTCACCCGGACCGGGCTCCCGGGCCGAGCCGAGCATCACCCCACCGCCCGGCGGCCAGGCCAGCTGCGCGTGGTCGACCCGGTCGCCCTCTCCGAAGACGGCGGTCTCCTCGAAGCCGAAGGCCTCGACGAGGAAGGTGATCAGGGCACGGGCGTCGTGGGCGCGCAGCGTCGGCCAGACGGTGGGCGGCGGGGGTGCGGTCGTCGTGCTCGTCGTCTCGCTCATGACCTCAGCATTCCGCGACGGCGGCGGACGGCACTTGGACGTTTCGGAGCTCTTCGGCGAGCCAGGCGGACGGCGGGCAGCCGGCGAGCGCACGGAACTCGCGGTCGAGGTGCGGCTGGTCGTAGTAGCCGAACGCTGCGGCGGTGTCGGCGAGCCGGACGGGCCGGCCGGATCCCGCGCGGGACAGCAGGTTCCGGCGAGCACGGTCGAACCGGACGACGCGCGCGGCCTGCTTCGGCGAGAGCCCGACGTCGAGACAGAACCGGTGGGCGAGGTGCCGCGGGGTCCAGCCGACCTCGTCGGCGAGCGCAGCGACGCCGGTCGTCCCGCCCGATGCGAGCAGGACGTCCCACGCTCGCAGCACCTGGGGGGCGGGCAGCGGCGGGGTGCCGTCGGACGACGCCGCAGCGAGCCGCCGCAGCAGCACGGCGTCGAGCGCCGCGAACCTGTCGTGCCACGAGCGCGCCGCTCGCACGGCGTCCAGCAGGACACCGGCGAACCGGCCGAGCACCTCCTCGGCGTGGACGTCGACGGACGCGAGCCGCCCCGTCGGCGGCCCGAGCAGGGCCCGCGCGCCCCACGGGGTCAGCGCCACCTGGACGCCGGACTGCCGGCCCGCGTGCCGGATGACGGCGGGCGCCGTGTGCAGGCCGCCCACGAGGGCCTCGAAGCGGCCGGCGGGCTGCGCCGGGTCGGGGTGCGCGGCCATGTCCAGCAGGTCGTCGAGGGTGAGGATCATCGTCAGGTACGGGGACGGCAGCCCACGATGCGTGCCCGGCGCGACCCCGACCTGCCGGTAGCCGGTGTACCAGCCGACGAACGGCCGCAGGGCTGGCGCCGGCAGCGCGACGGCCCCTTCCGCGACCTCGTCCATGACGTCAGTGTGGTCCGCGGGTCCGGCCGGGACCAGCCGTCGCGACACCCGCGCGGGCACGGCCGCCCGGCGGTCAGCCCTCGGCGGCCCGCTCGGCGAGTGCGGCGGCGCCGTCCCGCAGCCGGCCGAGGGTCGCCCGGGCTGTCGCCGGGGTCGCCCCCGCGAGCCCGCACACCGGCGTCAGGACGACGCCCGCCACGAGGCCGGCAGCCAGCCCCAGCCGGCGCCAGCGGGTCCAGACGGCGTCGGCGAGAGCGGCCGCGCGCGCGTCGGCGGCGTCGAGGTCGGCGGTCACGGCGAGCACACCGGCCCACAGGGTCGTGCCCTTCTCGACGGCGTCCCCGAGGGCCTCCCAGCCGGCCGCGCCGAGCCGGGCGACGTCGACCGACAGAGCGTCTGCGCCGGTCCGCGCGAGCCCGGCGACGGGGACGTCGTCCGCGCAGCAGTGGACCACCGTCGCGACGGCCCCCGCGGACAGGGCCGCCTCCAGGACGACCTGGAGCGCGTCCACCGCGACCTGCTCCTCGACGGCACGCAGCCGGCCGAATCCGCTCGCGGTCGGCAGCCGGCCGGCGAGGACCGCCGGCAGCGAGGGCTCGTCGACCTGGACGACCACCTCGGCCCCCGGCACGTGCCGCCGCACCTGCGCGACGTGCTGACGGACACCCTCGGCGAGGCTGGACGTGATGTCCCGGACCGCACCGGGGTCGACGACCGCGCGTTCGAGCCGGGCGAGGTGGAGCGAGGCCGCGAGCGTCCACGGGCCGGCGACCTGGACCTTGAGCGGTCCGACGTACCCGTCGGCCACCTCCGCGAGGACGTCGAGGTCGTTCTGCAGGAAGGCCTGCGCGCGAGCCAGGTCGCGCCCCGGGTGGTCGACGAGCCGCCACCCGGAGGGCTGCAGGTCGACGGGCAGCTCGACGAGGAAGGCGGCGGACCGGCCGACGAGGTCCGCCCCCGGCCCGCGACCGGGCAGCTCGGGCAGGTACGGCACGTGCGGCGGGTCGCCGAGCTCGCCGAACGTCGTCCGCATCGTCTCGACGACCGCGGTCCCGGGCCACGACCCGACGGCCGACGCCCGCCCGTACACCGCCTCCAGCACACCATGACCCTAGACGCCCCCGGTGATCACCGGCACGCGGCTCCTCGGGGGACACATGTCCACCCCGGGGCCGGGAGGTCGTGATCATGTGGGTGGGGTCGAGTCGTCCACAGGGCGCGCAACCGTCACGTCGTCCACAGGTCGGCCCGGGCGACCGGTGCGACGACCACCGATGCGGCCACGCTCGGCGGATGGACGCTCCCAGGAGGCGCGCGCGGCGGTCGACGGCTCGCGAGCTGTCCACGGTCCCCCGCGTCGCGTCTCGGCAGGGCGGCGTCTTCACCCGGGCCCAGGCCCGGGCCGAGGGCTGGACGACGGACCAGGTCAAGCACCGGGTCGCCGGCGGACACTGGGTCCGGCTGACCCCGTCCGCGCTCGTGGCCGCCGGGACGCCGACGACCGCCGGGGTGCTCGCCTGGGCCGCGACCGTGACGTGGCCCGGTGCGGTGCTCGGCCACCGCACGGCCGCGCTGCTGCACGGCTTCCCCGTCGGCGGTGCAGTGGAGGCGGTCGCGCACGTCGTCCTGCCGGTCGGCCGGCACCCGGTCCCCGGGATCCGGCCCCATGTCGCGGACCTCGAGGCCGTGGAGCTGTGCCGGCTCGGCAACGGGCTCACGGTGACGTCGCCGCGGCGGACCGCCCTGGACTGCCTCGCGTCGCTGCCGCCGGACGACGCCGGGCGACTGCTCGCGTGGGTCGTCACCCGCCGGGTGCTCACCCGCGCGGACCTCGCCGCCGCGGCCCGCGAGCGGGTCGGCCGCGCCGGCACGCCGCAGCTGCTCCGCCTGCTCCGCGAGACCCGGACCGGAGCGCTGAGCACCGCCGAGCGCCGGGCGCACGCGCTGCTGCGCCGGCGCGGGATCACCGGGTGGGTCGCGAACGCCCGGGTCGAGGACGACGACGGGCTCGTCGGCGTCGTCGACCTGCTGTTCCCCCGGCACCGCGTCGTCGTCGAGATCGACGGCTTCGAGGCGCACGGGACGCGCGAGGCCTTCGTCGTCGACCGGCGGCGGCAGAACCGCCTCGTCGCCGCCGGCTACGTCGTGCTGCGCTTCACGTGGGACGACCTGACGCACCGGCCGGACGCCGTCGCGGCCGAGATCCTCGCCGCCCTCGGCCGGTAATCGCCGCTGGTCGGCGCGGGGGTGGACATGTGTGCCCGCAGGCGCCGGGTAACGGTGATCTTGGTCAGGTGATGGTGGCCGAGCCGACGACCCGGGTGCCGTCGTAGAGCACCATCGTCTGCCCGGGCGCGACGCCGGTGAGCGGCTCGTCCAGCCGGACGGCGACGCAGCGCCCGGCGGTCACGTCGACGACCCGACCGGGCACCGGCGTGCCGTGCGCCCGGACCTGGACGAGGACGGCGCGACCTGGCCGGGGCGCCGGACCGCACCACGTGGGGCCGGTCCCGGCGAGCGCGTCGACGGCGAGCGCCTCCCGCGGGCCGACGGTGACGGTGTTCGACACCGGCTCGACGGACAGCACGTACCGCGGCCTCCCGTCGGCGGCCGGCCGGCCGAGCCGGAGCCCGTGCCGCTGCCCCACCGTGTACGCGTAGGCGCCCTGGTGCTCGCCGACCACGCTGCCGTCGGCCTCGACGACCTGCCCCGGACGTCGGCCGAGCCGCTCCCCGAGCCAGGCCCGGGTGTCGCCGTCGGCGATGAAGCAGATGTCGTGCGAGTCCGGCTTGGCGGCGACGGCGAGCCCGCGCCGGGCGGCCTCGGCGCGGACGTCGTCCTTGACGGTGTCCCCGAGCGGGAACTGCGCGTGCGCGAGCCGCCCGGGGGGCAGCACCGCCAGCACGTACGACTGGTCCTTGCCCGGGTCGGCGGCGCGGTGCAGCTCGGGGCCGTCGGGGCCCTCGACGACGCGCGCGTAGTGCCCGGTGCAGACGGCGTCGAAGTCGAGGGCCAGCGCCTTGTCGAGCAACGCCGAGAACTTGATCCGCTCGTTGCAGCGCACGCACGGGTTCGGCGTGCGGCCCGCGGCGTACTCGGCGACGAAGTCCTCGACCACGTCCGCCTCGAAGCGCTCGGACAGGTCCCACACGTAGAACGGGATCCCGAGCACGTCGGCGGCCCGGCGCGCGTCGTGCGCGTCCTCGACGGTGCAGCAGCCGCGGGCGCCGGTCCGGTGGGTCGCCGGGTCACGGGACAGGGCGAGGTGGACGCCGACGACGTCGTGCCCGGCGTCGACCGCCCGCGCGGCCGCGACGGCGGAGTCGACCCCGCCGCTCATCGCGGCCAGGACCCTCACGGCCGTGCCGCCGCCGACGACAGGCCGGCCCGGCGGGCCCGGTCGACGACCGGCCCGATCGCCTCGGCCAGCGCCGACACGTCGTCCTTGGTCGACGCCCAGCCGAGCGAGAACCTCAGCGCGCCGCGGGCCTCGTGCTCCGGGACGCCCATCGCGAGGAGCACGTGGCTCGGCTGCGGGACCCCCGCCTGGCACGCCGAGCCGGTCGAGCACTCGACCCCGCGCGCGTCGAGCAGGTACAGCAGCGAGTCGCCCTCGCAGCCGGGGAAGGTGAAGTGCGCGTTGCCGGGCAGCCGGCCGTCACGGGTCGGGTCGCCCCGCAGGACCGCGTCCGGGACCGCGTCCAGGACGGCGCGGACGAGGTCGTCGCGCAGGTCCGCGACCCGCGGGGCGTCGACCTGCGGCGCGGCGACGGCGCGGTCCGCGGCAACGGCGAAGGCGCGGATCGACGGCGCGTCGAGAGTGCCCGACCGCGTCCCGCGCTCCTGGCCGCCGCCGTGGACGACGGGCGTCAGGTCGAGCCCCCGGCGAGCGACGAGCGCGCCCGCGCCGACCGGTCCGCCGACCTTGTGGCCGCTCACCGTGAGGCAGTCGACACCGGAGGCGAGGAAGTCGAGGGGCAGCCAGCCGACCGCCTGCACGGCGTCGGTGTGCACCGGGACGCCGCGGGCGTGCGCGGCCTCGACGATCTCGGCGACGGGCTGGACGGTCCCGACCTCGTTGTTGGCCCACATGACGCTGACGAGCGCCACGTCGTCCGTCCGCTCGTCGAGCACCTCGTGCAGCGCCCCGACCTCGAGCCGGCCGAAGGCGTCGACGGGCAGCCGGACGACGTCGGCGCCCTCGTGCTCGGCGAGCCAGTCCGCGGGGTCGAGGACCGCATGGTGCTCGACGGACGTCGTCACGACGACCGGACGGCGGGCGGCTCCCTGGCGGGCCCAGAACAGGCCCTTCAGGGCGAGGTTGTCGGCCTCCGTGCCGCCCGCGGTGAAGACGACCTCGCTGGGGGTCGACCCGATGGCCGCGGCGAACCGCTCGCGGGCCTCCTCGACCGTGCGACGGGTGCGACGTCCGCTCGTGTGCAGCGACGAGGCGTTCCCGTGCCGCGCGAGCTCGTCGACCATCGCCTCGAGCGCCTCGGGACGCATCGGCGTGGTCGCCGCGTGGTCCAGGTAGGCGGTCACGACCGATGAGTCTAGGCGGGAGCCGGCGCCAGGGCCCGGCGGGCCGGGGTCGGCGCCGGTGGTCAGCCCTTGCGCTTGGCGACCTCGGCCGTGGCCTGGGGCAGGACGGTGAACAGGTCGCCGACGACACCGAAGTCCGCGAGCTCGAAGATCGGCGCCTCGGGGTCCTTGTTGACCGCGACGATCGTCTTGGAGGTCTGCATCCCGGCCCGGTGCTGGATCGCACCACTGATCCCGCACGCGACGTACAGCTGCGGGGAGACCTGCTTGCCGGTCTGCCCGACCTGGTTGGAGTGCGGGTACCAGCCCGAGTCCACCGCCGCCCGGGACGCGCCGACCGCCGCGCCGACCGCGTCCGCGAACGCCTCGACCGCCGAGAAGTCACCGTTCGTGCCGCGGCCTCCGGAGACCACGATGGCGGCCTCGGACAGGTCCGGCCGGCCGCTCTTGGCCTTCGGCTTGCGCTCGACGACCCGCACCTTCGTCGCGAGCTCGGACGGCGTCACCGGGACCGCCGTCACCGTCGGCTCACCGCCGCCCGGGACGGGCCGCGGCTCGACGGCGTTCGCCTTGACGGTCACGATCGGCAGCCCCGTGACGACCGTCGCGTCGACGGCGAAGCCACCGGCGAACGCCGACTGCGTCGTCACCACCCCGCCACCGGTCCCCGGGTCGCCGGCGCGGACGTCGATCGCGTCCGTGATCAGGCCGGACCCCAGCTTGACCGCGAGCCGGGCGGCGACCTCCTTGCCCTCCGCCGACGACGGGATGAGCACCGCAGCGAGCGAGCCCGCTCCCCCGGCCGCCTCGACGACGGCAGCCAGCGCCTCGGCCTTGGCGAGCACGAGGTAGTCCTCGACCGAGCCGTCGACCGTGTACACCGTCGTCGCGCCGAACTCGGCCAGCGAGCCGGCCGCGCTCTCGTAGCCCGGGCCGACGTACACCGCGGCCGGCTCGCCGATCCGCGCGGCGAGCGTGAGCAGCTCCGCGGTCGTCCTGCGGACCACGCCGTCGAGGTGGTCGACGAGAACCAGAACCTGCGCCATCGAAGAGCCCTTCTGTGAAGTCGTGTGTCGCCTGATCCCGGTTCTCAGACCAGCTTGGCGCCGGCGAGGAACTCCACCAGCCGCGCGCCGCCGTCGCCCTCGTCGGTCACCACCGTCCCCGCCTGCCGGGGCGGACGCCGGACGACCTCCGCGACGCGCGTCCATGCCGCGGCCAGGCCCACCTCGTCGGCGCAGACCCCGAGGTCGGCGAGCGACAGCGTGGTCACCGGCTTCTTCTTCGCCGCCATGATCCCCTTGAACGAGGGGTAGCGCGGCTCGTTGATCTGGTCGGTCACGCTGACCAGCGCCGGCAGCTCCGACTCGACGACCTCGGTGTAGACGTCGCCGTCGCGCTCGACCGTCACCGTCGCGCCCGGCCCGTCGCCGTCGATCTCGAGCGACCCGGCGAACGTCACCTGCGGCAGCCCGAGCCGCTCTGCGAGCATCGCGGGCACCACGCTCATCCCGGCGTCCGTCGACGCCATCCCGGTCAGCACCAGGTCGTACTCCAGCGTCCCGACCGCCTTGGCCAGCACCAGCGACGTGGCGAACGCGTCCGACCCGTGCAAGGCGTCGTCGACGACGTGCACGCCGGCGTCCGCGCCCATCTGCAGCGCCTTGCGGATCGCGTCCGAGGCGGCGACCGGGCCGACGGTCACGACCGTGACCGTGGAGCCGTCCCGCGCCTGGGCGACCTTGAGCGCCTCCTCGACCGCGTACTCGTCCAGCTCGGACAGCAGCCCGTCGACCCCGGCCCGGTCCACCGTCCCGTCCTCGGCGAACCGACGGTCGCCCTGCGCGTCCGGCACGTGCTTCACACAGACAACGATCTTCATGCTCCTGCCCGACCTCCTGGCTCACCCGGCCGCTCGCGGCGACCGGCCACCCCGCCGCGACGGACCGGCGTCCGCGCGGAACAGTCCATTGTTACCGACGAGTACACCGCCTCTCTCGTCGAGTGCTGTGATGCCCGGCACGCGGGTCGCTCAGCGCCCTTCGAACACCGCCTTGCCGGGCCCCTGCTCCACGAACGACGTCATCCCGATCTCCCGGTCGCGGGTGGCGAACAGGGCCGCGAACTGGAGCCGCTCGATCTCCAGCCCGGTGGTCAGGTCGACGTCGAGCCCGTGGTCGACGGCCTCCTTCGCGGCCCGCAGCGCCAGCGCGGGCCCGCCGACGTGACGGGCCATCCTGGCCCGGGCCGCGGCGTACACGTCGGCGTCCGGGACGACGTCGTCGACGAGCCCGATCGCGAGCGCCTCGGCGGCCTCGACGAAGCGGCCGCTGAAGATGATGTCCTTGGCCCGGCTCGGGCCGACGAGCCGGGCGAGCCGCTGCGTGCCGCCGGCGCCGGGGATGATCCCGAGCAGGATCTCCGGCTGGCCGAGCCGGGCGCCCTGGCCCGCGACCCGGAAGTCGCAGCACAGCGCGAGCTCGCAGCCTCCGCCGAGCGCGTAGCCCGTGACCGCCGCGACGGTCGGCTTGGGGATCCTCGCGACGGCCGTGAAGGCCGACTGCAGCCCGCCGGAGCGCTCGGCCATGTCGGCGTACGACATGGCCTTCATCTCCTTGATGTCGGCGCCCGCCGCGAACACCCGTTCGCCGCCGTAGACGACGACGGCGGCGACGTCGCGGCTGCGGCCGGCCTGCGTCGCCGCCTCGCGGATCTCCTCCTGCATGGCGGCGTCGAGGGCGTTCAGCTTCGGCCTGTCGAGCCGGATCGTCCCGATCCCGGCCTCGACCTCGAGCCGGACGAACTGCCCCGACCAGACGACGTCACCGTCGGCCGGTCCGGGCGCGCCGCCGTGCGTGTCCCCAGGGCTGTCGCTCACGCCGCCTCCTCGCCTCGTCGCGCAGTGCCGCTCGAGCCTACCGAGGCGTCGCGCTGCGGCCGTGCGGGGTCCGTCACGCCACGGGTCAGGCCTCGCGGATCATCTCTCGGACGGTCGCATGCCACGTCTGGACCGAGCCGAGGACCGCGTCGACCGTCGCCGTCAGCAACGCGCGCAGCTCGAGCCCGTCGCTCACGACGAGATCGATGACGACGACGATCCGGTCGTCGTGGACCGTCGCTTTGACGAGGTTCAGGGTCCCGGTGACGGCGTTCGCGGCCCGCAGCCGGACCAGCTCGTCACCGGGGACCGCCTCGGTCGACCACTGGCCGAAGACGCGGACCAGCTCGGGTCGCGCCTGGATGCAGCGGACGAACAGGGGCTGGCCCTGAGCCTGGAACGCGACGTCCCCGTCCTCGTCGATCGTCGGCCGGAAGCCCTCGTCGAGAAGAGCGTCGAGCACGCGCCCGCGCAGCGGCTGCCCGTCCGTCGGGGGCGCGAAGGAGGGCAGCGAGGTCGGGTCGGTCACGTCCACAACCTACCGATCTGCCCCGCGCCCGGTCAGCGAGCCGACCCGCGCGCCGATGGGGCCGAGGCCCGACCGGTCGGGCAGACTGCCCGTCGTGTCCGGAGCCCGCTCGCGCCAGCACCTTCTCGGCGTGCATCCGCGCAACGGCGGGGTCGACGTCTCGGTTCTCGCGGCGCACGCGGACGCCGTCGAGCTCTGCCTGGTCGACCGGGAGAACGTGGGGCCGCACGCACCGCACGTGAGGTCCGAACGCCGCGTCCTGCTCGCCGGGCCGACCCATGGTGTGTGGCACGCGTTCGTGCCCGACGTACCGGTCGGGACGACGTACGGCCTGCGGGTGCACGGCCGCTGGGAGCCCGCGCGCGGCCACCGGCACAACGCCGCCAAGCTCCTCCTCGACCCGTACGCGCGCGCCCTGGACGCCGCGCCGCGACTGATGCCGGAGCTGTTCGGGCACACGGTCGACACCGCGTTCGAGGGCGACCCGGCGGTCCGGGACGACCGCGACTCCGCGCCGTACGCGCCGCTCGCCGTCGTCACCGACGCCGCGTTCGACTGGACCGGAGACGTCTTCCCCGAGGTGCCGTGGACCGACACGGTCCTCTACGAGGCGCACGTCCGCGGCCTCACCCGGCAGCTGCCCGGGGTGCCGGCCCACCTGCGCGGCACCTACGCCGGGCTCGCCCACCCGGCGACGGTGGAGCACCTGCGCGACCTCGGCGTGACGACGCTCGAGCTCCTCCCGGTGCACGCGATCGGCGACGAGCCCCAGCTCGCCCGACGGGGCATGACGAACTACTGGGGCTACAGCACGCTGGGCTTCTTCGCGCCGCACCCCGGCTATGCGGCGGCGAGCGACCCGCGAGGCGTCGTCGACGAGTTCAAGGGCATGGTCCGGCTGCTGCACGCGGCGGGGATCGAGGTCGTCCTCGACGTCGTCTACAACCACACCTGCGAGGCCGGGGCCGGTGGGCCCACCCTGTCGTGGCGCGGGATCGACGCCGCGACGTACTACCGGCTCGACGGGCACGGCCACGACGTCGACACGACCGGGTGCGGCAACAGCCTGGACTTCCGCGAGCCCCGCGTCGTCCAGCTGGTCCTCGACTCGCTGCGCTACTGGCTCACCGAGATGCGGGTCGACGGGTTCCGCTTCGACCTCGCGACGACGCTCGCCCGCGGCCGCGAGGGCTTCGACCCCGACCATCCGCTGCTCGTCGCCGCGCGGGCCGACCCGGTGATCGGGGCGTCGAAGCTCATCGCGGAGCCGTGGGACCTCGGCCCGCACGGCTGGCGGACCGGTCAGTTCCCGCCGCCGTTCGCCGAGTGGAACGACCGTTTCCGGGACAGCGTGCGCGACTTCTGGCTCGTCGGTGGCCGCCGGGTCGCCGACGGCGGCTCGGCCGGTGGCGTGCGCGACCTCGCCACCCGGCTCGCCGGCTCCGCCGACGTCTTCTCGGCATCGCGCGGCCCGCTCGCGTCGGTCAACTTCGTCACGGCGCACGACGGGTTCACGCTCGCCGACGCGACGGCCTACGACGTCAAGCACAACGCGGCGAACGGTGAGGACGACCGGGACGGGGCCGGCGACAACCGGTCGTGGAACCACGGCGTCGAGGGCCCGACCGACGACGCGCGGATCCTCGCGGCGCGACGGCGGACGGCGCGCAACGTCCTCGGCACGCTGCTCCTGTCGACCGGCGTGCCGATGCTCGTCGCCGGCGACGAGCTGGGCCGGACCCAGGGCGGCAACAACAACGCGTACTGCCAGGACAACGAGACGTCCTGGGTCGACTGGTCGCTGCGGCCGTGGCAGGAGGACCTCCTCGCGACGACACGGCACCTGCTGCGGCTGCGCCGCGAGCACCCGGCACTGCGCCAGGACCGCTTCTTCGCCGGCCGGCCGGTGCACGTCGAGGGCACGAAGGACCTCGCCTGGTTCGCCGTGGACGGCGCGGAGATGGAGCACGAACGCTGGCACGACCCGGACCTGCGGGTGCTCCAGATGTACCTGCACGCTGTCGTCCCCGGCGGCGAGGGTCGCCACACGGACGGCTCGCTGCTCGTCGTCGTCCAGGGCGACCCGCGCCCGGTCGCGGTCACGCTCCCCGGCCTGCCGTGGGCCAGGCGCTACCGGCTGCTGTGGGACAGCGCGCTGGAGCGCCCGCCGGCCCCGGGGGCGCCGCCGGCCCCGGACGTCGCCGGCCGCAGCGTCGTGGACGTCGCCGCGAGCAGCATGCGCGTCTACGCCGCGACCCGGCACGCGACGTCCCGGCGCTGACCGCGGCGGGTCAGGCGTTCGTGACCAGGCCCATCTCCGCGGGAGCGGCGAGCAGGTCGGTGCGCGGCAGCACGCGGACGGTGTAGCCGAACGGCCCGGTCCGGCGGAGCTTCAGCCCGCCGTCGAACCGGTGCCGGCCCGCCTCGTACGTCTCGGCGTGCCGCAGCGTCGCCGTCACGGTGTCGGTCAGGGTGTCCGACGGGGTGACGCGTCCGTAGACGACCTGGACGTCGACGTCCTCGGGGGCCAGTGCGCCGAGCGAGACGAAGGCGCGCAGCAGGACCTCGTCACCGACCTGCGGGCTGTCGCTGACCCCGTCGGACTCGACGTGGTCGACCCGCACCGACGGCCACTGGCTGCGCACCCGGGACTTGAACGCCGCGAGATCACGCGCGGCGGCCCCCGTCGTGGCCCTGCCCGCGTTCGCGGCGGGCACGTAGAGCCCGGTCACGTAGTCCGCGACCATCCGGCTCGCGAGCACCTTGGGCCCGAGCGAGGACAGCGTGTGCCGCACCATCTCGAGCCAGCGGGTCGGCAGACCGCGCTCGTCGCGGTCGTAGAACCGCGGCGCGACCGACCCTTCGACGAGGTCGTAGAGCGCGGCGGCCTCGAGGTCGTCGCGGTGGTCGGGGTCGTCGACGCCGTCCGCGGTGGGGATCGCCCAGCCGTTCTCGCCGTCGTACCACTCGTCCCACCAGCCGTCGAGGATCGACAGGTTGAGGCCCCCGTTGAGCGCGGACTTCATGCCGGACGTCCCGCACGCCTCGAAGGGCCGCAGCGGGTTGTTCAGCCAGACGTCGCAGCCCGGGTAGAGCGACAGCGCCATCGCGATGTCGTAGTTCGGCAGGAAGACGATCCGGTTCCGGACGGCCGGGTCGTCGGCGAACCGGACCATCTGCTGGATGAGCCTCTTGCCGTGGTCGTCGGCCGGGTGGGACTTGCCGGCGATGACGAGCTGGACCGGCCGCTGGGGGTGCAGGAGCAGGCGGCGCAGCCGGTCGGGGTCGCGCAGCATGAGGGTGAGGCGCTTGTACGTCGGCACCCGGCGGGCGAAGCCGATCGTCAGGACGTCGGGGTCGAGGACGCCGTCGACCCAGCCGAGCTCGGCCGGGCTGGCGCCGCGCTTGAGCCACGACGAACGGGTCCGCCGTCGGGCCTCGTCGACAAGCGAGGCGCGCATCTGCCGGCGAACCGCCCAGATCTCCTCGTCCGGGATCTGGTCGACGCCCTCCCAGCCGCGCGCCTCGGTGGTGATCTGGGGCCCGAGGAACTTCTCGGCGAGCTCGATGACCCGGCGGTCGACCCAGGTCGGCGCGTGGACCCCGTTGGTGATCGAGGTGATCGGCACCTCGCCCGGGTCGAACCCGGGCCAGAGCCCGTCGAACATCTCGCGGCTCACGACGCCGTGGAGCCGGCTCACGCCGTTGGCCCGCTGCGCCAGGCGCAGGCCCATGACGGCCATGTTGAAGACGCTCGGGTCACCGCCGGGGTAGTCCTCGGCACCGAGCGCCAGGATCCGGTCGACCGGCACGCCGGGCACCGAGTTGTCGCCGCCGAAGAACGTCTCGATCTGGTCGCGGCCGAAGCGGTCGATGCCGGCCGGAACGGGCGTGTGCGTCGTGAAGACCGTGCCGGCCCGGACCGTCTCGATGGCCTGGTCGAATGTCGAGCCCTGCTCGTCGACGAGCTCGCGGATCCGCTCGAGGCCGAGGAAGCCCGCGTGGCCCTCGTTGGTGTGGTAGACGTCCGGCTCGGGGGCGCCGGACAGCCGCGACCAGACGCGCAGCGCACGGACGCCGCCGATGCCGAGCAGCATCTCCTGCTGGAGCCGGTGCTCGCCGCCTCCGCCGTAGAGCCGGTCGGTGATGACGCGGGCCGCCTCGTCGTTCTCCTCGACCGCCGAGTCGAGCAGCAGCAGCGGGACACGGCCGACCTGGGCCTTCCACACGTGCGCCGTCAGGGTTCGGCCGCCGGGCAGGCCGACCGTGACGGTGGACGGGCTGCCGTCCGCCTCGCGCAGGAGCGCGATCGGCAGCTCGTTGGGGTCGAGCACCGGGTACGTCTCGGTCTGCCAGCCCTCGCGCGACAACGACTGCTTGAAGTAGCCGTGCCCGTACAGCAGGCCCACGCCGACGATCGGGACCCCGAGGTCGCTCGCGGACTTGAGGTGGTCGCCGGCGAGGATGCCGAGGCCACCGGAGTACTGCGGCAGCACCGCGGTGATGCCGAACTCGGGGGAGAAGTACGCGATGGAGCTCGGCACCTCGTCGCCGAGATGCTGGTACCAGCGCGGTTCGGTCAGGTAGGTCCACAGGTCGTCGGCGGCCGCGGCGACGCGGGTGACGAACTGCCGGTCCGAGGCGAGGGCGTCGAGCTCGTCGGGCGACAGGGCGCCGAGGAGGGCGACCGGGTCCCGCCGGGACGCTTCCCAGCGCTGGGGGTCGAGGGACGCGAAGAGGTCGCACGTCGGCGGGTGCCAGGACCAGCGGAGGTTGCTCGCGAGGTCGCCCAGCGCGGCGATGGGCGCGGGCAGCACGGTGCGGACGGTGAAGCGACGGATGGCTCTCACGCGGGGAAGCGTACGGCAGGTCACACTCCGACACGCACCGCAACGGCCGACCTCGGGCAGATTCCGTAAGCGCTTGCAGCAAGGCGTGGAACCTCCGCTGTGTAAACGTTTGCTAGCCCCCGTCGGACCGGTACGTTTCGGGACAGTGACGACGACAGACCCGCAGCTCCACCCGCGGCACAGTCTGGTCGCTTTCCGTAGCGAAACCCATGCAACGAGTAGTTCCGGGGGCTCGCCCCGAGCCGTGTCGCGAGGCTGTCAAGACTCCGCACGGGCGACGGGTGAAGTTACCGGCCGGTTGTGTCGAGTGATCGACGGTGTGCACGAGATCCGCGCGGGTGCGGCTGCACCCGACCGACCTGAGTGGTGAGGTTGAGACATGATCGAGGGAGCAGCCGGCACCTGGCGTCGCCGGCGCAAGGCCGCCGGACCCAAGGGTCCGCTCGGCGGGTCGGCCCCTGCCGTGGACGACGCGGGCGTGGACGTGTCGGGCGTGGACGTGTCGGGCGTGGACGTGACGGACGTGGACGTGGCGGACGTGGAGGTGGCGGACGCCGCCCCGGCGTCCGCGCGGGACTCCGCGGGCGAGGGCAGCGACGCGCAGCCGGCCCGCGCAGGGGCGATGCCTGCGGCCGCTGCCCTGCTCGTACGCCCGACCGCCCCGGGAGCCCCGGTCGTCGGCCGGATCCCCGTGCTCCGGGTGACCCCCGTCGTCGACGGCGGCCGCTGGCCGGCCAAGGCCGTCGTCGGCGAGCCCGTGCCGATCGAGGCGTCCGTCTTCCGCGAGGGCCACGACGCGGTCGCCGCGACCGCCGTCCTGGTCGACCCGGACGGCACCGAGACCGCCCGCCTGCGGATGGTGCCGCTCGCACCGGGGACCGACCGCTGGGGAGCGACCGTCGTGCCGGACCGGCAGGGGCGGTGGTCGTTCAGGGTCGAGGGCTGGAGCGACCCGTACGGCACGTGGGAGCACAACGCCGTCATCAAGGTCGCGGCCGGGCAGGACGTCGACCTCATGCTCGAGGAGGGCGCCAGGACCCTGGAGCGCGCGCTCGACGAGGCGCAGCCGGAGTACGGCGACGCACGCGTCCTGCGCGACGCGATCACGGCGCTGCGCGACACGAGCCGACCGCCGCAGGCCCGGCTGGCCGGCGGGACGTCACGCGAGGTGCACCTCGCGCTCGGCCGGACGCCGCTGTGCGACATGGTGACGGCCTCGCCGACGTACGCGCTCACCGTCGAGCGGCGGCTCGCGCTCTTCTCCTCCTGGTACGAGATGTTCCCGCGGTCCGAGGGCGCGCACTTCGACGAGGACGGTCAGCGCTGGGTCTCCGGCACGTTCCGGCAGGCCGAGGCGCGGCTGCCCGTCATCGCGTCGATGGGCTTCGACATCGTCTACCTGCCGCCGATCCACCCGGTCGGGCGGGTCAACCGCAAGGGTCCGAACAACACGCTCGACCCGAGCCCCCAGGATCCGGGTGTGCCGTGGGCGATCGGCTCCGTCGAGGGCGGCCACGACGCGGTGCACCCCGACCTCGGCACGATCGAGGACTTCGACCACTTCGTCGCGACGGCCCGGGAGAACGGCCTCGAGGTCGCGCTCGACCTCGCGCTCCAGTGCGCCCCGGACCACCCGTGGGCCCGCGAGCACCCCGAGTGGTTCACGACCCGGGCCGACGGCACGATCGCGTACGCCGAGAACCCGCCGAAGAAGTACCAGGACATCTACCCGCTGAACTTCGACA
>DAIOGQ010000019.1:0-9085 GCA_036745175.1 Kineosporiaceae bacterium
TTGCCGCGGACGAAGCCGTCGACGTGCATGATCGGCGTGCCCTCGGGGGCGTTCGCGTTGCACGGCCACTGCAGCGAGCCGACCGCGTCGAGGTGGGCGAACGAGACCCCGGCGAAGGTCGGCGTCGTCATGGCGATCTCGTCCATGATCTGGCTCGAGCTCTCGTACGCCATCGGGTAGCCCATGGCCTGGGCGACCTCGCAGACGATCTGCCACTCGTGCTTGCCGGTCTTCGGCGGGATGACCGGGCGGACCCGGTTGATCCGGCGCTCGGCGTTGGTGAACGTGCCGTCCTTCTCGAGGAAGGACGTGCCGGGCAGGAAGACGTGCGCGAGCTTGGCCGTCTCGTTGAGGAACAGGTCCTGGACGACGACGAGGTCCATGGACCGCAGCGCGTGCAGCACGTGCTGGGTGTTCGGGTCGGACTGCGCGAGGTCCTCGCCCTGGATGTAGAGCCCGCGGAAGGTCCCGTCGATCGCGGCGTCGAACATGTTCGGGATCCGCAGCCCGGGCTCGGCGAGGATCGTCGCGCCCCAGAGGGTCTCGAAGACGGTCCGGACCGCGTCGTCCGAGACGTGCCGGTAGCCGGGGAGCTCGTGCGGGAACGAGCCCATGTCGCACGAGCCCTGGACGTTGTTCTGCCCGCGCAACGGGTTGACGCCGACGCCCTCGCGGCCGATGTTGCCGGTGGCCATCGCGAGGTTCGCCATCCCCATGACCATCGTCGAGCCCTGGCTGTGCTCGGTGACGCCGAGGCCGTAGTAGATCGCAGCGTTGCCGCCGGTCGCGTACAGGCGTGCGGCGGCGCGGACCTCGGAGGCCGGCACCCCGGTGATGTGCTCGACCGCCTCCGGGCTGTTCTCCGGCTGCGAGATGAACGCGACCCACTCGTCCGTGCCCTCGCAGCGCTCGGCGACGAAGGCGTCGTCCATCAGCCCCTCGGTGACGACGACGTGGGCCATCGCGTTGACGACGGCGACGTTCGTGCCCGGGGCCAGCTGGAGGTGGTGCTGCGCCTCGACGTGCGGGGACCGCACGAGGTCGATCCGCCGCGGGTCGACGACGACGAGCTTGGCGCCCTGGCGCAGCCGGCGCTTCATCCGGCTCGCGAAGACCGGGTGGCCGTCGGTCGGGTTGGCGCCGATGACGACGATGACGTCGGACTGCTCGACGCTCGCGAAGTTCTGCGTGCCCGCCGACGTCCCGAACGTCTGCTTGAGCCCGTACCCGGTCGGCGAGTGGCAGACCCGCGCGCAGGTGTCGACGTTGTTGTTTCCGAACGCCGCCCGGACCATCTTCTGGACGACGTAGACCTCCTCGTTGGTGCAGCGCGACGACGTGATGCCGCCGATCGAGCCGGGCCCGTGCGCTTCCTGGATCTGGAGCAGGCGGCGTGCGGTGTACCCGATCGCCTCCTCCCAGGAGACCTCGCGCCACGGGTCGTCGATGTTCTCCCGGACCATCGGCGACATCACCCGCTCGGCGTGCGTCGCGTAGCCCCACGCGAACCGGCCCTTGACGCACGAGTGGCCCTCGTTCGCGCCGCCGTCCTTGAACGGCACCATCCGGACGACCTCGCCGCCGCGCATCTCGGCCTTGAACGAGCAGCCGACGCCGCAGTACGCGCACGTCGTGACGACCGACCGGGTCGGCATCCCGAGCTCGACCACCTTGCGCTCCTGGAGCGTCGCCGTGGGGCAGGCCTGGACACAGGCGCCGCACGAGACGCACTCGGAGTCGAAGAACGACTCCTCCACGCCGGGCGAGACCTTCGAGTCGAAGCCGCGGCCGGAGATGGTCAGCGCGAAGGTCCCCTGCACCTCGTCGCAGGCACGCACGCAGCGGCTGCAGACGATGCACTTGCTCGGGTCGAAGTCGAAGTACGGGTTCGAGAGGTCCTTCTCCTGCCCGAGGTGGTTGTCGCCCGCGTAGCCGTAGCGGACGTCGCGCAGGCCGACGACACCCGCCATGTCCTGCAGCTCGCAGTCGCCGTTCGCCGCGCACGTCAGGCAGTCGAGCGGATGGTCGGAGATGTACAGCTCCATGACCCCGCGGCGCAGGTCGGCGAGCCGGTCGCTCTGGGTCGTCACCGCCATGCCGTCGCCGCACGGGGTCGTGCACGACGCGGGGGTCCCCCTGACGCCGTCGATCTCGACCAGGCACAGCCGGCAGGAGCCGAACGCCTCCAACGAGTCCGTCGCGCACAGCTTGGGCACGTCGACCCCGGCGAGGGACGCCGCTCGCATGACCGACGTCCCCGCCGGGACCTCCACCGGCTGGCCGTCGACGGTGAGCCGGACGGTCGTCGCGCTCGTGCGTGCCGGGGTCCCGCGGTCAGGTTCCTTGAGCAGGGTCACGGGGCCACCTCCTCGGGTGTGGAGTGCTGGGCGGACGCCGCTGACGCCGCGACGTACCGGGGCTGGGGGCCGACGGGCTCGCGCCCGCCGGGGCGGTGCCGGTCGATCGTCACGTCGACCGGCTCGCGGTGGAAGTCGTCCGGCCAGTGCTCGACCGCGCTGCGCACGGGCATCGGGGTCAGACCCCCCATCGCGCAGAGCGACCCGTCGACCATGAGCGTGCAGAGGTCGTCGAGCAGGGCGAGGTTCGCCTCCCGGTCGACGCCCGCCCGGATCCGGTCGATCGTCTCCACGCCGCGGACGGCGCCGA
Source organism: Kineosporiaceae bacterium (assembly GCA_036745175.1). Classification (GTDB taxonomy): domain Bacteria; phylum Actinomycetota; class Actinomycetes; order Actinomycetales; family Kineosporiaceae; genus R-H-3. The sequence goes on from DAIOGQ010000019.1 coordinate 2,668, forward strand.
TCCGGCACGGCGTGCACTTGCCGCAGGACTCCTCGGCGCAGAAGTGCATCGCGAACCGGGCCATCTTCGCCATGTCGACGCTGTCGTCGAACACGACGACGCCGCCGTGGCCGACCATCGCCTTGGCGGCCGCGAACGCCTCGTAGTCCATCGGCAGGTCGAACCGGGACGGCGGCAGGTAGGCACCGAGGGGACCGCCGACCTGGACGGCGCGCACGGGGCGGCCGGACGCCGTCCCGCCGCCCCAGCCCTCGACGAGTTCGCCGAGCGTCACGCCGAAGGCGGTCTCGACGATCCCGCCGCGCGCGACGTTGCCCGCGAGCTGGAAGACCTGGGTGCCGCGCGACCGCCCGACGCCGAGGTCGGCGTACGCCTGCGCCCCGCCGGACATGACGGCCGGGACGGTCGCGAGCGTGAGCAGGTTGTTGACGACGGTCGGCCGGCCGAACAGGCCCTCGAGGGCGGGCAGCGGCGGCTTGGCCCGGACGACGGCACGCTTGCCCTCGAGGCTCTCGAGCATCGAGGTCTCCTCGCCGCAGATGTAGGCGCCGGCGCCCACCCGCACGAAGAGGTCGAAGTGCAGTCCCGCACCCAGGACGTCCTCACCGAGCCAGCCTCGCGCGTAGGCGATCTCGACGGCGCTCGTCAGCGTCGCCACGGCGTCCGGGTACTCGCTGCGGATGTAGACGTACCCCTCGCGAGCGCCGACCGCGTGCGCCGCGATCGCCATCCCCTCGATCGTCGAGAACGGGTCGCCCTCCAGCATCATCCGGTCGGCGAACGTGCCCGAGTCGCCCTCGTCGGCGTTGCAGCAGATGAACTTCAGGTCCCCGCTCGCTGGGTCGGCGGGCGCCTCGGCGACGGTCTTCCACTTGACACCCGCGGGGAAGCCCGCGCCGCCGCGGCCGCGCAGTCCGGACGCCGTCACCTCGGCGACGACGTCCGCGGGGCTCATGCCGAGGGCCCGGCGCAGGCCCGCCATGCCCCCGGTGGCGAGGTACTCGTCGGCCGAGAGCGGGTCGACGACGCCGACCCGGCGGAACGTGAGCCGGTTCTGCGAGGCGAGCCACTCGATCGACTCGGTCGGCCCGAGGTGCAGCGGGTGCTCGGTGAGCGGGTTCGGCACGCCGGCCGGGTCGGAGTCGAGGAGACCGGCCGCGAGCAGCGACGCGACGTCGTCCGGCGTGACCGGGCCGAACGCGACCCGCGGACCGCCGTCGACGCTGACCTCGACGAGCGGCTCGAGCCACAGGAGCCCCCGGGAGCCGTTGCGCACCAGCGCCACGTCGTCCCGGCCCGCGACCGCCGCCACGATCGCGGCCGCGACGTCGTCGGCACCGACGGACCGCGCGGCGCTGTCCCGGGGGACGTGGAGAGTGCGGCTCATGCCGGCACCTCCGCGGCCCGGACCAGGGCCTCGACCCGGTCGGCGGTGACCCGCCCGAGCAGCCGGCCGTCGACGAGCGCGGCGGGTCCGAGTGCGCAGTTGCCGAGGCAGAACACGCCGTTCAGCGTCACCGCACCGTCGTCCCGGGTCGCCCCGGTCTCGACCCCGAGCCGGGCCTCGACGTCCTCGGCGAGCGCGTCGGCACCGACCGACTGGCAGGCCTCGGCCCGGCAGAGCGCGACGACCGTCCGCCCCGCTGGCTCCCGGCGGAAGTCGGAGTAGAAGCTCACGACGCCGTGGACGTCCGCCCGGCTCAGGTTGAGCTCGGCCGCCACGACGGGGACGACCTCGGTCGGGACGCAGCCGAGCGCGGACTGGATCCCGTGCAGGATCGGCAGCAGCGCCCCCCGGTCGGTGCGGTGCGCGGCGACGACCGACCGGGCGACCTGCACAGCGTCGACGCCACCATCGACGGCGAGGGGGTCCCTGGCCCGTGGACTGCCGTTCGCACCGTTGCTCACCGTGCCAGGATGCATCACGCAGCGGCCCGCGCGTCAGGCGCCCGGCGTCGGAAGTTCCCACCAGGCAGGACTGTGTTCCGCATGGTGGAACTCAACACCAGCGGGGTGAGGTCGCTCGCCGTCGGCCGCCGGGCGGGCGACGATGGTGCGGTGCCGCACTCGACCACCCGCCGACGCGTCGTCCGCATCGCCCTGGACGACGACGGGACGGCGCATGCCCGGCCCGCCCGGTCGGACACGCTCGCCGTCGAGGAGCCGCTCGAGATCCGGTTGGGGGTCGCGGGGGCCGAGCCCGAGCCGTTCACGGTGACGATGCGGACGCCGGGGCACGACGTCGACCTGACCCTCGGCTTCCTCGTCGCCGAGGGCGTCGTCCGCTCGCCCGCAGACGTCCTCGCCGCCCGGCACTGCCCGGACGCCGACCGCGACGGCGACGGCCGAGCGACCTACAACGTGGTCGAGGTCGTCCTGGCGCCGGGCGTCGCAGCGCCCGGCGCGACGAGGCACCGGCACGTCAGCAGCGCCTGCGGCATCTGCGGGGCGGAGACGATCGAGGCCGTGCGCTCGACGTCCGCGGTCGACGTCGGCGCGGACGACGTGCGCCTCGCGCCCGCCGTGCTCGCCGGGCTGCCGGCCCGGCTGCGCGCCGCGCAGCGGGTGTTCGAGGCGACCGGTGGGCTGCACGCGGCGGGCCTGTTCACCCCCGCGGGCGACCTGGTGTGCCTGCGCGAGGACGTCGGGCGGCACAACGCCGTCGACAAGGTCGTCGGGTGGTCGCTGGCGAACGGGCGGCTGCCGCTGGCCGGTCACGTGCTCCAGGTGAGCGGGCGGGCGTCGTTCGAGCTCGTCCAGAAGGCGTGGATGGCCGGCTGCGCGGTGCTCGCCGCCGTCTCGGCGCCGTCCTCCCTCGCGGTGGCGCTCGCCGAGGAGGCGGGTATGACGCTCGTCGGGTTCTCCCGCGGAACCGGCTTCAACGTCTACACCGGCGCCCACCGCCTCGGCCTGTAACACGCCCACCGCGCCGTCCCCCTCGATCACTTCGTCACAAGAGCGCTCCACCGCACGACACGCCGCCGGCCGGCTCCGTTTCTCCGTCGTTGTGGACGGACGGACACGACGACGCCCCCGGAGCACGGCTCCGGGGGCGTCCGTCGTGCGTGGGTCGGCCGGTCAGCTCGCCGGGTCGCTCTTCTGGACGTCGTCCCGGTAGCCGCCGGTCTCGATGCCGCGCGACTCGATGTACTCCTTGAAGCGCCCCATGTCGCTCTTGGCGCGGCGCTTCACGAGGCCGAGCTTGTCGCCGAGCGTCTCGACGAGGCCCTCGGGCGTCGTGTCCAGCTGCAGCGTCACCCGGGTCAGGTTGTCGTCGAGCCGGTGGAAGGTGACGACGCCGGCGTGGTCGGTCCCGCCGACGCTGTGCCAGGCGACCCGCTCGTCCGGGTGCTGCTCGGTGATCTCGGCGTCGAACTCGCGCTCGACCCCGCCGATCTTGATCTTCCAGTGGGTCAGCGTGTCGCTGACCTGGGTGATCTTCTCGACACCCTCCATGAAGCGGGGGAACTCCTCGAACTGCGTCCACTGGTTGTAGGCCGTGCGGACCGGGACGGCGACCTCGACGGTCTCGATGACGTCGGACATGGCTCTCCTTCGTTGCGACGGCGGCGCGTGCGCAGTGCGCCGGCCGCGTGTCGGTCGGGCCCCTGCGGTGGCAGCGGCCGGACGGCGCCCGTCCCGCGGACCCGCCGCGGACGGCCCGCGAAGGGCGTCCGGCCGGGGCGAAGACGTTCGCGCCGTTGGCTTGCCCGTACCCGCGTGTGCCGCGAGCATTCACCCACAGGCCTGGGCGAGAGCGTGGCGAGACTCACCCCGGCAGCAGGCCGGTTCAGGTTGCGGATCTCGCCGACGCCGCTGGTATCTAGGAGTGGGGCTGACATGCGGACGGCGGACCGGTGACAGCCGCGGGCGAGGACGAGGAACCGGTCCGCCGGCTCCTCGACGCCGTCCGCCGGACCGTGGCCGTGACCACCGGGCGCTCGCCGTCGGGCCTGGGCCACGACGACGCGCCGGACGACGTCGGGACCGTCGCGACGGACGACGCCGTCGGCTTCGACCCCTTCCCGCTCCTCGCCCGGCTCGACGCCCGCCGGCGCCCCGGTCGTCGTCATCGGGCAGGTGGCGGGGATCCTCCACGGGTCGGTCGAGCTCACCGGGGACCTCGACCTGCTCTGGGACGGCGACCCGCGGCACGCATCGGCGCTCGCCGAGGCGTTCGGACGAGCCGGCGCGACACTGACCGACGACGACGGCGCCGAGCTGCCGTGCACCCCGGACGCCTTCGCGCAGCCCAAGGTCCAGTTCCGCAGTCCGTCGGCGAGCGGGGACTGCTGCACGCCGCAGCTGCCGTGGGGCGACCTGCCGGTGGCGGCGTTCCTCGACCGGGCCGTGAGCACCCGGACGGCGGACGGCGGCACGGTCCGCTACCTCGATGCCGCCGACCTCGTCGCGATGCGCCGGGCGAGCGGCCGCCCCCGCGACCTGCGTCGCGCCGACGAGCTGGAGCGGCTCATCGCGGCGACCACCGCGACGCCGCGCCCGGCGGCGACGTAGGTCGCCGACCCGCGGGCGGGCCCCCGCGGCCGCGTGCGCGACAGGCGCACGGGTACGGATAGCGTCAGGGCGTGACCGCCGCACCCGCCCGCCCTCGCACCGCCGTCGACGCCGTCGCCGAGGCCCACCTCGACGCGCGCAGCCGGCTCGACCCGGTCCAGGCCACGCTCGACGGCCTCACCGGCTTCGCCCGGGGGGTCACCGACTACTCCCCGGCCGGCATAGAAGCGCGCGCTGCGGAGTGCCGGCGGGTGCTCGCCGGCCTGGACGACCTCGCCCCGGCCGACGACGTCGACGTCGTCACGCTCGCTGCGATGCGCGAGCGGCTCGGGCTGTACGTCGCGATGCACGACGCCGGCCTCGACGCTGCGCCGCTGGGCAACATCGACACCCCGGTCCAGAGCCTGCGGGAGGTCTTCGACGTCTCGGCGACGCAGACGGCGGACGACGTCGACGCCGTCGTCGGCCGGATCGACGACCTCCCCGGGGCGCTCGCGGCCTACCGCGAGAGCCTCGTCGCAGCGCGCGCCGGCGGCTGGCTGCCGACCGTGACCCGGGTGCGGACGGCGGCCGAGCAGGCGCAGGAGTTCGCCGGTGAGGGCGGGCCTGACGACAGCTACTTCGTGACCCTCGTCCGCGGGCTCGACCAGCCGGACTCCGGCGCGGCCGCCGATCGGGCGCTCGACGCCGCCCGCCGGGCCGCTGCTGCGTACGACGACCTCGCGCGCTGGCTCCGCAGCGAGCTCATGCCGGTCGCCGTCACCGACGACGCCGCCGGCCGGGACGCCTACGCGCTGCACTCCCAGCTCTTCGTCGGCGCCCGGGTGGACCTCGACGAGACGTACGCATGGGGCCTGGAGGAGCTGGCCCGGATCGAGGCCCGGATGGCCGAGGTGGGCCGCCGGCTCGACCCGTCCGCGCCGTCCGGGACCGACCCCGAGTCGGTCGCGGCCGCCGTCGGCGCAGGCATCGCCGTCCTGGACGCCGACCCGGAACGCAACATCGAGGGGGCCGAGCAGTTCAGGGACTGGATGCAGGCCGTCTCGGACGCCGCGGTCGCCGACCTCGCAGGCACCCACTTCGACATCCCCGAGCCGATCCGGACGCTGCGCTGTCGCCTGGCACCCTCGTCGTCCGGCGTCATCTACTACACCTCGCCGTCGGAGGACTTCAGCCGCCCGGGACAGATGTGGTGGTCGGTCCCGGAAGGCGTCACCCGGTTCTCGACGTGGCGCGAGACCTCGACGGTGTTCCACGAGGGTGTCCCGGGCCACCACCTGCAGATCGGCCAGACGGCGTTCCGCGCGGACCGGCTGAACCGCTGGCGCCGGTACGGCGTCTGGGTCTCCGGGCACGGCGAGGGCTGGGCGCTGTACGCCGAGCGGCTCATGGAGGAGCTCGGCTACCTCGACGACCCGGGCGACCTCATGGGCATGCTCGACGCGCACGCCCTGCGCGCGGCCCGCGTCGTCGTCGACATCGGCGTGCACTGCCGGCTCCCCGCGCCGGCCGAGGTCGGCGGCGGCACGTGGGACGCCGCCAAGGTGCTCGCCTTCATGACGGCACACACCCGGATGGGCGAGGCGAGGACCCGGTTCGAGACCGAGCGGTACCTCACCTGGCCCGGGCAGGCCCCCGCGTACAAGCTCGGCGAGCGGGTGTGGCTCGACCTGCGGGACGCCGCGCGGCGCCGGGACGGCGACGCGTTCGACCTGGCCGCCTGGCACCGGCGGGCGCTCGACCTCGGGTCGCTGGGCCTCGACGTGCTGCGGACGGCGCTCACCCCCTGACCCCCGACGCCGACCGGTCCGCGGTGGCCTACCCTCGGCCCGTGCCGAACCGGACCCCGCCCCTCGTGCTGGTGCTCGCCTCGGCATCGCCCGCGCGGCGGACGACCCTCGCG